>NZ_NFLO01000003.1:0-299825 GCF_002160935.1 Drancourtella sp. An12 | reverse complement strand
GGGATGGACCGGCCGCTGGTGTACCTGTTGCATTACCAAGTGCATGGCAGGGTAGCCAAGCCGGGAAGGGATAAACGCTGAAGGCATCTAAGCGTGAAGCCCCCCTCAAGATGAGATATCCCATACGGAAGTAGTAAGACCCCTTGAAGACGACGAGGTAGATAGGGCAGAGGTGGAAGTGTGGCAACACATGGAGCTGACTGTTACTAATAGGTCGAGGGCATAACCAAGGAATGGTGGATAGGAAAAAGCAGGATGACAGAAACGTGGACTTATATGTGGTTTTGAAGGTACATGAATGAAGGAGACAGCTAAGGCTGTCTTTTTTGATACTTGAAGCTGGAGTTTTGATCAGATATAAATTTCAATTTACTACTTGAAAGTGAGAAATAAGAGGACTATAATTGTCTATGATCAGATATTTGAATAGTGTGACACAGGGAGCTGACCGGAGTCGGCTGAGAGGAGGCTGGATCGCCTCGACCTGAGACCTGATTTGGATAATGCCAACGTAGGGATGATGATGAAATTATTTAGGATACTAAATCTGGAGATGCCCTGCGGCATCTCTTTTTCTTTTCCCGGAAGGTGTTACAGGAAAATATCTGAGAACTTATGGAAAGGAGCTGTGTGTTGATGAAACAAAATACAGCAACAAAAAAACTGGTACTGGCAGGAGTGCTGACCGCACTGGCGGTCGTTGGAAGTATGATCAGCTTTCCGGTGGCAGGAAGTAAATGTGCACCGGTACAGCATATGGTTAATATTCTGGCGGCTGTAACCCTTGGACCGGGATGGGGAGTCGGTATTGCTTTCTGTGCAAGTCTGCTTCGGAACATAATGAGCCTCGGCAGCCTTCTGGCATTTCCGGGAAGCATGGTGGGAGCATTGTGCTGCGGACTTGTCTATATGGGATGTAGAAAACTTGCTCCGACCTGTGCGGCAGAAGCTATTGGAACAGGAGTTTTGGGAGGCTTGTGTGCATATCCGGTTGCAAAACTTCTGATGGGTATGGAGCCGGTGGGCCTGTTTGTCTATGTCGTTCCATTTCTGATTTCAACGGTAGCAGGAAGTATTCTGGCATTTATTTTGATTACAGTACTGGAAAAAGGTGGAGCGCTTAATCAGCTTCGTATGGCGAATTAGTTTATCGGAAGTGAAACGCTTCTGAGAAAGCGGCAGGCCGGGGACACCACTTTCTGCCGCTATAGAAAAATCAGGTTGTGGTTAAAGGAGGAAAACAAACTTGATGATCACCAGACAAAGAAACGGTGAAGGCGTCGGCATCCAGATGAGAGCAGGAAGTAATTATTCTGCCTGTCTATCTATAAAAGCCGGCGTCTGACAAAGGAAGAAAAAGGAGGTAAAGAATATGGAAACCTACACAACTCAAATGGATGCAGCCCGGAAGGGCATTGTCACTTCTCAGATCAAGACAGTAGCGGAAAAAGAAAAAATGCCGGTCGAAAAGCTGATGAAACTGGTAGCAGAAGGAAAGGTTGCAATCTGCGCTAATAAACGTCACTCCTGTCTTGATCCGGAAGGAATTGGCAGTATGCTTCGAACAAAAATTAATGTAAATCTCGGAGTCTCGAGAGACTGCAAAGATTATGATATTGAGATGCAGAAAGTGCTGAGTGCCGTTAATATGGGAGCTGAGGCAATCATGGATCTTTCCAGTCATGGAAATACACAGCCATTCCGTCAGAAACTGACGAAAGAATGCCCGGTGATGATCGGGACTGTTCCTGTTTACGACAGTGTGATTCATTACCAGAGAGACCTGGCAACACTTTCAGCAAAAGATTTTATTGATGTCATTCGGATGCATGCGGAAGACGGCGTAGATTTTGTGACACTGCACTGTGGAATTACAAGAAAGACGATTGAACAGATCAAAAAGCATAAAAGAAAGACAAACATTGTAAGCCGCGGCGGAAGTCTGGTATTTGCATGGATGAGCATGACTGGGGAAGAAAATCCATTTTACGAATACTTTGACGAAATTCTCGATATTTGCGAGGAATATGATGTAACCATTTCCCTTGGAGATGCCTGCCGCCCAGGGTGTCTGGCAGATGCAACAGATGTGTGTCAGATAGAGGAACTTGTCCGTCTTGGAGAGCTGACAAAACGCGCATGGGCGCATAATGTCCAGGTTATGGTAGAAGGTCCGGGGCATGTACCGCTGGATCAGGTAGAGGCAAACATGAAAGTCCAAAACAGTATCTGTATGGGAGCACCGTTTTATGTACTCGGCCCGATTGTGACGGATATTGCGCCAGGCTATGATCACATCACAGCAGCCATCGGAGGCGCTGTAGCAGCAATGAATGGGGCAGCTTTCCTTTGTTATGTAACGCCTGCAGAACATCTGGCACTGCCAAATGTAGATGATGTAAAACAGGGAATTATTGCATCGAAAATCGCGGCACACGCAGCAGATATCGCCAAAGGAATTCCGGGAGCAAGAGAGATCGATGACAGGATGGCAGAGGCCAGAAGAAAACTGGACTGGGAAGAACAGTTCGCGTGTGCGTTGGATCCGGAAACAGCGAAAGCAATCCGGGACAGCAGAAAACCGGAAGATGATCACAGTGACACATGCAGTATGTGCGGAAAATTCTGTGCGGTCCGGAGTATGAACAAGGCTTTGGCAGGAGAATATATCGACATTTTGTAGAAAACGGATATATCGGCACTGACCGGAATCGGAAAAGAAAGATCAATGCAAAGAAAGAAGAGCATTTTCGGCTATCTAATATCATAGCATGAAAATGCTCTTTTCTATTTGTGTTCTACCTTGTGTTCTATTTCAAACCCGGACATGAAAAAACCGCCGAAATTCGGCGGTTTCAGCAGGGGATGAGAGAATCGAACTCCCGCTAAGAGTTTTGGAGACTCCTGTCATACCATTTGACCAATCCCCTTCTTTAATTTTTTTAACTGTTTTTACTTATATCACATTTTGGACTGTCATGTCAAGTATATTGTATTCCATAGAAAAAGAAAATCGTTGCCAAATAGTTAAAGTTTGGCATATGTCGAATAAGAGGTAAGCTTGTAAAATTCCGGGAAGTGGAACCGGGACATAAGGCAGCCTGTCATTGTATAGAAAAATAGAAAATGGAGAAACGACAAAATTCGGGCCAGCAGTTTATTTTCTGCGTGCCCGGATTTTGCACTGCCTGACAGACTGAATCAGTTGTTTATTCCAGCAAATTTAATAATTCATACAAAGTCGCAATACTTTTTCAGGGTGAAAGAACCTGCCATCTATGATATGATGTAAAAAAACAAACATTTCAGAACAGGGGAAGGAGTGCAGGAAATTGGAGAATGAAAAAGTATATCAGATGAAGTTTGCGAAGATTTATGAGCTTTTGGTTAATAAAGCAGTGAGGAAGGATCGGACAAAGGAAGAAGTGGATGAGATTATCCGGTGGCTTACCGGATATAAGCAGGAAGAACTGGATCAGATGTCGGTATCTGAGATCGGATACGGCGAGTTTTTCCAGAATGCACCGGAGTTAAATGAAAACCGGAAGAAGATCAAAGGAGTGATCTGTGGGGTGCGTGTAGAGGAGATCGAGGAGCCGTTAATGCAGGAGATCCGATATCTGGACAAACTGGTTGATGAACTTGCAAAGGGAAAACGGATGGAGAAAATCCTTCGGGCTTAATTCCAATGGATAAGAATCAGAAAGAGGGGGAAAAGATGAAGAAAGAAAACACACCGGAACTGATCACAGAACGTCTTATTTTAAGGAAGTTTACCGAGGAAGACAGGGAAGCGCTGTATGAGATACTGAAAGACGAGGAGGTCAATCGGTTTCTTCCGTGGTTTCCGGCGGCATCCTTGACGGCGGCGGAAACATTTCTGAAGGAACATTATCTGGACAGTTATAAAAAGGAGGGCGGATACCAGTATGCCATCTGTCTGAAAGGGGAGAACCGTCCGGTCGGATACATTGGTGTATCCATGGAGGAAAGCCATGACCTTGGATACGGTCTGAGAAAGGAATACTGGAATCAGGGAATTGTCACTGAGGCCGGCAGAGCAGTCATCGAGCGGGTGAGAAAAGACGGGATTCCTTACTTGACTGCGACTCATGATGTGAAGAATCCGGCAAGCGGAGCAGTGATGGAAAAACTCGGTATGAGTTATCAGTATTCTTATGAGGAACTCTGGCAGCCGAAGAATTTCCTTGTGACTTTCCGGCTGTATCAGATGAACCTGGATGGACAGACGGAGCGGATGTTTAGGAAGTACTGGGAACAGTCAGAAGTACATTTTGTCGAAGAGAGAGAAGAAAAAACGAGACAGTGAAAAAATTCTCCTGCCATGTCAGATCCTGCGAAAAGTTCTTTGGATGTTCACAGAAAATACCGGAAAAAACATGGAAGACCCTGAGGAAGTATGTTATAATTTTTGATGCTGGACAGGCAGAGAATCGGTATTAAGGGGACACTATGGAGTTTAAGGATTTGAATAAAGACATTGTCGTATTCCGCTATCATGTCAGCCCGAATTTTGGCATGGAGGGCGATGACGGCGGCTTTTCTCTGGAATTACGGGGGAATGGCAACTTGAAATTTGCAGCTTACCGGCTTTTTGATGAAATAAAGACGATGAAAATTTTCAAATTAAACCGGGAAGAGACAAAAGAGATTTTCGATATCTTAAAAGAGACGGAAAAGATCTGGGGGAAGATACCGGAAAGTCTTGACAATCATCTGAATGACGGACCGGGAAATATCAATGAGTTTATCTTCCTGGGTGAGAAGAAAATTCAGGCGCGCAATATCCGGAAGACATGGCTTCCGGGGGAGGCGATCCGGGGAGGAAAATACTATAAGCGGTTCAAAAACGTAATGAAATATGAAAATCAGATTCTTCAGATTTTTGAAGGAATTTCAAAAGTACTGAAGAAGAAGGACATTCATCTTTCACTGGACCAGTGCCGGATTCATGACAGGTGTAAGGTGAAGATCACCTGGATTGATAAGACGAAACAGCATAGTCATACATAGAGTCAGCAAGACGCTTCTTAAAGGAGGCGTCTTTTCATTTTATATACAACAGTAGTTTATCACAAATACGAAAAAGAAGACCGGACGGTATAGAAAAATCCGGATGTTTCCACACATCCGGATTAATTAGTTGTTTAATTAAATTTTTGTGAAAATTTATGACTAAAAAGTGAAATAACAAGATATATATTGACATACATTAGGCAAAATACTAAACTATCGGTTAGACATCTAACTAATTAAAGGAGGAAAAACAATGGAAGAAAGATCGGTAAGGGAAATACCGGTTCCTCTTCTGCTCAATCAGATCCTGCATGCACAGACCTACAGGATCATGCAGTGTATGAAAGATGTAGATCTGAAGCCGGGGCAGGCAGGATGTCTGTTTATCCTTTCCAAGGAAGGGAAACTGCCCCAGAAGGATATTGCTAAAAAGCTTGGAGTGAAGCCTCCGTCCATCACGGCGCTTCTGAAAAAGCTGGAGGCAAGAGGACTGATTATACGCAGCCAGGATGATCAGGACCAGAGGGTTTCGTGGATCACATTGAGTGAGGAAGGCAAACATTATATTAATAAAATCAAAGACATGATGAAAGAAATGGATGAGGCAATGTTTCAGGATGTTCTGCCGGAAGAGAAACTGCTTTTTCGAAGAATCCTGCTTCAGATCAGAGAAAATCTGATGACAAAAGAAGAGATTGAAAGCTGCAGCATTGATTTCAAAAAGAAATGCATGGCTGATTTGGATGATAAAAAATAAGGCAGAAAGAAGGAAACGATTATGGGAAAATTATTCAAATATCTGAAACAGCATGCTATGGTAATTCTGGCGATTATTGTAGTGTTGTTTGTCCAGGCATTCTGCGATCTGTCACTGCCGACATATACATCAGATATTGTCAATGTAGGAATTCAGCAGGGCGGAATCGATACGACGGTTCCGGAACAGATCGGAAAGACCGACCTTGAAAATCTGCTTCTGCTTGTCCCGCAGGAAGATGCCGGGACGGTGCTGGATGCGTACAGGGAAGGAACAAAGGAAGATCTGGATACAGGAGAGGAATTTGTTGTTCTGAAAGACGCGGTCCGCAATGACGAAGAGCAGATGAACGAACTCTTCGATATTCTTGGGAAGCCGATGTTTCTGGCAGAAGGGCTTTCTTCAGACAGTGAAGAACTGGATGCGATGAAAGAGCAGATGCTTTCGCAGATGCCGGCAGGATCAGTTCAGGGGGACGTATCCATGTTTGACATTCTCCGGGTGCTTCCACAGGAACAGAGGGAATCCATGGTCCGGGAGATGGAACAGCAGGTGTCCGATATGCCGGATACGATGCTGGAACAGACAGCAACGGTTTATATTGAAAACATATACCGCAGTCTTGGGGTGGATATGGATGCCATGCAGACAAATTACATCCTGATTACCGGAGCCAAGATGCTGGGACTTGCATTTCTGGGTCTGCTCGCAAGTGTGACGGTCGGACTTCTGGCCTCCAGGACGGCAGCAGCTGTCGGACGGGATCTCAGAAGAAATGTATTTACCAAGGTTGTCGGATTTTCAAGCAGTGAATTTGACCACTTTTCCACTGCGTCTCTGATTACAAGAAGCACCAATGATATTCAGCAGATTCAGATGGTGATTGTCATGATGCTTCGCATGGTGCTCTATGCGCCGATTATCGCAGTCGGCGGTATTTACAAGGTAATTAATACCAATGTATCCATGACCTGGATCATCGCTCTTGGAGTAGTATTGATACTTGGAGTTGTGCTGCTTCTATTTCTCTGTGTGATGCCAAAATTCCGGATCCTTCAGAAAATGGTGGACCGTGTCAATCTGGTGACAAGAGAAATTCTGACAGGACTTTCTGTAATTCGCGCGTTCCATACAGAAAAACATGAGGAAGAACGCTTTGACAAGGCCAATACGGATCTGACAAAAACGAACCTGTTTGTCAACCGTGCCATGACCTTGATGATGCCGGCGATGATGCTGATCATGAACGGAATCAGTATTTTGATTATGTGGGTAGGAGCACACGGTGTGGACAACGGACAAATGCAGGTTGGAGATATGATGGCATTTATCCAGTACACGATGCAGATTATTATGGCCTTCCTGATGATCTGTATGATTTCAATTATGCTTCCAAGAGCAGCGGTTGCGGCAGGACGTGTCGATGAAATCCTGACAAGCGAGACAGCAATCAAAGATAAGGAAGAACCGGAACATATTCCGGAAGCAGGAAAAGGGCTTGTGGAATTTGATCATGTATCTTTCCGTTATCCGGGAGCCGGAAAAGATGTACTTCATGATATTCATTTTACCGCAAAACCGGGTGAAACAACCGCAATCATTGGAAGTACAGGAAGCGGTAAGTCGACCCTGGTCAATCTGATTCCACGTTTCTACGATGTGACAGAAGGCGCGATCCGGATAGACGGCAGGGATATCCGGAATGTGACACAGCATGAAATTCGGGAGAAACTCGGATATGTGCCGCAGAAAGGAATGTTGTTTTCAGGAACGATCGCGTCCAATATTGCATACAGTGATGAGAATATGCCGATGGAACGCATAGAAGAAGCAGCTGAGATTGCGCAGGCGAAAGATTTTATCGAAGAGAAACCGGACGATTATGACAGCCCGATTTCCCAGGGAGGCGGCAATGTCTCCGGAGGACAGAAACAGCGTCTTTCTATTGCGAGAGCTGTAGCCAAACATCCGGATATCTTTATCTTTGACGACAGCTTTTCAGCTCTGGACTATAAAACAGATACGGTTCTGCGTCAGGCATTAAAAGAAAAGACGAAGGATAGCACCGTGATTATCGTGGCTCAGAGAATCAGTACCATTCTTCACGCGGAACAGATTATTGTTCTGGATGAAGGAGAGATCGCCGGCATTGGAACCCATGAGGAGCTTCTGAAAAACTGTGAAGCTTACTATCAGATTGCTTCGTCCCAGCTTTCCAGGGAGGAACTGGAACAGGCGGTAAAAGGAAACGGAAAGGGGGAGGCAGCATATGAGTAATCAAAGAAGAGGTCCGATGGGCGGACATGGACATATGGGAGCCGGTGAAAAGGCAAAAGACTTTAAAGGGACATTGAAAAGAGTGCTGAAATACATTGGCCCGTATAAGATCCCGATTCTATTCGTCATGCTGTTTGCCATCGGAAGTACCATATTTAATATTATCGGTCCGAAAGTACTTGGAAAAGCGACGACGGAGATCTTCACCGGACTGGTCAGCAAGGTAACAGGAGGAGAGGGAATAGATTTTGGTAAAATCGGAAGAATTCTGCTTACCCTTCTCTGCCTGTATGTAATCAGTGCGCTTTTCTCCTTTATTCAGGGATATATCATGACGGGAGTTACACAGAAACTGACATATCGAATGAGAAAAGAAATCTCCGAAAAGATCAATCGTCTCCCGATGAATTATTTTGATACTAAGACACACGGAGAGGTGCTCTCCCGTGTCACAAACGATGTAGATACATTCAGTCAGAGCCTGAACCAGACGGCAACGCAGATGATTACATCCGTGACAACACTGATCGGAGTGCTTATCATGATGCTCAGTATCAGTCCGCTGATGACGGTGGTGGCACTTTTGATCCTGCCGATTTCTCTGATTCTTATATCATTTATTGTGAAGCATTCACAGAAATACTTCAAAAACCAGCAGGAATATCTGGGCCATGTTAATGGACAGGTGGAAGAGATTTACGGCGGACACAGTATTGTGAAAGCATTTAATAAGGAAGAGGATGTCCTGAAAGAATTCAACGAGATGAATGATGTGCTGTATCAGACCGCATGGAAATCTCAGTTCTTTTCCGGCATGATGATGCCGATCATGCAGTTTGTCGGCAATCTGGGATATGTCGGCGTTACTATTCTTGGAGGATATCTGGCAATTAAACAGACGATTGAAGTCGGTGACATCCAGTCTTTCATCCAGTATGTAAGAAACTTTACTCAGCCGATTCAGCAGGTGGCACAGGTGGCAAACATGCTGCAGTCCATGGCGGCTGCCTCCGAGCGAGTATTTGAATTTCTGGAGGAAAAAGAAGAGGATCAGTTTGCCAAAGATCCGGTATCGACAGAGGGGCTTCAGGGCAATGTGGAGTTTGACCATGTAAAATTCGGATATAATCCGAACAATATCATCATCAAAGATTTCTCCACACAAGTAAAAGAAGGACAAAAGATCGCGATAGTCGGTCCGACCGGAGCCGGAAAGACAACGCTGATTAAACTTCTGATGCGCTTTTACGATGTCAATGAGGGTGCGATTCTTGTTGACGGGCACAATGTCAAAGACTTCAACCGTGGAGAACTGCGGCAGATGTTCGGCATGGTGCTTCAGGACACATGGCTTTTCAACGGTTCTATTCGCGATAATATCCGTTACGGAAAACTGGATGCGACTGATGAGGAAATTGTGGAAGCTGCAAAGGCGGCACATGCACATCACTTCATCCAGACTCTTCCGGACGGCTATGACATGGAGCTGAATGAGGAGGCAAGCAATGTTTCACAGGGTCAGAAGCAGCTCCTGACGATTGCAAGAGCCATTCTGGCAGATCCGAAGATTCTTATTCTTGACGAAGCGACAAGTTCTGTTGATACAAGGACAGAAATTCAGATCCAGAAAGCGATGGATAATCTGATGAAAGGAAGAACAAGTTTTATCATTGCCCACCGGCTTTCCACGATCCGTGATGCGGACCGGATTCTCGTTCTGAAGGACGGAGATATTGTTGAACAGGGAAAACACGAGGAACTCCTTGCGAAAGGCGGATTCTACGCAGAACTTTACAATTCTCAGTTTGAGGACGGAAGCGGAGCAATGGCTTCCTAAAAAAGTAAAAAGCAGATACAGAAAAACCCGGACCAGATGTCCGGGTTTTGTATATTTCTGAAACTAATAGATCGGATCGTGTTCATATTTTGGCTCGCATGTCAGTTGAATGCCAAGCTTTTTGAAAAGCTTAATATCTACAGAAGAAAGCATGACAGAGGTGTGTACCTGACATCCTTTCAGTTTCGGGAGCTGCTCCATCGCATGCTGTGCAGCCGGATTGGCAGCAGACGAAATGGAAAGGGCGATCAGAATCTCGTCAATGTGAAGACGAGGGTTCTTGCTTCCAAGATACTGTGTTTTCACTTTCTGAATCGGTTCAATGGCAGTCGGAGAGATCACATGGAGGTCGTGATCAATACCGGCAAGCTCCTTGAGGGCATTCAGGATCAGTGCCGCGGAAGGTCCGAGCAGGTTGGAAGTCTTTCCTGTCATGATCTTTCCGTCCGGAAGCTCGATAGCAGCAGCGGCAGCTCCGGTGCTCTCGGCACGGGAAAGTGCTGCGTCAACAACACGGCGATCATGGATGGTGACATGTGCCTGTTTCATCAGAAGCTCCAGTTTGAAGACCTCGGAGTCCGGGATATCTCCCTGCAGAAGATCACATTTTGCCTGATAGTATCGGCGGATGATTTCCTGGCGGGATGCTTCCTGGCAGACTTCGTCATCACAGATACAGTTTCCGGCCATATTGACACCCATGTCGGTCGGTGACTTGTACGGGCTCTCTCCAAAGATCTGCTCGAACATGGCATTCAGAACCGGGAAGATCTCCACGTCACGGTTATAGTTGACAGTAGTCTTTCCGTATGCTTCCAGATGGAACGGGTCAATCATATTGACATCATTTAAGTCAGCTGTAGCTGCTTCATACGCGAGGTTCACCGGATGTTTCAGCGGAATGTTCCAGATCGGGAATGTCTCGAATTTTGCGTAGCCGGCCCGGATTCCGCGTTTGTTCTCATGATAGAGCTGGGAAAGGCAGGTCGCCATTTTTCCGCTTCCAGGTCCAGGGGCAGTGATGACTACCAGCGGTCTGGATGTCTCAATATAATCATTTCTTCCATATCCCTCATCGCTCACGATCAAAGGAATATTGGACGGATATCCTTCAATAATATAATGAGTGTAGACACGGATTCCCATGTTTTCAAGACGGTGGCGGAAGAGATCCGCGCTCTTCTGGCCGCTGTACTGCGTGATGACAACGCTGCCGACATAGAGACCGTTTTCTTCAAAGGCGCTTTTCAGGCGGAGTACATCATCATCGTAGGTGATACCAAGATCTCCGCGGACCTTGTTTTTTTCAATGTCACCGGCACTGATGACGATGACGATCTCAGCCGTATCGGAAAGCTGTTTTAAGAGTCTTAACTTGCTGTCCGGCTGAAATCCCGGAAGAACACGGGAAGCATGGAAATCATCAAAGAGTTTTCCACCAAACTCCAGATACAGCTTGTTGTCAAAATGACTGATCCGTTCACGGATATGCTCAGACTGCATATGGAGATATTTGTCATTATCAAATCCTATTTTCATACACAAACCATTCCTTCGCAAAATTTATTTCTTGTCCTATATTTTGAAAATACTACCTGAATAGTATACTACAATTTACGGGAATTTTACAATATTTAATATGTAGAAAAGGAAGCTGGATCCTCACTAAAATTTCACAATGTTTTTATTGATTTGTATGAAGATCAAACTTATAATAAAATAGATAGCATGTAGGAGGAAAAGAATGGACAATCAGAATAATAAAAAGAACGATAACAATAATCGGCAGAATTATGGGATTATTATTATAACCACAATAATTGCTGCTGTTTTTGTCATGTTTCTCTATCAGCTCATGCAGGACACGCCATCTCAGGAGATTTCCTATACGAAATTTATGGATATGGTGGAACAGGGCGAAGTCAGGGAAGTCACTATTGACTCGGAAAAGATTACGATCATACCGAAAACGGAAGCGGAAAAGCAGCAGGATTCCCAGTCGGGAAGCAGTGACGGACAGGATACACTCACTCAGGGCAGTAACTGGTTTACACAGTTTAATACCGGATCTCAGGTAGAGTATTATACCGGGATTGTAGATGATCCGGAAATGTACAATAAGCTGGAGAAAGCGGGAGTTGAGGTCAGCAGGACGATTCCGGATTCGACATCCATGATGATTTTAAATCTTGTATTCAGTGTCATTCTTCCGTTTGCGCTAGTATTTATTCTGCTCAGTTTCCTGATGCGGCGAGTATCCAAAAGCAGCGGGGGCATGATGGGGATTGGAAAGAGCAATGCCAAGATGTATGTGGAAAAGACCACGGGCGTAACATTTCGTGATGTGGCCGGTCAGGATGAGGCGAAAGAGTCTCTGCAGGAAGTGGTAGATTTCCTTCACAATCCGGGCAAATACACGGGAGTCGGAGCGAAGCTTCCGAAAGGAGCGCTTCTGGTAGGCCCTCCGGGAACAGGTAAGACGCTGCTTGCAAAGGCAGTGGCAGGAGAGGCGAATGTGCCGTTTTTCTCTCTGTCGGGTTCTGCGTTTGTGGAAATGTATGTCGGAGTCGGAGCATCCCGTGTAAGGGATCTGTTTAAACAGGCACAGCAGATGGCGCCGTGTATTATTTTTATCGATGAGATCGATGCCATCGGAAAAAGCAGGGATTCGCAGCTCGGGGGAAACGATGAGCGTGAACAGACACTGAATCAGCTGCTGGCGGAGATGGATGGATTTGATACAAACAAAGGTCTTCTTCTACTGGCAGCAACGAACCGTCCGGAGATTCTGGACCCGGCTCTGTTAAGACCGGGACGGTTTGACCGCCGGATTATTGTGGAAAGACCGGATCTGAAAGGCCGTGTTGATATCCTGAAAGTACATGCAAAGGATGTGCGGATGGATGAGAGCGTTAATCTGGAGGAGATCGCACTTGCGACGAGCGGCGCGGTAGGATCAGATCTTGCGAATATGATCAATGAAGCGGCGATTAATGCAGTAAAGCATGGACGTCACGCGGTGAGTCAGTCCGACCTTTTTGAGGCCGTGGAAGTGGTTCTTGTAGGAAAGGAAAAGAAAGACCGGATCATGAGCCAGGAAGAGCGCAGGATTGTTTCCTACCATGAGGTGGGACATGCACTTGTGAGTGCGCTTCAGAAGGATTCCGAGCCGGTTCAGAAGATCACGATTGTTCCGCGTACGATGGGTGCGCTTGGATATGTCATGCAGACACCGGAGGAAGAGAAATTCCTCAACACCAAGAAGGAACTTGAGGCGATGCTGGTAGGGCTTCTTGCCGGACGTGCTGCGGAGGAGATCGTATTTGATACAGTTACGACAGGAGCTTCCAATGATATCGAGAAGGCGACCAAGGTTGCCAGAGCGATGATTACCCAGTATGGTATGTCCGAGAAGTTCGGTCTGATCGGACTGGAATCCATCCAGAACCGGTACCTTGACGGAAGGGCAGTCATGAACTGCGGTGAGGCGACAGCGGCTGAGATTGACTCTGAGGTCATGCAGATGCTGAAGGTTGCCTACGATGAAGCAAAACGTCTTCTGATGGAGAACAGGGAAGCACTTGACAAGATTGCAGCGTTCCTGATCGAGAAAGAGACGATTACCGGAAAAGAGTTTATGAAGATCTTCCACGAGGTCAAAGGAGTGTCCGAAGGGGAAGTCAAAAAAGAGGAACGGATCGCAATGAAGCCGGTAGAATTTCCGGATCATCCGGAGATCGAAGAAACTGTTCAGGCACCGGAGGAGACTGCAAACGAGGAAGAAAGCACAGGCTTTGGACCGACAGAAGAATAAAGACAGGAATTCAGCGTATGGGGATTGTCCATACGCTGTTCTTTTGCTAAAATAGATGGGGTTAAAGAGGTGAAGCGATGTTTGTAATTGAAGAAGAACTGAAAAAACTGCCGGCAAAGCCTGGAGTTTATCTGATGCATGATGAGAAGGACGAGATCATCTACGTGGGAAAAGCCATCAGCCTGAAAAACCGGGTGAGGCAGTATTTTCAGAGCAGCAGAAATAAGGGCGTCAAGATCGAACAGATGGTCACGCACATCCGGCGGTTTGAATACATTGTCACAGATTCGGAACTGGAAGCTCTGGTACTGGAATGTAATCTGATCAAGGAACACAGGCCGAAGTACAATACCATGCTGATGGACGATAAGACATATCCCTTTATCAAGGTGACCGTCCAGGAACCGTTCCCGCGGATTATGATGGTGCGCAGGCAGGCAAAGGATAAGGCAAAGTATTTTGGACCGTTTACGAGTTCTCAGGCGGTGAAGGATATCATTGATATGGTAAGAAAGCTGTATCATTTAAGAAGCTGCAGCAGAAATCTGCCGAGAGATATCGGGAAAGAACGTCCGTGTCTGTACTACCACATCAAACAGTGTGATGCTCCGTGCCAGGGATATATTTCCAGCGAACAGTACAGGGAGTCCATTGACGAGGTCGTGAAATTTTTATCCGGGCATTATGACGGGATTCTGAAAGAACTGGAAGAAAAGATGATGGAAGCATCCGGGCAGATGGAGTTTGAAAAGGCAATCGAGTACCGGGAGCTGATCGGAAGTGTCAAGAAGATTTCGGAAAAGCAGAAGATCACCGATGCGGGAAAACCGGGAGAAGACCGGGATGTTCTGGCGGTTGCAAGGGAAGAGGGGGATGCTGTGGTACAGGTCTTCTTCATACGTGGAGGCCGCCTGATCGGACGGGATCATTTTTATCTGCGGACCGATCCGGACGAAACGAAGGCGGAGATCCTGACGAGCTTTATCAAGCAGTTTTATGCCGGGACACCGTATATTCCAAGAGAACTGCTGCTTCCGTACGAACTGGATGAAGCAGATATACTGATGGAATGGATGACTCGCAGAAGAGGACACAAAGTAACCTTTACAGTGCCGAAAAAGGGCGAGAAGGAAAAACTTTGTGAACTGGCGCAGAAAAATGCGGCGATGGTACTTGCAAAAGATAAAGAACACCTGATCCGGGAAGCCAACAGAACTACAGGAGCAGTCCGGGAACTGGAGGGAATTATCGGTGTTACCGGAATCCGCAGGATGGAGGCGTTTGACATCTCCAATACGAACGGGTTTGCATCGGTTGGTTCCATGGTAGTCTACGAGGATGGAAAACCGAAGAGAAGCGACTACCGGAAGTTCCGTATCAAGGGCGTAGTGGGAGCGGACGATTACGCAAGTATGCGGGAAGTGCTGACAAGGCGGTTCACACATGGACTGCAGGAAAAAGAAGAAGGAAAAGAGTTCGGAAGTTTTACTGTCTTTCCTGATCTGATTCTGATGGACGGCGGCAAGGGACAGGTGCATATCGCGGAGGAAGTGCTGGAGGAGCTGCATATCAGCATACCGGTCTGCGGCATGGTGAAGGATGACAGGCACCGCACGAGAGGACTTTATTACCACGATGAAGAACTCCCAATCCGGGCAGATTCAGAGGCGTTTAAACTGATTACACGTGTACAGGATGAGGCTCACCGGTTTGCCATCGAATTTCACCGGAAACTGCGGGGACAGGGGCAGGTTCACTCGATTCTGGATGATATTCCGGGAGTGGGACCGAAGCGGAGAAAAGATCTGATGAAACATTTTCAGAGTCTGGATGCGATCCGGCAGGCGGAAATCGAAGATCTGAAAAAACTTCCTACCATGAATGAAAAATCTGCCAGAGACGTGTACAATTTTTTCCACTGATATGATATACTATTCACAAAATGATTTTAACTGAGAAAATAAAGGAGAACAAATATGGGTGTGAAGCTTGAAAAACTAATTGAGAAGATGAACCTGAAGAATCTGACTCCGGATCTGGACCTGACCCAGTCGGAAATTCAGGTTCCGGATATCAACCGTCCGGCATTGCAGCTGACGGGATATTTTGACCATTTTGATTCTGAGCGTGTCCAGATTATCGGATATGTGGAGTATACGTATCTGGAAACACTGTCAGATGAGAAGAAGAAAGAGATGTATGCGCAGCTTCTCTCCTATGGAATTCCATGTATTGTATACTGCCGGAATATGGAGCCGGATGCGATGTTTCTTGAGATGGCCAATGAAATGAAAGTGCCGATTTTTCAGTCCTGTAAACAGACCTCTGCCTTTACTGCGGAAGTGATCCGTTGGCTGAATGTGGAACTGGCTCCATGCATTTCTATTCACGGGGTACTGGTTGATGTATATGGAGTTGGTGTTCTGATGATGGGTGAGAGCGGTATCGGAAAGAGTGAAGCAGCACTGGAACTGATTAACCGCGGCCATCGTCTTGTGACAGACGATGTTGTTGAAATCCGGAAAGTCAGCGATGATACTCTGGTTGGAAAAGCTCCCGATATCACCAGACATTTTATCGAGCTTCGCGGAATCGGTATTGTCGATGTCAAGAGTCTGTTTGGTGTACAGAGCGTCAGAGAGACACAGACGATCGATCTCGTGATCAATATGGAAGAGTGGGACAAGAACCGGGAGTACGACCGTCTTGGACTGAAAGAGGAATATACAGAATTTCTCGGAAATAAAGTCGTATGCCATTCGATTCCGATCCGTCCGGGAAGAAATCTGGCGATCATTGTGGAATCAGCGGCTGTCAACCACAGACAGAAACAGATGGGGTATAATGCGGCAGAAGAGTTATACAGACGTGTACAGGAAAGTCTGGCAAAATAAGAGGAAGGAAAGAACAGAGATGAATTATTGTTTTGGAGTTGATATAGGAGGTACCACCGTCAAGATCGGATTATTTCAGGAAGACGGAAACATTCGGGAAAAATGGGAGATAAAAACCAGAACGGAAGAGAAAGGCTGCAGGATTCTTCCGGATATTGCCAAATCTCTTTTGAACAGTCTGGAAAAGAATGGAATTCCGAAAGAGAATGTGGCCGGAATCGGAATCGGGGTCCCGGCTCCGATTACAGAAGACGGAGTTGTAAAGGCAACGGCAAATCTTGGATGGGAATATAAAAATGTGAAAGAAGAGATGGAGGAGCTGACAGGAATCCGTACTGCTACAGGCAATGACGCCAATGTGGCAGCACTTGGAGAAATGTGGCTCGGCGGCGGACGAGGCTGTAAAAATATGATTATGGTCACGCTGGGAACCGGTGTCGGAGGAGGAATCCTGATTAATGGAAAGATCCTGACAGGGGAACATGGAGCCGGCGGTGAGATCGGTCATCTCTGTGTCAACTACGAGGAAACGGACAGCTGTGGATGCGGAAATCATGGATGTCTGGAGCAGTACGCATCTGCGACAGGAATTACACGTCTTGCAAAGAAAAAGCTGGATTCCACTGACAGGGAGACTTTGTTGAGAAAAGGACCGGTCAACGCAAAGACCGTCTTTGATGCGGTAAAAGCAGGAGATGAAGTTGCCGATGAGATTGCTGTGGAGTTTGGAACATATCTGGGATATGCGCTCGCAAATCTTGCGGCTGCAGTAGATCCGGCTGCCATCGTGATCGGAGGCGGGGTATCCAAGGCAGGAGAAGTGCTTCTCCCGTACATCAAAAAGCCATATCAGGAGAGAGCGTTTTTTGCTGACCGCGACGTGAAATTTACACTTGCGGAGCTTGAAAATGATGCGGGGATCTGCGGAGCGGCAAAACTCGTTTTAGATTAATCATCTGAATAACAGAACATAAAGAAGGCCTCTGCGGCAGATAATATCTGCTGCAGGGGCCTTAATGCTGCGTTTTTTGTCCGGAACTATCTACTCGGAAGCGCTGTCTCCGCCGGAATCATCACTCTGAGCTCCTCCACTGTTTGAATCGGAGGAAGTATTGTCAGATCCCTGAGTGCTGTCAGAGGAACTGCTGTTTCCGCTGTCGGAAGAGGATTCACTGTCCGAAGAATTACTGCTGTCGGAACTTTCGGAAGACTGGCTGTCTTCTGACTGATCAGAACTGTCTGAGCTTTCAGAATTACTGCTCGTAGAACGCCGTGTGGTTCTGTGTCCGGAACAGCTTTCGGTAGGTGCGGTATCTTTGTCAAAATATTCTGTCACAGAAGGACATCCGGATACAGCAAGTTTACCGGTGCTTGTGCAGACAGTCCGCTCAACAACAGAGTCCGGTGTTTCGAAGTCTGTGTAGGAAAGACCTTTTGTTGTATTGATCTGATCCATGATCTTTTTCCACATTCTTAGATGATAATTCCACTCCTGATCTGCGAGCGGGGTATTGTCATCATAACCGGTCCAGATCGTACAGGTATAATATGGAGTGTAACCTGCAAACCAGAGATCAACGTTGTTGGATGTTGTACCGGTCTTACCGGCAGCTGCCATATTGGAAAGACGGGCCGGAGTACCGGTTCCTTCTGTCAGAACGCCTTCCATTGCGCTTGTCAGAAGATATGCGGTGGATTCTTTCAGGACAGTACGCTTTTCCTGTGTCTGAGTACGGTCGAGCAGGACATTGCCGTCATGATCCAGAATCTTGGTGTACATGATCGGCTCCTGGTAAACACCGCCGTTTGCGATTGCGGCGTATGCCGCACACATTTCGTAGTTATACACACCGTCTGTGATACCGCCAAGGGCAAGAGACTGGTGAATATCTGTAAATACCTGACCCTCATCTGTAGTCCGGCTTTCAACCAGAGTGGAGAGTCCAAAGTTCTGACAGTAGGTAAAGCCAAGCTGCGGCGTAATCTCTGTCAGTGTCTTGACAGCGCAGATATTGGCGGACTGCTCAATCGCCTCCCGCATGGTCATATCACCGCGGTAATAATCGCCCCACCAGTTGGATACCGGAGTACCATCCGCGTATTCATAAGGTTCATCCTTGATGATTGTTGCCAGTGTTTCACCGGCGCTGTCAAGGGCAGGAGCGTAGGTAGACAGAATCTTAAAACAGGAACCAGGCTGTCTTGTAGATCCGGTGTATGCACGGTTCAGACTCATGCTGGAGGACTTGGTTCCACGGCCGCCGACCATGGCCTTGATCTGTCCGGTAGCCTGATCAATGACGGTCACTGATGCCTGAGGCTGCGGTGACAGATCGATTACTTCATCATATGTGTCCCCCTCCTGAGCAATAGAAGCCTTAAATTCTTCGATCACCTGGTACGCTTCTTCCTCCGAATCAAAAGTCAGTCCGTATTTCATATTCCGGAACTGCTTGATATGTCCGGAACTGTAGTTTTCCTGTGTCCCATCGGCACGGGTAACAGTCAGAGCATAGGACAGTCCATACTCTATGTTGGAAGGATAATTGCTGTCATCGTTGACGATCTGGTCACAGATTCCCTGGATTTCCAGATCCTGTGTGGAATAAATACTCAATCCGCCTTTATATAATGTATTGTAGGCCTGAGTTTCGCTGTAGCCAAGTCCGATATCCGGATCTTCCAGATCATTCAGAATCTGTTCTGTCAAAGCGTCCACAAAATAGCTCTGGGGAGTGGTGCTCTGTGTGATGTTCGTATTGACATTCTGAATACGGGAATATACATCATCCGCCAGTGCTTCATCATGCGCCTCCTGGGAAATATATCCCTGATCAAGCATGTTGTCGAGAACCTGCTCGCGGCGTTTCGCATTGTTGTCAGGATGTGTAATAGGATTGTAATAACTTGGACTCTGGGTAATCGCAGCGATGACCGCGCATTCCGAAAGAGTCAGCTGAGACACATCCTTGTTAAAGTACCGCTGGGAAGCAGCCTGTACCCCGAGTGTATTCTGGCCAAGGTTGATGGTATTCAGATAGTTTTCCATGATTTCGCTTTTTGACATCTGCTTTTCAAGCTTGAGTGCAAGATACTGTTCCTGAATTTTACGTTCCAGTCTGTCAAAGAACGTATCTTCCGACATGAAGTCAAAAATATTATTTTTGATCAGCTGCTGTGTCAGGGTCGATGCGCCTTGAGAAAAATCTCCGGTGGTGATACCGATGATTCCTGCACGGATGATACCTTTTGGATCGATACCGTTATGCTCATAAAAACGCTCGTCCTCGATTGCAACAAAAGCATGCTGAAGATCCTTTGGAATCTCGTCGATTGTCTTATAAACACGGTTGGAACCGGCTGAGGTCAGCCGCTCGGTTTCGGTCTTATTATCCGACGCGTAAATAACGGAAGTATATCCTGTTGGCTTTACGTCTTCCGGGGTGACATCCGGGGCATCATTGATGACTTTTTTGATAAAAATTCCGCCGCCCACACATCCGGCTACGACAAGAAGCAGGAGCGTCAGAAGAACTCCTTTGAAGATCCGTACGCCGAGACGTTTCTTTTTCAGTTTTGATTTTGAGGTAATGTCTTTTCGTTTCTTAGCAGCCTTTTTTCTACCATAGTTCATGAGCATATGCCTCCTTTTATACCAAACCATTATAGCAAATTTCAATATTGAAATAAAGAAAAAAATGCAATCTTCAGTATTCGCTGATAAAAATTTAAGAAAAAGTTTTGAAAATGTTGAAATTCCTGTTATAGTAGAAAAGAAGATACAGGAGGAACGAACATGGTCGAAGAATACAGGACAGTGCTTGAAAACGGGGAAGCGGAAATTGTTGAAAAGAGATCTCGTTTTCTGGCGGCGGTTTCCCATATTGACACGGAGGAAGAGGCGCTGGAATTTATAGAGAGCATCCGGAAAAAGCATTACAATGCTACGCACAACTGCTATGCCTATGTTCTGGGAGAGCGGTTTGAACTGCAGCGTTTCAGTGATGATGGAGAGCCGGGAGGAACCGCCGGGAAGCCGATTCTCGATGTATTGACAGGAGAGGACATCCATGACTCCGTGATTGTCGTGACCCGTTATTTTGGAGGAACGCTTCTTGGAACCGGCGGGCTTGTCAGGGCCTACTCCGGAGCAGCAAAAGAGGGACTTCTTGCAAGTGCTATTATTACCAGAAAACGAGGGATTAAACTGAAAATCCGGACTGAATATACCGGACTGGGGAAGATCCAGTACATCCTTGCCCAGAATGGGATTCATGTTCTGGACACCCGGTATACGGAAGCTGTCTGCATGGAGTGTCTGATTCCTTACAGAGAAAAGGGAAAAATGGAAAAAGAGCTGACAGAAGGGACAAACGGACAGGCGAAACTGGAGTGGGGCGAAGAGTGCTTTTTCGCAGTGCATAAGGGAGAAACGATGCTGTTTGAGAAATAGGGAAGGGGCTGTGTTTTACAGCCCCTTGCTTTTATAATACTACTGGAATTCCGGTTCGATCAAACCGTAAGTATTATTCTTTCTCTTGTATACAACATTGACTTCATCTGTCTCAGCGTTGGTAAATACATAGAAATTATGACCGAGAAGTTCCATCTGAATGCATGCGTCTTCCGGAAACATTGGTTTGATACCAAAGCGTTTTGTACGGATAATCTGAATAGAATCGTCTTCCACGCTGTCGTGATCATGATCTTCCACAAATGATTTGCTGAAATCCACACCAGCCTGATGTTTTTCAACCAGCTTGTTTTTATATTTGCGGAGCTGACGTTCGATGATCTCTTCGACAAGGTCGATAGAAACATACATATCGTTGCTGGACTGTTCGGAGCGGATAATATTTCCCTTGAGAGGGATAGTGACTTCAATTTTCTGCTCTTCCCTTTCCACACTGAGTGTAACGTGTATCTCGGTTTCAGGAGTGAAATATCTTTCCAACTTTCCAAGTTTGTGCTCGATTGTTTCCTTTAAAGCAGGCGTCACATCGATATTTTTTCCTCTGATAATAAATTTCATAAGCCCAACTCCTTTTTCCTGTATTTTCTGCCCGGCTGCGAAAGCAGTTCAATCTGGCAGAAGATCTGTTTTCAAATCATAGATTTGAATTCCTGCCCTTATTATACTACGAAGACTTTGGACATGCAATTATAAATAACTAAAAAAAATATTAAAAGTAATAAGTTTACTGACAAAATCTGAGAAGTACAAACAATAGAATGAAAAAACTATGCTTTTTTCTGGACGAATACAAAGAGGGCAGGATATAAAAACAGAATCCAGAAAACGAGGAAAGCGTAAACAAATGCTTTCCAGAGCAGGGCGGAGCCAAGGCCCGAGAGGAACAGCTTGAACAGGAGTGTGGAAAAAAGACCTGCAAGCAGTTTTATGGCCTGTGCGGTACGGGTGCGTGCCGCGGTGGAAAACCGGAGTCGTGTCTGTTCCAGATAAAGTCCTGCGGCGAAACCAAGTCCGGCTCCGGCGGCTTTGATACAGTCTGCGGCATATCTGACAGCCAGCCGGTCAAGGTGCATTAGAAGACAGGCGTAAAGAAGCACTGCAAAAGCACAGATGGCCAGGACGATACACAGTGTCCGGATATGGTCAAAAAGCCTGGAAGAAAATCTGGAGAAAAACCAGGAAAAGGCAAGGGAAACTGTCAGGGCAGCAAGCACATCCTTGGGTGTATGGACGCCCAGGTACATTCTTGAAAAACCGATCAGAAGAAATGCTGCGGTAAATAACACTTTCAGAATCCTGTTTCCGGCTTTCATTGCAAGGGGAGCAAACAGACAGGTGCCGCCTTGCGTGTGACCGCTTGGAAACGAATAACCGGTGGCATGGGAAACGGCACTCTTTACCGGCGGAAAATCCGGGTCCAAAACCCAGGGACGCGGAATCCGAAACGTAATCTTCATACTCTGTACGAAAAGCCCGGATGAAAAATAGGTCAGGCCCAGCTGACAGGCGAATGTTTTATTATCGCACCAGTAAAAGCAGCAGATTAATGCAAGAAGAAAGGTTTCCTGACCAAAACAGGTAACGAACTGAAAGAATTCGTTACCTGCAGGAGTCCGGATGCCTTCTAAAAACCATAAAAAATCCATATAGACACCTCAGAATAATTCACTTTTATTTTTTCGCGCTGTCACGTCTGCGCATTCTGGAATCCAGAATCTTTTTACGGATCCGGAGACTCTTCGGAGTCACTTCCAGAAGTTCATCTGTATCAATGAAATCCAGCGCCTCCTCCAGACTCAGGATACGCGGAGGAGAGAGTTTTAATGCGTCATCAGAACCGGAAGCACGAGTGTTGGTCAGGTGCTTCGCCCGGCAGACATTGATTTCGATATCATCGGTCTTTGCATTCTGGCCGACTACCATTCCGGCATAGACACGTTCCCCCGGAGTGATAAATAATGTTCCGCGTTCCTGGGCATTGAAAAGACCGTAGGTCAGAGCCTCGCCTGTCTCGAAAGCGATCAGAGAACCGTTTTTACGATACTGAATTTCGCCTTTGTACGGAGCGTAGCCGTCAAAGGCAGTGTTCATGATTCCGTTCCCCTTTGTATCGGTCAGAAAGTCGCCGCGGTATCCGATCAGGCCCCGGGACGGGATGGAAAATTCCAGTCTGGTGTAGGCACCGTTTGACATTCCCATATTCCGGAGTTCGCCCTTTCTCTGGCTCAGCTTGTCGATGACGGTTCCGGTAAACTCGTCCGGAACATCGATGTAGACAAGCTCCATCGGCTCTAACAGTTTTCCGTTTTCGTCTTCTTTATAAAGAACCTCTGCCTTGCTGACAGCAAATTCGTAGCCTTCGCGTCGCATGTTCTCGATCAGGACGGAAAGATGGAGCTCGCCTCGTCCGGACACTTTGAAGCTGTCCATGTCATCGGTATCTTCCACGCGGAGACTGACATCCGTATTCAGTTCACGGAACAGACGGTCGCGGAGATGACGGGAAGTTACAAATTTTCCTTCCTGCCCTGCAAACGGGCTGTCGTTAACCTTGAACTGCATGGAGATCGTAGGCTCGGAAATTTTCTGGAACGGGATCGGATCCGGATGTTCAGGGGAGCAGATCGTATCTCCGATGGAAATATCAGCGATACCGGAAATGGCAACAATAGAACCGATTCCAGCCTCTTTGACCTCGATTTTGTTCAAACCGTCAAACTCATAGAGCTTGCTGATTTTTACCCGTTTCTGTTTGTCCGGCTCATGATGGTTGACAACGACGACATCCTGATTGACACGGATTGTTCCGTTGTCAACTTTTCCTACACCGATACGTCCCACATATTCATTATAATCGATTGTACTGATGAGCACCTGGGTGGCGGCGTCCGGATCTCCTTCCGGGGCAGGGATGTATTCCAGAATCGTCTCGAAAAGCGGGATCATATTTTCCGGTTTGTCATCCAGCTCCAGAATCGCGTACCCGCCTTTGGCAGAAGCATACACAAACGGGCAGTCCAGCTGGCTGTCATCTGCGTCCAGATCCATAAAGAGCTCCAGTGTCTCGTCAATCACTGCATCCGGACGTGCTTCCGGACGGTCGATTTTGTTGATGCAGACAATGACCGGCAGCTTTAATTCCAGCGCTTTTTTCAGAACGAATTTGGTCTGCGGCATCGGCCCTTCAAAGGCGTCCACAACAAGGACAACACCGTTTACCATTTTGAGGACACGTTCTACCTCGCCGCCAAAATCGGCATGTCCCGGTGTATCAATAATATTGATTTTCGTATTTTTGTAGTGTACGGCTGTATTTTTTGAAAGAATGGTGATGCCGCGCTCACGCTCGATGTCATTGGAGTCCATGACACGCTCTTCAACTTCCTGATTCTCAC
This sequence comes from Drancourtella sp. An12, assembly GCF_002160935.1. Lineage (NCBI taxonomy): Bacteria > Bacillati > Bacillota > Clostridia > Eubacteriales > Oscillospiraceae > Drancourtella > Drancourtella sp. An12. Next base: position 275,340 of record NZ_NFLO01000003.1, on the reverse strand, counting down.
GGAAGACGCCGCTCTGTTTTAAAAGCTCGTCAACCAGAGTTGTTTTCCCGTGGTCTACATGGGCGATAATGGCAATATTACGAATATCTTCACGTTTTATTTTCATATCGTTATATCCTTCTTTCTACTTATATAATGTAGCAACTTATATAGTCTACCATATTTTTTGGATTTTACAAGCATTTCTATCCATATTTATCGGAATATGTCGATCGAAATTTATGGAAAATCTTCCGGAATGGTCATATCCTTTCAAGGAGGGGCATAAAGTATTAAAGATAAAAAACTACGTATCAGAGGAAGGGAGAATTACATTTCATGTCAGATAAGATCATTGAAAACAACCAGGTAACGATTATGGGACAGGTGGCGACAACATTCGAATTCAGCCACGAAGTATTTGGAGAGGGCTTCTACACGATGGAAGTGCTTGTGAAGCGCCTGAGCAACTCGGAGGACCGGATCCCGGTCATGATCTCTGAGCGTCTGATCGATGTGACCCAGGATTATGTGGGAGAGTATATTATCGTTCAGGGACAGTTCCGGTCCTATAATCGGCATGAGGAACAGAAAAACAGACTTGTGCTGTCCGTCTTCGCAAGGGAAGTGTCCTTTGTGGAGAGCGATGAGGATATGGACGGTGTCAAGACAAACAGCATTTTTCTGGACGGCTATATCTGTAAAGCACCGGTATACAGAAAGACTCCGCTTGGAAGGGAAATTGCGGACCTTCTGCTGGCCGTCAACCGACCGTACGGGAAATCAGACTATATTCCATGTATCTGCTGGGGACGTAACGCAAGGTTTGCCTCCTCGTTTGAAGTCGGCGCGCATGTACATATTCTCGGACGGGTACAGAGCCGGGAATATATAAAAAAATTATCGGAGACGGAGACAGAGAAAAGAACCGCTTATGAAGTGTCGGTAAGCAAGCTGGAATGCCAGGAAGAATAAGGACCCAATGCTGGCAGGACTCGTTGAATTGATGTTTGACACATGTTGGGAATAGTGATAAACTTTCAGTAATGACGATTTAATGTTCTAAAGTGTGAAAAGGAAACAAACGAGTTGGAGGTAATATTATGTCGATATTTACAGGGTCAGGTGTAGCGATTGTGACACCATTTTTACCGGATGGTTCCGTAAACTATGATAAGCTCGATGAACTGATTGAGTATCATATTGATCATAAGACGGATGCGATTATTATCTGTGGTACGACCGGTGAGTCATCCACGTTGACAGAAGAAGAGCATATGGAGTGCATCAAATTTACGATTCAGCAGGTGAAAAAGAGAGTCCCGGTCATTGCAGGAACGGGGTCAAATGCGACATTTACGACAATCGAAATGTCAAGAGAAGCGGTTGAGTACGGCGCGGATGCTCTGCTTCTTGTAACGCCTTACTATAACAAGGCGACACAGAAAGGACTGGTTGCCCATTACAAGGCGGTAGCCGATGAGGCGAAGGCACCGATTATTCTCTACAGTGTAGCAAGCCGGACCGGTCTGAATATTGCACCGGAGACGGCAGCAGAGCTTGCCAAAATCGATAACATCGTGGCAATCAAAGAAGCATCAGGAAATATTTCCCAGATTGCGAAAATCATGCAGCTGACGGACGGAAAGCTGGATCTGTATTCGGGCAATGACGACCAGATCGTCCCGCTTCTGTCTCTTGGAGGCAAGGGAGTCATCTCCGTTCTTGCCAATATTGCACCGGAGTACACCCATGACATCTGCCGGAAGTTCTTTGACGGCGATCTGAAAGGAAGTCTGAAGATGCAGCTGGATGCGTTGCCGCTGATCGACAAGCTGTTCTGCGAGGTCAATCCGATTCCGGTAAAGACGGCGATGAATCTGCTTGGAAAAGAAGTTGGAGGTCTGAGAATGCCGCTTTCCCCGATGGAGGAGGCTCACAAACAGGCTCTTGCAGAAGAGATGAAAAAGTTTGGAATGAAACTGGCTTAACAGAATCAGGAAAAGAAAAGAGGGAGCCGAAAGGCGCCCTCTTTGGATATGCGAAAGGAGAAGAGCGAAGATGGTAAGAATAATTATGCATGGCTGTAATGGGAAAATGGGACAGGTGATCACCCGGCTCGCGGCAGAAGACGGCAATTGTCAGATTGTGGCAGGAATTGATACATTCCGCGGGATTGAAAATACCTATCCGGTATTTGACAATCTGAAAGACTGTGATGTGGAAGCAGATGTTGTGATCGATTTTTCAAACGCAAAAGCGGTGGACGGGCTTTTGGAAGCCTGCTGCGAAAAGAAACTTCCGGTAGTGCTTTGTACGACCGGTCTTTCCGAAGAGCAGCTTCAGAAAGTGGAAGACGCGGCAAAAGAGACGGCTGTTCTTAAATCTGCCAATATGTCTCTCGGCATCAATCTGCTGATGCGTCTTTTGAAGGATGCTGCCAAAGTCCTTGCCCCGGCAGGATATGATATTGAAATTGTTGAAAAGCATCATAATAAAAAGGTAGACGCGCCAAGCGGAACAGCGCTTGCACTTGCCGATGCCATCAATGAGACCCAGGATCCACAGTACGCATACTGTTTTGACAGAAGTCAGGAGAGAAAGCCAAGGGAAAAAAGAGAGATCGGAATCTCGGCTGTCCGCGGCGGAACGATCGTCGGGGAACACGAGGTGCTCTTTGCGGGAGAGGATGAAGTGATTGAGTTTAAGCATACCGCTTATTCCAAAGCGGTGTTCGGAAAAGGAGCACTGGAAGCGGCAAAATTCCTGGCAGGGAAGCCGGCAGGAAGATATGAAATGAGCGATGTGATTTCATTTTAATTCTTACATGAATAAAATCTGATTTTCTGCAGATAGTAAGTAGTGCAAATTCTATTTGCAGGAGGGAAAAAGATGAAATCTTGGAAACGAGCCGCTCTTGTTCTGCTGAGTGTGTTCATGCTTGGCTGCATGACTGCATGTTCAGGAGAAAACCGTGTCAATGATGCGACAAACGGAAGTAATACCGGGAACACGCTGGAGGAAGATATCAATAATGGAGCTGACGCCCTGGAAGACGGTGCCGAGGACTTAAAAGACGGTGTCGAAGACGGTGCCCGGGATATCAAAGATGGCGTGGAAGATGCGCTGGATGGAAACAGCAGAACAGATATGGACAGATAAGAGAGCCTTTTTGGCTCTCTTATCTGCGATTATGGAGGAGATATTTGGCTTGACGGAAGAGAGGAACCTGTGTTAATGTAAGAAAATAAATTGACGTGGTAAAGTAAAAAAGTGTTGGGAGGTAAAAAGATGCGGTTCCGTCCTTGTATTGATATACATAATGGCAAAGTAAAACAGATTGTAGGCGGAAGCCTCACCGACCGGGGGGACAGGGCCAGCACCAATTTTGTGGCGGATAAACCGGCAGACTGGTTTGCGGGCAGATATCAGGAGGACGGCCTTTATGGAGGTCATGTTATTCTTCTGAATCCGGCATCGTCTCCGTATTTTGAGGAGACAAAAAAGCAGGCACTTCGGGCCCTTCAGGCATTCCCCGGAGGACTTCAGATCGGAGGCGGTATCCGGGCGGATAATGCCGGAGATTATTTAGATGAGGGAGCGAGTCATGTCATTGTTACATCTTATGTTTTTTCCGACGGCCGGATCCGGTGGGATCATCTGGAACAGCTGAAAGATGCCGTGGGAAAGGAGCGGATTGTTCTGGATTTAAGCTGCAGAAAACGAGATGGAAAATATCTGGTTGTCACAGACCGGTGGCAGAAATTTACGGACACTGAAGTGACCCGGGAACTTTTGAATATGCTGGCCGGTTTCTGTGCCGAGTTTCTGATTCACGGTGTTGACGTGGAGGGACGCTCTGCGGGAATCGATCAGGAGCTTGCCGGAATCCTTGGAACATGGGAGAAAGCCGGCGAAATACCTGTGACGTACGCCGGCGGAATTGCATCCATGGAGGATATAAGGATATTGCAGGAAGCAGGAAAAGACAGGGTGGATTTTACCGTGGGAAGTGCTCTGGATCTTTTCGGAGGAGAGCTAAGCTACGATGAAATCAGACAGAAGTATCATGGCTAACGTTTGTGAACACGGTGGAAAGAGTTTGTGAACACTTTAGAAACAGGTTGAACAAGCCCGTGGATAGTGTTAAAATGAGGAATGGATTAATTTTTTAGAACGATAAGGAGCAGTAAAAAATGGGACTGATACAGAAAGTGTTTGGTACACACAGCCAGCATGAGTTAAAGAGAATCTATCCGATCGTAGATCATATCGAAGCTTTGGAACCTGAGATGCAGAAGCTTTCTGATGAAGAATTAAGAGATAAAACGAGAGAATATAAGGAACGGTACGCAAAGGGAGAAACTCTGGATGACCTGCTTCCTGAGGCATTTGCCACAGTAAGAGAGGCAGCAGTAAGATCCATCGGAATGAAACATTACCGTGTACAGCTGATCGGCGGTATTGTCCTTCATCAGGGACGTATTTCCGAGATGAAGACCGGTGAAGGAAAGACACTTGTATCCACACTGCCGGCTTACTTGAATGCCCTCACGGGAGAAGGTGTTCATATCGTTACTGTCAACGACTATCTGGCAAAGCGTGACGCCGAGTGGATGGGAAAAGTACACGAATTTCTGGGACTGAAAGTCGGAGTCGTATTAAACGATATGGACAATGACCAGAGAAGAGCGGCCTATGCCTGTGATATTACATACGTCACCAACAATGAACTTGGATTTGATTATCTGAGAGATAACATGGTGATCTATAAAGAGCAGCTTGTACAAAGGGGACTGAAATACGCCATCATCGATGAGGTCGACTCCGTTCTGATCGACGAGGCAAGAACCCCTCTGATTATTTCCGGCCAGAGCAGTAAGTCCACAAAGCTCTACGAGGCGTGTGATATTCTTGCGCAACAGATGGAGCGTGGAGAAGCAAGCGGTGAATTCTCTAAGATGAATGCAATTCTTGGTGAAGAGATTGAAGAAACCGGGGACTTCATCGTCAACGAAAAAGAGAAGGCCATCAACCTGACGGAAGACGGTGTAAAGAAGGTTGAAAACTTCTTCCATATTGAAAATCTGGCAGATCCGGAAAATCTGGAGATCCAGCATAATATCATCCTGGCCCTGAGAGCACACAACCTGATGTTCCGTGACAAGGATTATGTAGTAAAAGACAACGAAGTGCTGATCGTCGATGAGTTTACAGGACGTATCATGCCGGGAAGAAGGTATTCCGACGGACTTCATCAGGCAATCGAGGCAAAAGAGCATGTAAAAGTCAACCGGGAGAGTAAAACACTTGCAACGGTTACCTTCCAGAACTTCTTTAATAAGTATGAAAAGAAATGTGGTATGACAGGTACCGCCCTGACAGAAGAAAAAGAGTTCCGCGATATCTACGGAATGGATGTTGTGGAAATTCCGACCAACAAACCGGTTATCCGGAAGGATCTGGACGATGCTGTTTACAAGACCAAGAAAGAGAAGTTTAACGCAGTATGCGATGCTATTGAGGAAGCACATGCAAAGGGGCAGCCGGTTCTGGTTGGTACGATTACCATTGAGACCAGTGAGCTTTTAAGCAAAATGCTCAGAAAACGAGGTATCCGCCATAATGTCCTGAATGCCAAGTTCCATGAGCTGGAAGCACAGATCGTAGCTGAGGCCGGACAGCACGGCGCGGTTACGATTGCGACCAATATGGCGGGCCGTGGTACCGATATCAAGCTGGATGAAAAAGCAAGAGAAGCCGGCGGCTTAAAGATCATCGGTACAGAGCGTCATGAATCCAGACGAATTGACAACCAGCTCCGCGGACGTTCCGGACGTCAGGGCGATCCGGGTGAATCCCGTTTCTACCTTTCTCTGGAAGACGACCTGCTCCGCCTGTTCGGCTCTGAAAAGCTGATGTCCGTATTCAATGCGCTGGGCGTGGAAGACGGAGAACAGATTGAACACAAGATGCTTTCAGGAGCGATTGAAAAGGCGCAGAAGAAGATCGAGTTCAACAACTATGGTATCCGTAAGAATCTTCTGGAATATGACCAGGTTATGAATGAACAAAGAGAGATTATCTACGAAGAACGCCGCCGTGTGCTTGACGGGGAAAGCATGAGAGATTCCATCTATCATATGATTACAGAATATGTGGAAGATCTTGTTGACAGATATGCTCCGGCTGACAGATCCGGTGATGAGTGGGATCTGGAAGGCATGGATGTGGCGCTTCATGAGACCATTCCGATGATTCAGGCTGTGACCGGGGAAGATGTGAAGAAAAAGCAGCAGAAAGAGCTGAAGCATCTTCTGAAAGAACGTGCTGTCAAAGCATACGAGGCAAAGGAAGCAGAATTCCCGGAACCGGAACATTTAAGAGAAGTAGAGCGTGTCGTACTGCTCAGAGCGATTGATGGCAGATGGATGGATCATATCGACGATATGGACCAGCTTCGTCAGGGAATCGGTCTTCAGGCATATGGGCAGAAAGATCCGCTCGTGGAATACAAGATGCTTGGATACGACATGTTCGGTGAGATGACAAAGGCTATTGAGGCGGATACGATCCGTGTGCTCTTCCATGTCAAGATGGAACAGAAAGTGGAAAGAGAACAGGTTGTAAAAGTAACAGGAACAAACAAGGACGACTCGGCATCCCATGCGCCGAAAGTCCGCACAGAAAAGAAAGTTTACCCGAATGATCCGTGTCCATGCGGAAGCGGCCTGAAATACAAACAGTGCTGCGGGAAAAAGAAATAATAAAAATAAAAGAGGTGAGAACAGTGGTTGAGCTTGAACAGCTGAGACTGGAACTGCAGGCATTCGAGGAACCTCTTAAGGAAGTAAGGGATTCACTTTGACCTGCCGGGCAAAGAAAAAAGAGTAGAAGAACTGGAACGTAAAATGGAAGAACCGGATTTCTGGGAGGATACGGAAGGCTCCCAGAAAGTCATGAAAGAACTCAAAATGCTGAAAGATACACTGAAAACGGCGGAAGAGCTGAATCAGCAGTATGAAGATACCGGAGTCCTTCTGGAAATGGCAGAAGAAGAACAGGATGAAAGTCTTATCGGAGAGATCCGTGACGGAGTCAAAAGGCTGGATGAGCACCTGGAGGAGGTACGGATCAGTACGCTCCTCGGGGGAGAGTATGATAATTGTGATGCGATCGTGACACTCCATGCCGGAGCAGGAGGCACGGAGGCCTGTGACTGGAACCAGATGCTTTACCGGATGTATTCCCGGTTTGTGGAGCGTCATGGATTTTCGATGGAGGTTCTGGATTATATTGACGGTGACATTGCGGGAATCAAAAACGTGACCTTTGAAGTTCACGGGGAAAATGCGTATGGATTTCTGAAATCCGAGAAAGGGATACATCGTCTGGTACGGATTTCACCGTTCAATTCGGCGGGAAAACGTCAGACATCTTTTGCGTCCTGTGATGTGATTCCGGATATTGACAAAGAGATCGATATCGAGATCAATGAAGATGATCTGAAGATCGATACCTACCGGTCAAGCGGGGCAGGAGGACAGCACATTAACAAGACGTCCTCCGCAGTCCGGATCACGCATCTTCCGACCGGGATTGTCGTACAGTGCCAGAATGAGCGCTCGCAGCATCATAATAAGGATAAAGCGATGCAGATGTTAAAGGCAAAACTGTATTTGATGAAAGAACAGGAACAGGCGGAGAAGATGTCCGGTATCCGCGGAGAGGTCAAGGATATCGGATTTGGAAATCAGATCCGCTCTTATGTTATGCATCCATACAGTCTTGTCAAGGATCACAGGACAAACGAAGAATCCAGTAATGTAGGAGCAGTGATGGACGGCGAGATTGACAGATTCATCAATGCATATCTGAAACAGGAGAGTGTACATGGATAAGACGAAATACTATGTGCTGAACAGAAAAGCGGTTCCGGAAGTCCTGTTGAAAGTTGTGGAGGTCAAGCATCTGCTTGCGACACAGAAGGGACTTACGATCGGCGAAGCGGCAGAACAGGCAGGAATCAGCAGAAGTTCCTTTTATAAATACAAAGATGATATTTTCCCGTTTCATGAAAATGAAAAGGGACAGACTATTACCATGGTCCTGCAGATGGAAGATATTCCAGGGCTTTTGGCAGAGATTTTGGGTGAAGTTGCACAGTGCAGGGCAAACATTCTGACTATTCACCAAAGTATTCCGCTCAATGGAGTGGCAACGCTTACCATGAGTGTGGAAGTCCTTTCCACAACAGGAAATCTCTCGGAAATGGTTGCGAAAATCGAAGAAAAAAACGGAGTTCATTATCTGAAAATAGTAGGGAGGGAATAAAAATGATAAGTGTTGCGGTACTGGGCTATGGTACAGTCGGATCCGGAGTAGTGGAAGTGTTCCGGCAAAATCAGGAGAAGATTGACCGGTGCGCAGGAGATCAGGTGCGGATCAAATATGTTCTGGATCTGCGTGATTTCCCGGAGGATCCGGTGCAGGAACTGATTGTGCATGATTTTGAAAAAATTGTCAGTGATGAAAGTGTGGATATTGTCGTAGAGGTAATGGGCGGTCTGGAACCTGCTTACACCTTTGTGAAGAGAAGTCTGGAAGCCGGGAAAAATGTGGTAACCTCCAATAAGGCGCTTGTGGCTGCGCATGGAGCGGAGCTGTTGAAGACCGCAAAAGAGAACCATGTCAACTACCTCTTTGAGGCGAGTGTGGGAGGCGGTATTCCGATTATCCGTCCGCTTGTCTCTTCGCTTACGGCGGATGAGATTGAAGAGATTACGGGAATCCTGAATGGGACAACGAACTATATGATGACGAAGATGTTTTATGAGGGAGCCGATTACGATGAAGTATTGAAAGAAGCACAGGCAAATGGATTTGCAGAACGGAATCCGGAGGCGGACGTGGAAGGTATGGATGCCTGCAGGAAAATAGCGATTCTGTCTTCCATTGTGTCCGGAAAGCAGGTGGATTTCCGCGATATTTATACAGAAGGCATCACGAAGATTACTGTCCAGGATATGCGCTACGCAAAACAGATGAATGCGGTAATCAAACTGCTTGCTACGATGAAGCGGGACGAAGAGAAGCTTGAGGCGGTTGTAGCCCCGTTCATACTTCCGGCAGAGCATCCGCTTGCAAGTGTGAATGGAGTGTTCAATGCGATTTTCGTGCATGGCAACGCTTTGGGGGATGCAATGTTCTATGGAAGCGGCGCAGGAAAGATGCCGACGGCCAGCGCAGTAGCGGCAGATATCGTGGAAGCTGCGAAATACAGAAACGAGACAATCTGCGAATACTGGTCCGGAGAGCGTCTGGAACTTGAAAGCCGCCTGGATGTAAAAAGAAAGTTTTTTGTCCGGATGTCCGGAAGCAGGGCAGCATATGAAGAACGGATCAGAGATACTTTTGGCAAGGTTGAATTCGTGGAGGCTGATGGCTGCGAAGGAGAATTCGGATTTATTACAGATGTCATGAAAGAAGGGGAATACGAAGACGCGGCTGCAAGGTTTGACAATGTCATTCACATGATCCGTGCAGCATCATAAGATAGATTATAAGACGAAAACAGAAGGGAATGATTGCGGATGAAATATATTATCATTCTTGGGGACGGTATGGCAGGAGAGCCGCTGGAGTGTATTGGGGGAAAGACGACGCTGGAACAGGCTTTGACGCCTGAGATGGATCGCCTTGCAAAGATGAGCGAAATCGGGCTCGTCTCAATGGTGCCGGAGGGGATGGCACCTGGAAGTGATACGGCCAACCTGTCGGTCCTTGGCTATAATCCCGAAGTATATTATACCGGAAGGTCGCCTCTTGAGGCGCTCAGTATCGGAGTAGGGATGGAAGAGGATGATGTATCGTTCCGCTGCAATCTGGTCACGCTGACCGAGGATGCATCACTCTCTTATGAAGATCAGAGAATTGTGGACCACAGCTCGGATGAAATTAATACCAGAGATGCAGGTGTCCTTCTGGAGGTTCTGAAGGAGGAAGTGTTAAAACCGGGATTTGAGCTGTACCGCGGGACATCCTACCGCCATCTTCTGCTTTGGAAGAATGGACACGAAATGGAACTGACGCCGCCCCATGATATTCTGACAAATCAGATCCGGGAATATCTTCCGGGGGATCCGATGCTTTTGGCAATGATGAAAGAAAGCTATCGAGTTTTAAAAGAGCATCCGGTTAATCTAAAACGGAAAGCCCAGGGGCTTCGACCGGCCAATTCCGCCTGGTTCTGGGGAGCGGGAAAAAGGCCAAAACTGCCGGATTTTCAGGAAAAGACCGGAAAAAGAGGCGTGATGATTTCGGCGGTGGATCTCCTGAAAGGGATTGCCGCCGGAAGCGGAATGAAAATTGTTCATGTAGAAGGAGCGGACGGCGGCCTTCATACGAATTATGAAGGAAAGGCACAGGCGGCAGTCCGTGCGCTGCTTGATGAAGGCTACGATTTCGCCTATATCCATGTGGAAGCGCCGGATGAAATGGGACATCAGGGCAGCGTGGAAAAGAAGGTCCGGGCAATCGAATTTCTGGATCAGAGGCTGATCCGGATTGTCAGGGAGGCGATGGATGCATCGGGAGAACCGTACAGACTGCTGATTCTGCCGGATCATCCGACACCGATTGCTGCCAGAACACATACCGCGGATCCGGTTCCCTATCTTCTCTACGACAGAAAAAGACCTGAAAACGGGGCAGAGAGCTACTGTGAAAGGACGGCTGTGCAGTCAGGAAGATGGGAAAAAAATGGATATCATCTGATCGAACACTTATTTGAATACTAGGAGGAAATTATGCTGATAGTAAAGAAATTCGGGGGAAGCTCTGTCGCAAACAGAGAAAGAATCTTCAATGTGGCAAGGCGCTGCATTGAGGATTATAAAAAAGGGAATGATGTAATTGTAGTACTTTCAGCTATGGGAGATACAACAGACGAACTTCTGGAACTGGCGCAGAGCATCAATCCAAACGCGCCGAAAAGGGAGCTGGATATGCTCCTGACTACGGGAGAGCAGGTATCCGTTGCGCTGATGGCGATGGCATTTCACTCATATGATGTCCCGGCAATCTCTTTGAACGCTTTTCAGGTGCGGATGCACTGTACGGCAAGATATGGAAATGCAAGATTCAAACGGATCGATACTGAGCGGATCCAGCATGAACTGGAAGCGAGAAAGATTGTAATTGTGACCGGATTCCAGGGAATTAACAAATACGATGATTACTCTACCCTGGGACGAGGCGGTTCCGATACTACTGCGGTTGCGCTTGCGGCAGCACTTCATGCTGACAAGTGCGAAATCTATACCGATGTGGACGGTGTCTACACGGCAGATCCGAGAATTGTAAAAAATGCAAGAAAAATTGACGAGATTATTTACGATGAAATGCTGGAACTTGCGACTTCGGGAGCAAAGGTGCTTCATAACCGGTCCGTTGAGATGGCGAAGAAGTATGGCGTCGAGCTGGTTGTACGCTCCAGTCTTACATCAGAAGAGGGAACCGTAGTCAAGGAGGTAGTAAAAATGGAAAAAATGTTAATCACCGGTGTGGCGGCTGACAGAAATACAGTAAGAATTTCTGCGATTGGAGTAAAAGATGAGCCGGGAATCGCGTTCAAAATCTTTAATACACTTGCGAAAAACAACATCAATGTGGATATCATCCTGCAGTCTGTAGGAAGAAACGGAACAAAGGATATTTCTTTTACCGTATCCGAGGAAGATCTGAAAGAAGCACTTGCTATTCTTGAAGAGAAAAAAGAAGTTCTTACGATCAAAGAGCTTACATACAGCACCGATGTGGCAAAGGTATCCATTGTAGGAGCCGGTATGCTCAGCAATCCGGGAGTTGCGGCAAAGATGTTTGAATCTCTGTTTAACTCCAACATCAATATCAACATGATTTCCACATCTGAAATCCGTATCACTGTTCTGATCGATGAAAAAGATACAGAAAAAGCAATGATTGCAATCCATGACGGATTTGGACTGAATGATTAAAAAACAGAAAAATAAGAAATCCCCTTTCCGTTAGTACGGTTAGGGGATTATTTGTCTTTCAGAAATCCACGAACAATCTGACGGTCATTTTCAGAGGAGTACCGGTATTTCATAATAAGGTCGATTTCCGGATCCGTTAAGCAGATTGAGTGTTTCTGATCTTCTGTTTCGCAAAGATGATACTGATAGACCGGAAAGGATTCTTGAATCTGATCGGCATCAATGACACCGGCGACCAGTTCATCAAGCGTGATTTTATAAAAATCAGAAAAACGGATCAAAGTAGACAGGTCCGGTTCTCTGAGCGCCTGTTCGTAGTGAGAGTACGCCTGTCTGGTAAAGTTCAGGATAGAGCTGAGTTGTTTTTGTGTGTAGTTGTATTTTTTGCGAAGAGTCCTGAGATTCTTTGCAAGCTGTACATTTGCCATGGCATACCTCCATTTTTAGAAACAGTATATCAGTTTCTATGTAAAAATTCAGATAATGCCACAAAATGTATCTATGGAAAGAAAAGCAACAAAACGTTGCTATTTATAATTTACTTAATGTGCTGTTGTGATAAAGAACAGAAAACGTTACATCTTCTGAAAACCAGGAGGGCGGAGTAAAGGAATCGGCCATCTCTACAGAAGGAAATTCTACTTCTGCCAGCATAAGCGGAGCCAGGTCTCCCTTAAAACAGTCGAGTTCGATTGTCAGTCCGCATTCGAGAGGAATCAGATAACGTCTTTTCTGAATCAGTCTTCCGTCAATTTTGGTAAGAAGATGTTCATAGGCCTCCTTTGTAAGAGGAAGGTTATATTCTTCGCGGACCATCAGGCCTTTGGATTTATAGGTCAATGTATAATCCTCGTCCGACCGGCGGATACGAACAACGGGACTGGTATTCAGATAGCCCTGCTCCATCTCATGATATGGAAAATCTTCCAGAGGCAGAGGGCAGGATTCGATGAGGTATTTACGTTCAATTTCCACAAATGTTTCCTCCTTGTAATAGTATGATCTGTTCTTTCAGTATAAATGTACTGCGGAAGGAAAACAAGGGAAAACGGACTTAGGTTGCTTTTTTTTATAGAGTCTGATAGAATCAAAAACGAACAAGGAGGAGAAAATCATGAGAAAAAAAGCCTGTGCTTTGGCGGCTGCGGTCCTTGCCGGCATGATGGCCTTTGCCGGATGCGGTGGAGACTTTGATGCAGCAGGGTATGTACAAGCCGTACTCGATGAGAGACTCCAGGGGGAATTTACGGAGGCGTCCAGAATCATGGATACATCCGAATATGAACTGAAACAGGATTATGAGGCGGCTGTCGATCAGTTTGTCTATGATTATCTGACATCCGGTTATGATGAACTCAGTGATTATACATTGTATGAGTACGAAACACTTGTAAAAGAGATTTTCAGTGTGATGAAATATGATGTGCAGAAAGCGGAGAAGACAGATTCAAAAGAGTACGAAGTATCTGTGGAGATTCAGCCGGTAGATCTGTTTGTCAATTACGTACCTGCGCTGCAGGAGGCATCAAAGGAAATTGAACAGTCCGCGCAGAACGGAGGATATGAAGGAACAGAAGAAGAAATTCAGGAGATGATGCAGTATGATTATTTATTCAGAGCATATGATCTTCTGGAAGAAGCGTACCTGAATATGCAGTACTCCGATCCGGAGACCGTGATTGTGAAAGTGGAGGCAGATGACGGAAACACCTATTCGGTCAGTGAGGAAGAATACCAGACACTTCTGGAACAGTTTTTCCGAATGGACGAAGTCGGCAGCACGGACTAAGAGTCAAAATGCGGCTTCCGGCAGAAAACGGCGAAAATATGAGGAAAAGTAAAGGTAAGACTGGAAATTCGAATAAGAATATGGTATACTCATACAATCAGTGTAATGTAGATAAGTCTGCCGACTTTTCGCATATACGATAAGATTTAGGAGGAAATGTAAATGAGTTTACAAGTAGAGAAACTGGAACACAACATGGCGAAACTGACGATCGAAGTTTCTGCCGAAGAACTGGAAAAAGCACTCCAGGGAGCTTACAACAAGCAGAAGAAAAACATCAGCATCCCAGGATTCCGTAAAGGAAAAGTGCCGCGCCAGATGATCGAAAAAATGTACGGACCGGAAGTTTTCTATGATGACGCTGCAAACCAGCTGATTCCGGAAGCATACGGAAAAGTATATGATGAAGAGGATCTTGAGATCGTATCACAGCCGAAGATTGATATCGTACAGATTGAAAAAGGCAAACCATTTATTTTTACAGCTGAGGTGGCTTTAAAGCCGGAAGTTACATTAGGAGAATACAAAGGATTAAAGGTTGAAAAGATTTCCAACCGTGTGACACAGAAAGAGATCGAAGCAAAACTTGTTGAAGAACAGGAAAAGAACGCAAGAACAGTTTCTGTGACAGACCGTCCGGTTCAGGATAAAGACGAAGTTGTACTTGACTTTGAAGGATTTGTAGACGGTGTTGCTTTTGAAGGCGGAAAAGGAGAAAACTACCCGCTGACAATCGGCTCCGGAGCATTCATCCCGGGATTTGAAGAGCAGCTGATCGGCGCAAACCTGGAAGAAGAAAAAGAAGTGAATGTAAAATTCCCGGAAGAGTACCATGCAAAAGACCTGGCAGGAAAAGAAGCAGTCTTCAAATGTACAGTGCATGAGATCAAAGTAAAAGAGCTTCCGGAACTGGATGACGAGTTCGCATCCGAAGTTTCCGAGTTTGAAACTCTGGACGCTTACAAAGCAGACATCAAGGCAAAGATCAAAGAGCAGAAGATCGCAGAAGGCAAGAGAAAACAGGAAGACAAAGCAGTAGAAGAAGCTGTTGCAAACGCGCAGATGGATATTCCGGATGCCATGGTTGACACAGAAGTAAGACAGATGGCAAATGATTTTGCTCAGAGATTACAGCAGCAGGGGCTGACTCTTGATCAGTACTTCCAGTTTACAGGAATGACAGCTGAGAAGATGACAGATGAGCTGAAACCGCAGGCATTAAAGAGAATTCAGACAAGACTTGTTCTGGAAGCGATCGTAAAAGCGGAAAACATCGAAATCAGCGATGAGAAAATCGACGAGGAAATCCAGAAGATGGCTGATGCTTACAAGATGGAAGCAGACAAGCTGAAAGAATTCATGGGAGAAAAAGAAAAAGAACAGATGAAACTGGACATGGCTGTTCAGGAAGCTGTTACATTCCTTGTTGATAATGCGGTAGAAGAATAAGAGACATAAATAATAAGGAGGCATATTGCATGAGTTTAGTACCTTATGTCATTGAGCAGACAAGCCGTGGAGAGCGTTCATACGACATCTACTCAAGACTTTTAAAAGACAGAATCATTTTTCTGGACGGTGAGGTAAATGATGCTTCAGCGAGTGTGATTGTTGCACAGCTCCTGTTCCTGGAAGCAGAGGATCCGGGAAAGGATATCAATTTATACATCAACAGTCCGGGCGGTTCTGTGACGGCAGGTCTGGCAATTTATGATACGATGCAGTACATCAAGTGTGATGTGTCTACGATCTGTATTGGAATGGCTGCAAGTATGGGATCTTTCCTTCTCTCCGGAGGGAAAAAAGGGAAGCGTCTTGCGCTTCCGAACGCTGAGATCATGATTCATCAGCCATCAGGTGGTGCACAGGGTCAGGCATCAGAGATACAGATTGCTGCAGAGCATATTCTGAAAACCCGCCGGAAATTGAATGAAATTCTGGCAGCGAATACCGGGCAGACACTGGAAACGATCAGCCGTGATACGGATCGTGACAATTTCATGTCTGCTGAGGAAGCAAAAGAATACGGTTTAATTGATGAGGTCATCACGAGCCGGTAAAGGGGAAACAAGGGGCTGTCCCATGTGCTTGGGGCATCCCCTTTCCGTGTTTCATAATACAATGCGGAAAGTATATAAATGAGGTGTGAGAATGGCTTTAAAAGAAGATGTGGTAAGATGTTCCTTCTGTAATAAGACACAGTCACAGGTGCGCAAGCTGATTGCGGGACCAAACGGTGCTTACATCTGTGATGAATGTATCGAGATCTGTGCCGAAATTATAGAGGAAGAATTCGAATATGAGAACGAAGACAACGGGCTTGGAGAGATTAATCTCTTGAAGCCGGAGGAAATAAAAAGCTTTCTGGATGACTATGTCATTGGTCAGGAGGAAGCAAAAAAGGTTCTTTCCGTTGCTGTATATAATCATTATAAACGGATTAAGGCGGAAAAAGATCTGGGAGTGGAACTGCAGAAAAGCAATATTCTTATGCTTGGACCGACCGGAAGCGGAAAGACGCTTCTTGCACAGACGCTTGCAAAAGTGCTGAATGTGCCGTTTGCGATTGCGGATGCCACGACGCTGACAGAAGCGGGATATGTCGGAGAAGATGTGGAAAACATTCTTTTGAAGATTATTCAGGCTGCTGACGGTGATATAGAAAGAGCAGAATACGGAATTATTTATATCGATGAGATTGACAAGATTACAAGAAAATCCGAAAATCCATCCATTACAAGAGATGTATCAGGAGAAGGGGTACAGCAGGCGCTTCTGAAAATCATTGAAGGTACGATTGCATCCGTGCCTCCGCAGGGCGGAAGAAAACATCCGCATCAGGAGCTGTATCAGATTGATACGTCCAATATCCTTTTCATTTGCGGCGGAGCGTTTGAGGGGATTGACAAGATCATCGAAAAGAGAATCGACCAGAAATCCATAGGATTTAATGCGGAAATTGCAACCAATCATGAAGACAATCTGGACAGACTGTTAAATCAGGTACTGCCGCAGGATCTTGTTAAATTCGGCCTTATTCCGGAATTCGTCGGACGTGTTCCGGTGATTGTCGCACTGGAATCTCTTGACAGAGAGGCACTGATTCAGATTTTGACAGAGCCAAAGAGCTCGATTGTGAAGCAGTATCAGAAACTGATGGAACTCGACGGAGTCAGCCTGCAGTTTGATAAAGATGCGCTTGAGGCGATTGCGGACCGTTCGATTGCAAGAAATACCGGAGCCAGAGGATTAAGAGCGATAATGGAAAACGTCATGATGGACATCATGTACAGGGCTCCATCGGATGAGACGCTGAAAACATGCATCATTACCAAAGATGCTGTTGAGGGAAAGAGCCTGCCAAAGACCGAGCATGAAGAACGTGAATCTGAAAGTGCATAATAGACAGAATGAGAGAGGTGCAGGTAATTATACCTGCACCTTTTGTAAAATACGGAGGAATTAATGACAGAACAGATCAATCATATACCAATGGTGCCGATCCGGGGCCTGACCGTCTTCCCGGGTATGGCAGTACATTTTGATGTTGTCAGGATCAAATCCATGGAAAGTGTTCAGCAGGCAATGCTTGCAGGACAGAAGGTGTTCCTGATCAGACAGAAAGAAGATAAAACTGAAGAGCCGCAGAAAGAGGAACTATGCCGTACCGGTGTGCTGGCGGAAGTCCGGCAGGTTGTACGGGTGCCTCAAAAGGGTCTCAGAGTGATGGTTTACGGTGAAAAGAGGGCAGTGTTAAGAGAGATGCGTGAGGTGGAAGGATACTGGGAGGCAGATATTTCCATTTGTCAGGAAAAGCGTCCGGACCTTCCGGAAGGGGTATCTCTGGAGGGAATGAAAAAAATTCTGACAGATGCCCTGAAGATTTATGTAAAAAAGACACGGCGTGTTCCGGAAGGAGTGATCCGGGATATCCTGAAGCTTGATGATGTCTATGAAATGGCAGGAGAAGCGGCGGCAGGGATCGGACTGGATTCCGTTGTACTTCAGAAACTGCTGGATGAAGATGATCTTCTGGAACGCTACTATACGCTTGTAGCCAGGATCGAGGAAGATACACGGGCGGCAGATATTACCGCAGAAATTGAAAAGAAAGTCAGAGAGCGGATCGACAAAGGCCAGCGGGAATACATTCTGAGAGAACAGTTAAAATATATCCGTGAAGAGCTGGGAGAGGACGGAACATTGTCCGACGCGGAAGAATTCGAAAAAGCAGAAAAGAAAATGCAGGCTCCGGAGGAAGTACACGAGAAAGTGGCAAAAGAAATACGCCGGTTTAAAAATACAGTAAACAACCCGACCGAGGCAGGAGTCATCCGTACCTATCTTGAGACAATGCTGGAGATGCCCTGGGATAAAAGGGCGGAGGAATATACCGATATGAAACATGCCAAGGAGATTCTTGAGGCAGAGCATTATGGTCTGAAAGAAGTCAAAGAACGGGTGCTTGAATATCTGGCGGTCAGAGAACTGACAAAACGCAGCGGATCTTCTATTTTGTGTCTTGTGGGACCTCCGGGAACTGGAAAAACATCCATTGCGAAATCCCTTGCGGAGTCCATGAAAAAGCCTTATGTAAGAATCTCTCTCGGAGGTGTCAGAGATGAGGCGGAGATCCGGGGACACAGAAAGACCTATGTAGGAGCGATGCCGGGAAGAATCGCGGATGGGCTTCGGAAAGCGGGGGTCAAAAATCCCGTGATGCTTTTGGACGAGATTGACAAGGTGAGCACTGATTATAATAAAGGGGATACCTTTTCCGCGCTTCTGGAGGTTCTGGATTCGGAACAGAATAAAAAATTCCGGGATCATTATCTGGAAGTACCGCTGGATCTCTCGGAAGTTGTCTTTGTGACAACCGCCAACACCCTTCAGACGATTCCAAGACCGCTTCTTGACAGAATGGAAGTGATTTCGGTCTCCAGCTATACGGAAAATGAAAAGATGCACATTGCGAAAGAGCATCTGATGAAGAAACAGCTGGAGCGTCACGGGCTGGAAGGTGGACTTCTCAGTATTTCGGATGGAGCATTGTGGAAAATCATCCGCAATTACACGAAAGAGGCCGGTGTCCGTACCTTGGAGCGAACCATTGGGGAGCTTTGCAGAAAGGCGGCCAAGGAGATTCTGGAGTCGGGAAAAAAGCGGGTACGTATCACGGAACGGAATCTGGGACAGTATCTTGGAAAAGAAAAATACCACTATCATATGGCAAACAGCCAGGATGAGGTGGGAATTGTGACAGGTCTTGCATGGACAAGTGTCGGAGGGGACACACTTCAGATTGAGGTCAATGTTCTTTCTGGAAAGGGGAATCTCCTGCTGACAGGACAGATGGGTGACGTCATGAAAGAGTCTGCGCAGGCCGGAATCAGTTATATCCGTTCCATCAGCGGCCGCTGTGGAATCGAAGAAGACTTTTTTGAGAAGCATGACATTCATGTACATATTCCGGAAGGGGCAGTGCCGAAGGATGGACCATCTGCGGGCATTACGATGGCCACGGCGATCCTTTCCGCGGTGACCGGGAAAAAAGTCCGTGCGGATGTGGCGATGACCGGAGAAATTACGCTTCGCGGAAGGGTGCTTCCGATTGGAGGATTAAAAGAAAAACTGCTGGCAGCGAAAAACGCAGGCGTGCGTTGTGTGCTTGTACCGGCTGAAAATCAGGCGGATGTGGAAGAAATTTCCAGGGAAATCACAAAAGGACTGGAGATCCGGTTCGTTTCACGGATGGAAGAAGTACTAAATACGGCACTTGCAGAAAAAATAGAACAGGAGGGAGAACAATGGTAATTAAAGAGGTTGCTCTGGAGACAGTGTGTGGAATTACCAGTAAACTTCCGGTCAATGACAAGCCGGAGATTGCATTTGCAGGCAAATCCAATGTAGGGAAATCCTCCCTGATCAATGCTTTGATGAACCGGAAGTCTCTGGCCCGGATTTCGGCTACGCCCGGAAAAACACAGACGATTAATTTTTATAATATCAATGGGGAAATGTATCTGGTTGACCTTCCGGGATATGGATACGCCAAGGTTTCCGAGAAAGAAAAGGAAGCGTGGGGAAAGATGATTGAGCGCTATCTGCATCAGTCTGCCATGCTTAAGGCGGTGTTCCTTCTGATTGATATCCGGCACGAACCGTCAAAAAATGATAAAATGATGTATGACTGGATTTTACATCAGGGATATGAACCGGTAATTATTGCTACGAAGCTTGATAAAATCAAGAAAAGTCAGCTGTCAAAACAGCTCAAGGTGATCAGAGAAGGGCTGAATCTGGTAAGCGGCACAAAGGTGATTCCATTTTCCGCAAAAACAAAGCAGGGGAGAGAGGAAATCTGGGAGTTTGCCGAGACCAGAATGTTCGGGGCTGACAGTAAGGAGGAGTAGGATGCAGGAAGACGCAGATGGAATGAAAACAGATAAAAGGCCGTACTGGAAAGTTGCCGCAAGTCTTTTTTTCAGTCTTCTGGGGACGATCTTGTTTATTGTGATCGGTGTACGGGCAATCGGATTTTTCATGCCATTTGTTATCGGGTGGTTTATTGCGTATCTGGCGTATCCGCTTGTGGGGTGGCTGGAGAGCAGAGTGAAGATCAAGAAAAAACTGGGATCTGCCCTGATTATCATTCTGGTGATCGCTATTGTGGCAGGACTCGGATATCTGGGAATCGTAAAGCTGGCCCGGGAAATACAGATGGCGCTTAACAATGCTCCGGATCTTTATCAAGATCTGGAAGCGGGATTTCGGGAGATTGGAGAACGGTTTCAGGGAGTTTACAGGATGCTGCCCGAGAATATTCAAAACGGCTGGAACAGTCTGATTCAGAATATGGATGAAAGAGTAGGCGGTGTGATCGCAGGGATAGGAAACCCGGCGGTGGAAGCGACGGGAAATGTAGTCAAACGGATTCCGGGGATTCTTGTGTCTGTTATTGTAGCACTTGTATCGGCTTACTTTTTTACAGCCCAGAGGGAGGAAATCATACAGTGGAGTAAAAAAGTGGCACCCAAAGCGATTGAAGCAAGAATGTCAATGGTTATGTACAATCTGAAGTATGCGGTCGGAGGTTATTTTAAAGCGCAGTTTAAAATTATGGCGGTTGTAGGACTGATTCTATTGTGCGGCTTTCTGATTCTTGGTGTGGATTATGCTTTCTTACTTGCGATTTTAATCGCCTTTCTGGATTTCCTTCCGTTTTTCGGAACCGGAACCGCTCTGATCCCGTGGGCTGTATATAAGTTTTTTGTAATGGATATTAAAATAGCGATAGCACTTTTGATCATTTATGGAATTACACAGCTGGTGAGACAGATCATACAGCCAAAACTGGTCGGTGACAGCATCGGACTCAGTCCGCTTCTTACGTTGATTCTTTTATATGTCGGATACCGGGTAGGGAGTCTGCTTGGCATGATTCTGGCAGTTCCGATCGGAATGATTATTCTAAATCTGTACAAAGCAGGAGCCTTTGATTATATTCTGGATGATGTCAGAATTCTGATGCGGGGAATTGCATCACTGAAAGAACCTTAGTCCGGCAGAAATAGACGAAAGAGTAAGACAGGAGTTTTTCAGTACAACTTGAAAACCTCCTGTCTCTTTTTTCGGCATTTATCCGAATTTGGGCAGGATGCACAAGTTTCATTGCTGGGGAGAATTCGGAATGATATAATAGTACAAAATGGAAGTGATTCTTGAAGGAGGAAAGGCATATGGCATTCGATGCTCAAAATACAAAACAGATGATTGAAGACGGAAAGGCGGTGCTTGGAATCGAATTTGGATCGACACGGATCAAGGCGATTCTGATTAATGAAAAAAATGAACCGGTGGCATCCGGGAGCCACGACTGGGAAAACCGTTATGATCATGGGATCTGGACCTATACGCTGGAGGATATCTGGACAGGACTGCAGGACAGTTACCGGAGCATGACGCAGGACGTATCAGAAAAATACGGAACAAAGATCACAAATCTTGCTGCAATCGGATTCAGCGGTATGATGCATGGATATATGGCATTTGATAAAGAAGGGGAACTTCTCGTGCCGTTCCGCACCTGGAGAAACACAATCACAGCGGATGCATCGGAAAAGCTGACGGAGCTGTTCCGGTACCACATTCCTCAAAGATGGAGCATCGCCCACCTTTACCAGGCGGTTTTAAACGGGGAAGAACATGTAAAAGACGTAGCGTTTTTTACAACGCTTGCAGGATATGTTCACTGGAAACTGACCGGTAAAAAAGTACTTGGAGTCGGGGAAGCGTCTGGCATGTTCCCGATTGATGTCAAAGAAAAGCAGTTTCATAAAGGAATGATCGACACATTTGATGCCCTTGTTGCGGAGAAAGGATATCCGTGGAAATTAAGCGGAATTCTTCCGGATGTACTGCTGGCAGGCGAGGATGCAGGCGCTCTGACAGAAGAGGGGGCAAAGCTGCTGGATCCGTCGGGGAACCTGAAGGCAGGAGTACCGCTCTGCCCGCCGGAAGGAGATGCCGGCACGGGAATGGTGGCAACAAACAGTGTAGCGCCAAGGACAGGAAATGTATCGGCAGGAACCTCCGTTTTTGCCATGGTAGTACTGGAAAAAGAACTTTCCAAAGTATATCCGGAGATTGATCTTGTGACCACCCCGTCCGGAGATCCGGTGGGAATGGTACACTGCAACAACTGTACTTCTGACCTGAATGCATGGGTATCTGTATTTAAAGAGTTCGCAGAGACTTTTGGAATGGAAATTGGCATGGATGATCTCTATGGAACCCTGTATCGCAAAGCAATGGAAGGGAACAAAGACTGCGGAGGACTTCTCGCATACAATTATTTCTCAGGAGAACATATTACAAACTTTGAAGAAGGGCGCCCGCTATTTGTCCGGACACCTCAGAGCAGCTTTAATCTCGCAAACTTCATGAGAGTACATCTTTACACCTCTCTTGGAGCATTGAAAGTCGGAATGGACATCATGCTTAAAGAAGAGCATGTAGAACTTGACCGGATTCTGGGACATGGCGGACTTTTCAAGACAAAAGGAGTCGGTCAGAGTATTCTGGCCGGAGCAATTGACACACCGGTTTCCGTTATGGAAACCGCGGGAGAAGGCGGAGCCTGGGGAATTGCCCTGCTCGCATCCTATATGGCGCATCGTGAGGAAGATGAAAATCTGGCAGATTTCCTGGCAGAAAAAGTATTTGCAGGAGAAACAGGAATTGAGATGCAGGCGGATCCGGAAGATGTGGCAGGTTTTAATACCTTTATTGAACGGTACAAAGAAGGGTTCCCGATTGAACGAGCGGCAGTAGACCATCTGAAATAGACGTGCTATACTATCGGTAAAAAAGAAAGAAGGACAAAAAGAACGACATGCCGAAAGTACAGATGACAACACTGGGATATATCGAAAAAGAGGATGCCTATCTCATGCTTCACCGCGTAAAAAAGGAGCAGGACGTAAATGAAGGCAAATGGATCGGGATAGGAGGAAAATTTGAATACGGAGAAAGCCCGGAAGACTGTATGAAGAGGGAGACAGAAGAAGAGACCGGCCTGACCGTGACATCCATGAAATTCCGGGGAATTTTAACCTTTATCTGTGATAAACAGGATCCGGAATACATCTGTCTTTACACGATAGACGGATTTAGAGGGCAGATCCGGGATTGTGACGAAGGCGTACTGAAGTGGGTTCCAAAAGACGAGATTTCCCGCCTG
This sequence comes from Drancourtella sp. An12, assembly GCF_002160935.1. NCBI lineage: Bacteria > Bacillati > Bacillota > Clostridia > Eubacteriales > Oscillospiraceae > Drancourtella > Drancourtella sp. An12. The sequence continues at coordinate 251,813 of NZ_NFLO01000003.1, read as the reverse complement.
AATCTCTGGGAAGGAGATAGGATTTTCTTTGACCTGATTCAAAAAGATGCACCGTTTTTCTCTCTGAAACTTCGTTATGAAGGGGATCAGCTCATGGAAGCAGTCCTGAATGGCGAAAAAGATCTTGTACATATTTTTGGGGACGTGTTCCGATGATCCGGAACACGTCCCCTTTGACAAATTTGTACTGAAAACAGGAGATTTCAATAGTACAAATCTTGGATTTTGTATAAATTGTGCGTGACATGTTTGGATAATACTCCAACTTGTATTGTACAGGTGAATGGGTTATAGTGGTAGTATAATGAAAGAGAGGATTTGGAATGCAGAAGAAGTACGAAGAAGTGGTTGCGTGGATCAGAGGAGAGCTGCGTGAGGGCAGGCTGAAGCAGGGGGATAAGCTTCCGTCCGAGAATACGCTGCAGGTGAGGTTTGGTGTGAGTCGTCAGACGATCAGGAAGGCGCTTTCAGTGCTGGAGGAGGAACAGATTGTGCGGAGTGTCCGAGGAAGCGGGACATATATTGAGATCGGAAAGCAGAAAAGACAGCGTTCCATGAGGATTGCGGTGATGACGACCTATGTGGATGTCTATATTTTTCCGTTGATTGTAAAGGAGATTGAACGGGTATTGTCGGATGAGGGATATTTTCTTCAGCTTGCCGTGTCTAATAATGCGATTGAGAAGGAGCGGATGATTCTGAAGGATTTTATTCGGGAGAGATCAATCGACGGGCTGATTGCGGAGACAACAAAGAGCGGGATTCCGAATCCGAATCTGAAGCTATACAAGGAGCTGGAGCGGATGGGTGTTCCGATTTTGTTTATTAACAGTTTTTATCCGGAGCTTGATATTGCGCATGTGAGCCTGAATGACAGAGCGGCCGGGCGGATGGTGACGCAGCATCTTCTTGACTGCGGGCATATCAATATAGCGGGGATTTTCAAGGCGGACGATGGTCAGGGGCACCAGAGGTATGCGGGATATGTGGATGCGCTGATGGATGCGGATATCAAGGTCAAAGGAAAGCAGGTTGTATGGATCGACTCGGATGAGATCGCGGAGATGCGGGACGACTGCAGTAGAATTCTGAAGCGGATCAAGGGCTGCACGGCCTGTGTCTGCTATAACGATGAGGTCGCAAACAAGCTGGTTGGTATCTGTATGGATCAGGGAATCCGGATACCGGATGATCTTTCCATTGTGGGAATTGACAATTCCGATCTTTCGAGATTCTGTGAGATCCCGTTTACGTCGGCCGATAATCCGGTGCAGGAGCTTGGAAAGATTGCGGCTGAGATGATGATTGATAAGATACAGGGAATCGGAGACATTGAGACGGTGGAGCTTATGCCGGATCTGGTTATGCGAAATTCCGTGAAAGTGATTACACATATATAATAAATCAATATAACAGGAGGAGAAAACAATGTTAAAGCAGAAAAACTACAAGTTCTGGTTCTGTACAGGATCGCAGGATCTTTACGGAGACGAGTGTCTGGCTCATGTGGCAGAGCATGCGCAGAAGATCGTGGAGGCGCTGAATGCATCCGGAGTTCTTCCGTATGAGATTGTCTGGAAACCGACGCTGATCACAAACGAGCTGATCAGAAAGACCTTTAATGAGGCAAACACAGATGAGGAATGTGCAGGTGTCATCACGTGGATGCATACGTTCTCACCGGCAAAATCCTGGATTCTAGGACTTCAGGAATACAGGAAGCCGCTTCTTCACCTGCACACTCAGTTCAATCAGGAAATTCCATATGATACCATTGATATGGATTTCATGAACGAAAACCAGTCTGCACATGGAGGCCGTGAGTTCGGCCATATCTTTACCAGGATGGGAATCGAGAGAAAAATTGTTGTGGGACACTGGTCTGACAGACAGGTACAGGAAAAAATTGCATCCTGGATGCGTACAGCTGTGGGTGTGATCGAAAGCAGCCATGTACGTGTCATGAGGGTGGCCGATAATATGAGAAATGTAGCCGTAACGGATGGAGACAAGGTAGAGGCACAGATTAAATTTGGATGGGAAGTAGATGCTTATCCGGTTAACGAAATCGCGGAAGCGGTCGAAGATGTAAAAGAAGGAGAAGTAAGTTCTCTGTTAGAGGAATATTATGATAAATATGATATTCTTCTGGAAGGAAGAGATCCGGAAGAATTCCGGAAACATGTTGCCGTACAGGCACAGATCGAAATTGGATTTGAACGGTTCCTGGAAGAGAAGAACTATCAGGCAATTGTGACTCATTTTGGTGATCTTGGAAGTTTAAAGCAACTTCCGGGGCTTGCAATCCAGAGACTGATGGAAAAAGGTTACGGATTTGGCGCAGAAGGAGACTGGAAGACTGCAGCCATGCTTCGGATTATGAAAATCATGACGGAAGGAATGAAAGACGCAAAGGGAACTTCCTTTATGGAAGATTATACCTACAATCTGGTTCCTGGAAAAGAAGGCATTCTTCAGGCTCATATGCTGGAGGTCTGCCCGACCATTGCGGACGGTCCGATCAGTATCAAAGTGCAGCCGCTCAGCATGGGTGACAGAGAAGATCCGGCACGTCTCGTATTCACGGCAAAGGAAGGTCCGGCGATTGCAACTTCTCTCATTGATCTTGGAGACAGGTTCCGCCTGATTATCAACAATGTCAATTGTAAAAAAACGGAAAAACCGATGCCGAAACTTCCGGTTGCAACCGCGTTCTGGACACCGGAACCAAATCTGCAGACCGGCGCAGAGGCATGGATCCTCTGTGGAGGAGCGCACCACACGGCATTCTCCTATGACATTACCGCGGAACAGATGGGAGACTGGGCGGATGCAATGGGTATTGAGGCGGTTTATATCGATAAAGACACCAATATCCGGAATCTGAAAAATGAACTCAGATGGAATGCAGCAGCATATCGTAAATAAGGAAGAATAGAAAATACAGGCCGTATCTTTGTATTCGGCCTGTATTTTTTTTGTTGCATTCTACAAAAAACAAGAAAAAATATTAAAATTTTTGTGGAGAATAACAAGAAAGTGGTGTATGATAAAAAAGCCATATAAAGGAGATGAGCGCGGCAAATGATAAAAATTTTTCTGGTAGAGGATGAAATGATTATCCGTAGAGGAATCAAAAACAGTATAGAATGGGAAAAAGAAGGATATCAGTTCGCAGGAGAAGCGAGTGATGGAGAACTGGCGCTTCCAATGATTTTGCGTGAAAAACCGGATATTGTACTGACGGATATAAAGATGCCTTTTATGGACGGGCTGGAATTAAGCCGTCTTATCAGAAAAGAACTTCCGGAGACAAAAATCCTGATTTTAAGCGGATATGATGAATTTGAGTATGCGAAAGAGGCGATCCGGATCGGAATTACAGATTATCTGCTGAAGCCGGTCTCATCCACGCGCCTTCTGGAGGCTCTGGACGATGTCCGGAGAAAAATAGAACAGGAAAAAGAAGAAAAGGCACTCCTGATACAGTATCAAAAAGAAATGCAGGAAAATATGGAACATGAGAAGGAAAAGTTTCTGAATGTTCTTCTGAACGGAACCATGTCTGTAGGAGATGCAATCCGGCAGGCGTCCCAGTACCGGCTGAATCTGACTGCGGGCATGTACAATTTTTTGTTGTTTAAAATCTGGACAGACGACAGGCAGGAGGATGAGAGCTCCGGTATTGTGGATGCGTTTAACAATATTGAAACGGCTGCCGATCATATGCCCGGGATCTGCCGGTTCCAGAGAGGAATTGAGGGCTGGGCGTTTCTGTTGACCGGGGAAGACATGGAAGAACTCACACAGAAGGAAGAAATACTGACTGCGAAGCTGAAAGAAACCATGAGCCGGTATCCGGGGCTGGAGTATTTCGGCGGAATAGGCCGGCAGGTACAGCGGATGCGGGAGCTTCAGACTTCATTCCGGACGGCGGAATATGCGTTTTCAAGAAGATTTGTGGAGGAGCCGGATCAGATTCTGAGAAAAGAAGATCAGACAAGGAGAAACAGCGGGCTGGAAGGAATTACAGATCTTGGAAGCATGGAGAGAAACCGCGGCATGCTGGAAAAGTATCTGAGAAATGGTACACAGGAAGAGCTTGGAAGTTTCCTTCAGACTTATTTTGAATCCATACCTGCGTCAAATATGAATTCTATTCTGATGCGGCAGTACATTGCGATGGATTTTTATGTGATAACAGCAGCATTCAGTGAGAAAATGAATCTCTCGCGGGAAAAGCTGAAGGAAAAGTCTGAAAGATTAAAGTGTGCAATTTCCGAGACGGCACCTGTGGAAAAGATCAAACAGCTGATCTATGACTATGTCTGGTGCATCCTTTCTCTTCGGGATCAGGCAGGCGGCCGGCAGTATTCGGATATTATCCGTGCGGCCAAACACTATATTGAGGAAAATTATATGTCGGAAGAAGTTTCACTGAATACGGTATCAGCAAGTGTCAATATGAGCCCGAGCTACTTCAGCTCGGTATTCAGCAAAGAATCCGGAAAAACATTTGTGGAATATCTTACGGAAGTACGAATGGAAAAGGCGAAAGAGATGCTGATGTGCTCATCCCTGAAGACATCGGAGATCGGCTATGAGGTCGGATATAAAGACCCGCACTATTTCAGTTATATTTTCAAGAAAACCCAGGGATGTTCCCCGAAGGAATACAGGCAGAGAAGGAAGGCGCAGATATGAAACGGCATTTCAGACTGTCGCTGAAAAAGAGACTTCGGCTGATTTCGGTTACCGCCATTTTTCCGATGATTTGTCTTGTGGTTGTACTCCTGGTATCCCTCGGAAGAGCCACACATGCTTATTCTGGAATCACAAGAAGTGTTTCCTATGCCAACAAGTATGTTAAAGAATTTAAAGAGCGGATCGATTACAGCATGTATCTGGCAGTGATCGGGAATAAAAGTGTAAAAGATCTGGAAAATGAGGAGACGACTGTCAATGGAATCAAGACGGTTAATCCCTATAAATATATTCAGAAAATGATGAATGCCTGCGATGATCTCGCAGATATGGCAACGGTGGACAGTAATAGAAACCAGATCAGCATGCTGAAAAGCAGCCTGAAATATTTGCGGAGTTATATTGCCACTTTGGAAAGCAATATTGAAAAAAAGGTGTCTTACGATGCCAATATGGCGTACCTCGACGATAATATCCGAAACCTGACAAGCCTGATCCAGGAAGGGATCCAGGACTATATTTACGCTGAGACAATGAATTTTGACAATGTACGGGCGCAGCTGGATGAGCAGAACACGCGGACATTAAAGATCAGTATTCTGATCTCTGTTATTACGGCAATAGTATCCTGGCTGTTTACCGGAGCGGCATCGAAAAATGTAATCGGACCGATTCAGAAGCTCTGTAAACAGACAAGCAGGGTTGCGGAAGGTGATTTTACCGTCAATACGAAAATCCAGTCCGATGATGAGATTGCTGTGCTGACGGAGAGTTTCAATGATATGACAAAAGAAATCGGCGTGCTTGTAGATGATATCAAAAAGCAGCAGGTCAATTTGAGGATTACGGAAATCAAGCTTCTTCAGGCTCAGATCAACCCGCATTTTCTGTACAATACACTGGATGCGATTGTATGGCTTGCGGAAGAAAAAAAGACGGCTGAAGTGGTGTCCATGGTGACCTCCCTTTCAGAATTTTTCAGGACAACCCTGAGTGCCGGACGGGATTTTATTACGGTGAAAGAAGAGGAGTCACACATAAAAAGTTATCTGAAGATCCAGCAGTTCAGGTATGAGGATATTCTGGAGTACGAAGTCAGTATTCAGCCTGAAATTTATGAATATAAAATTCCAAAACTGACTTTGCAGCCACTGGTGGAAAATGCACTCTACCATGGAATTAAAAATAAAAGAGGAAAAGGGAAAATCTGTATCACCGGGAAAAAAGAAAGAGAAACACTCGTCTTTCAGGTGATTGACAATGGAAAAGGAATGGATGCCGGAACATTAATGTATTTGAGAAACAAGATGGAAAAAGAAGAGCGGTTTGACAGAAAAGACAGCGGATTTGGTCTTGCGAATGTCAATCAGCGGATCCGTCAGTATTACGGAAAAGAATACGGTCTCTGGTTTGAAAGCGAGGAAAATCAGGGAACAACGGCAACAGTTGTCATTGCAGCAAAAAAAATCGAACCTTTTTCGTAAAAAATCAAACAGGAAATAAAAAATCAAAAAATTTACTACTTTCTGAGAATGATCGTCTGTTTCAAAAAAAGTTACATTCCTTTATGATGAGTACAGGATGAACAAGAGATCGAAATCTCGACAACTAAAAGGAGGAATTTAGGATGAAAAAGAAAGTACTGGCAGCATTTGTATGCATGGCAATGGCAGCAACACTGGTAGTTGGATGCGGCGGAAGCGGCGGCAGCGGTGACGGTGGAAGCAGCGACGGCGGCGGAAGCGACAGCGGTTCTGATTTAATTACAGTCGGATTTTCACAGGTCGGCGCTGAATCTGACTGGCGTACAGCAAACTCAGAATCCATGAAAGAGACATTTACAGAAGAGAACGGATACAAGCTGATCTTTGATGATGCGCAGCAGAAACAGGACAACCAGATTACAGCAATTCGTAACTTTATCAATCAGGAAGTAGATTATATTCTTTTAGCTCCTGTAACTGAAACAGGATGGGATACCGTACTTCAGGAAGCAAAGAATGCAAAGATCCCGGTTATCATCATTGACCGTATGGTAGATGTATCCGATGACAGCTTATATACAACATGGATCGGAACCGATGCACTCTGCGAAGGACGGAAAGCAGCAGAATGGCTCAATGCATACGCAACTGCAAAAGGATGGGATGCAAGCGAGCTTAATATTGTAGATATTCAGGGAACAATCGGATCTACAGCTCAGATCGGACGTACACAGGGACTGGAAGAAGGCGTTGAGAAATACGGATGGAATCTTCTGGCTCAGCAGTGCGGCGAATTCACACAGGCAAAAGGACAGGAAGTTATGGAATCCCTGTTGAAACAGCACGACAATATCAATGTTGTTTACTGTGAGAACGACAACGAAGCATTTGGAGCAATCGACGCGATCGAAGCAGCAGGAAAGAAAGTCGGAACAGATATCAAGAACGGAGAAATCCTTGTGATCTCTTTCGATACAACAAGACAGGGCCTGACAGATACTCTGGATGGAAAAATCGTATGTGATGTAGAATGTAACCCGCTTCACGGTCCGCGTGCTCAGGAACTTATTGAGAAACTGGAAGCAGGCGAAGATGTTGAAAAACTCAACTATGTAGATGAAGAAATCTTTACACATGATGATACCGTCGCAAGTGTAACAGCTGTAAACAGTATGGATGAAGAACAGGAATATGCAGTTACACCGATTACACAGGAAATCATCGACGGACGTGCATACTAAAAAATAAAAAGAAAGAGCTTTAAGCGAAAGGCGTGGCAGGAAGGACGAAAGACACCAATGCTGCCACGCTCTCTTTTTGACAAAAACACGGGAAAAATCAGAAAAGAAAGCAGGTGAGCCTTGAGATGAGTGAATCTATTGTATTGTCAATGAAAGATATATCGAAAACATTTCCGGGAGTGAAGGCTCTTTCGCATGTAGATTTCACCTTGAGAAAAGGAGAAATCCATGCGCTGATGGGCGAAAACGGAGCCGGAAAATCCACACTGATCAAGGTGCTGACAGGTGTACATGAGTTTGAAAACGGAACCATCCACATTGACGGAATCAGCGAGGCGATTGTCAATAAATCTCCTCAGGATGCACAGTCCAGGGGAATCAGCACCGTGTATCAGGAAGTAAATCTCTGCCCGAACCTGACCGTGGCGGAGAATCTGTTTATCGGTCATGAACCGAGGAAACTTGGCATGATCGACTGGAGAACAATGAACAAAAAATCAGCAGAACTTTTGGAGTCTCTGGGAATTGAGGTCGTTCCTGCAAGACTGCTATCAGAATGTTCAATTGCCACGCAGCAGATGATTGCGATCGCAAGGGCAGTCAACATGAAGTGTAAAGTACTGATCCTGGATGAACCAACTTCTTCTCTGGATGACGATGAAGTAGAAAAGCTGTTCGTTTTGATGAGAAGGCTTCGGGATGAGGGTGTAGGAATTATCTTTGTTACACATTTTCTGGAGCAGGTATACGCAGTGTGCGACCGGATTACCGTTCTGCGAAACGGGGAGCTGGTTGGAGAATTCAAGACAAAAGAACTGCCTCGGTTCCAGCTTGTCGCAAAGATGATGGGAAAAGATTTTGACGATCTTGCCGACATCAAGAGCGGGCACAAGATGATGGAGGACGGCGAACCTGTTATCGAGGCTGAAGGACTTGGACATAAAGGAACGATCCGCCCGTTTGATATTACAGTACATAAAGGCGAAGTGATCGGCCTTTCCGGACTTCTTGGTTCCGGACGTTCAGAACTGGTACGCGCTATTTACGGAGCGGACAAGGCGGACAGCGGAACGCTGAAAGTGAAAGGGAAAGAAGTGAAGATCAAATCACCGCTGGATGCCATGAAACTTGGCATGGCATATCTTCCGGAGGACCGGAAAAAGGACGGAATTCTTGCAGATCTTTCGGTACGTGAGAATATTATTATTGCTCTGCAGGCAAAACGGGGGATGTTCCATCCGATGAGCAGAAAAGAGATGAATGAAGCTGCGGATAAATATATCGAGATGCTGCAGATCAAGACGGCAAGCAGGGAGACACCGATCAAGAGCCTTTCCGGAGGAAACCAGCAGAAAGTGATTATTGGAAGATGGCTTCTGACAAATCCGGAATACCTGATTCTGGACGAGCCTACACGGGGAATCGACATCGGAACAAAGACCGAAATCCAGAAACTGGTACTTGATCTGGCAGAGCAGGGAATGGCCGTAACGTTTATTTCGTCCGAGGTCGAAGAAATGCTCCGGACATGTTCCAAAATGGGAATTCTCCGGGATGGAAGAAAAGTAGGAGAACTTTCCGGAAATGAATTGTCTCAGGACGGCATCATGAAAGCAATCGCAGGAGGTGACAGTAATGAATAAAACATCCGGTCTGAAAAAAATAACGGGGATGAAATTGTTTCTTCCTCTTGTATGCCTTCTGGCAGTGCTGATTGCCGGCGGAATCGTCATCCCGGATTTCTTTTCTGTTTCTGTGAAAAACGGAGTCCTTTCCGGTTATCTGATTGATATCATCAACCGGGCGTCCGAGCTTGTTATTCTGGCAATCGGTATGACACTTGTGACAGCTGCTTCAGGAGGACAGGATATCAGTGTCGGTGCTATTATGGCAGTAGCGGCAGCACTTTGCTGTCAGGTGCTTTCCGGCGGAGAAGTATCCGTAGAGAGTCTGCAGAATCCGTTTATTCTTGCCGTGCTGGCAGCTCTTGCAGGCTCTGCTCTCTGTGGAGTGTTCAACGGTTTTCTGGTGGCAAAACTGAAAGTACAGCCGATGGTTGCGACGCTGATTCTCTACACGGCAGGCCGCGGTATTGCCCAGCTTGTGACAAACGGGCAGATTACCTATATCCGTGTGGAATCGTACAAAGTGCTCGGTGGTTATATTTCCCACTGCCCGATTCCAACTCCGATTTTTGCGGCAATTATCATGGTCATTCTGGCCTATATTATATTGAAGAAGACAGCACTTGGTCTATATGTGGAAAGCGTTGGAATTAACGGGGAAGCATCGAGACTGGTCGGATTAAACTCGACCATGATCAAGTTTCTCACCTACGTAATCTGCGGTGTCCTTGCAGGTATTGCAGGACTTGTGGCATCCAGCCGAATCTATTCAGCGGATGCGAACAATATTGGGCTGAACCTGGAAATGGATGCCATTCTTGCTGTGGCACTTGGCGGAAACATGTTAAGCGGAGGCAAATTTACATTGATGGGATCCGTAATCGGTGCATACACTATTCAGGCTCTTACTACAGTACTCTATGGTATGAATGTTTCAGCGGACAGACTTCCGGTATACAAAGCGGTTGTCGTTATAGTCATCGTATTGATGCAAAGCCCTGTATTCAAGAGAATGGTGAACAATATGAAGCTGAAAAGACAGTCCCAGGAAACAGCGGAAGGAGGAAGCCACTGATGAAGAAAATGAAAGCGACAGGAAAAGCATTAAAACCGAAAAAGAATATGACCGGAAGCGGTTTCCTTCTGATTATCACCATCGCTCTTTTTGTGGTGATGTATGTGGCGGGTATGATCGTATTTGGGGATAAAGGTTTTGCGAAACCGCAGATGTTCTTTAACCTCTTTGTGTCCAACGCCGGACTGATTGTCATTGCCATGGGCGAGACTATCATCATGATTACGGCGGGAATCGACATTTCCGTAGGATCTGTCACCGCACTGGTATGTATGGTCATTGCAAACCAGATGGAAAATCACGGCGCAAGTGCCTACACAGCGGTTGCTATTTCTCTTGCAATCGGACTTGCATACGGTCTGATACAGGGAATCCTTGTATCATATTTTGAGATCCAGCCATTTATCGTCACACTGGCCGGAATGTTCTTCGGACGTGGTATGACAGCGGTAGTCAGCACGGACATGATCTCGATTACAAATGAGACATTCCTCTCCTGGGCACAGTTCCAGATCCCGCTTCCGATCGGATCGACCAACCGGCACGGGGCGTTTATTCCGGCTTATATTTATCCGACGGTTATCATAGCGGTTGTCATCGTTATTCTCGTTGCCGTTTTGATGAAGTTTACAAAATTCGGCCGTTCTGTTTACGCTATCGGAGGAAATGCTCAGAGCGCATTGATGATGGGACTGAATGTCAAAAGAACAAAATTAAAAGCCTATGTTCTTGGAGGCCTTCTCTCCGGATTCGGCGGATTTTTATTCTGCCTCAACAGCTGTGCCGGGTTCGTGGAACAGGCAAAAGGACTGGAAATGGATGCGATCTCGGCGGCGGTTATCGGAGGTACGCTTCTGAGCGGAGGTGTCGGAACACCGATCGGTACGCTGTTCGGAGTCCTGATTAAAGGTACGATTACAAGTCTGATTACTACTCAGGGGACCTTGTCGAGCTGGTGGGTAAGAATTGTTCTTTCCGCATTGTTATGCTTCTTTATTGTCCTTCAGTCCATACTTGGAAAAGTCAAAGAGAAGAAATAGCGGATCAGTCAGGAAGCATTACAAAGAAAATGAAACAGTCTTTGTAATGCTTCTTTTCATGCAGAGAAATTAGGTGTAAAATAAAAGGCAGAAATGTTTGAAAGAAAGGAAGCCGAAAGGCGTATGGTAGATGAATGAAAAAGGAAAATTTTGGACAGACCAGGGCAGGTGTGCAGGCATCGCTTTACACAATGGAAAATGAAAATGGAATGGAGCTGAAAGTAACCGACTATGGTGCAACCCTTGTAAACATTATGGTAGTGGACAAAAACAGCCGGAAAAGGGATGTAGTACTCGGATACGACGATGTGTCCGGATATGAGACAGGAGCAAGTTTCTTTGGCGCAACTGTCGGCAGAAACGCAAACAGAATTGCGGGAGCTTCTTTTGAACTTGGTGGAAAGACATTCCGCCTGGACGCAAATGAAAATGGAAACAACCTGCACAGCGGACTGAACTTTTATAACAAGAGACTGTGGGAAGTAAAGCAGTCGGATGCGCAGAGTATTACTTTTGCCCTGTTCAGTCCGGACGGGGATCAGGGCTATCCGGGAGATGTCAGAATTGAAGTTACTTATACTTTGACAGAGAACAATGAAGTGAAAATTTCCTACAGGGCAATTCCGGGTGAAGACACAATTCTGAACCTGACCAACCACAGTTATTTTAATTTAAACGGAGAAGGGGAAAATACGATTCTGAACCATGTCGTACGTCTTGACGCAGATGCGTTTACAGAGACAGACGATAAACTGATTCCGACCGGAAAGCTGATCGATGTGACAGGAACACCGATGGATTTCCGTCAGGCAAAAGCGATCGGGCAGGATATCGGGGCAGACTATGAGCCGTTGAAGCTTGCAGGAGGATATGATCATAATTGGGCTCTTGGCAATCAGGGAAATTGTGAGAAAGCAGCAGAGGTGTATTCACCGGAAACCGGTATTTCGATGGAAGTCCTGACGGACCTTCCGGGAATCCAGATGTATACGGGAAACGGTATTGAAAATGAAACAGGAAAAGGCGGAAAGCATTACGGAAAACATGCGGCAGTCTGCTTTGAGACACAGTACTTCCCGGATGCGGTACATCACGAAAACTTTGAGGCACCGGTGTGCAAGGCAGGGGAGACTTATCAGACAACAACAGTATATAAATTCAGGATTCATGAATAAAATGCTCTTTTCTTGCATTTTGAAAAATTTGTGCTATAATAATGGACAGCTGGCGTAGTAAGGCAGAAAAGAATGACAACAGGTGACAGTTTTCATTAGGAGGATTTATTATGGCAAGAAAACGCACATTGGCAAAGGTAACTGCAAAGACAGAAGCTGCAGCGGCAGAAACTGCAAAAGCGGCAGCAGAGAAAACAGAGGCTGTGAAAGAAGCGGCTGTGGAAAAGACAGAAGCTGTAAAAGAAGCAGTAGCTGAAAAAACAGAAGAAGTAAAAGAGGCTGTGAAAGAAGCAGCAGAAAAGACAGTAAAGACTGCAAAGAAGACAGCTGCAAAAAAAACTGCAAAGAAAGAAATCAAAGTAAGGACATTTGTTCAGTACTTCGGAAAAGAAGTAGAGGAAAAAGATATGATCGCTGCAGTCAAAAAAGACTGGACAAAGGCAAATGGAAAAAAAGTGGGCGATATCAAAGATATCACACTTTATGTAAAGCCGGAGGAAGCTGCAGTTTACTATGTGGTAAACGGGACAGATTCCGGAAAAGTTGCATACTAATGTACGGAAAAAGGCAGAGAAGATACCATATGGTCAGAGGACGGTATGGTATCTTTTTTTGTGTGCCGGGGCGCCTGAATCAACAGATAATTTAAAAGGAAATAATATAAAGAAAGAAAAAATAGATGGAAACAGAAAAATATATTGACAAAAATAAGAAGGGATGGTAATATTAGGACAAGAAAAAGAAATAGAAATCAGAAAGGATTTCAGAAAGGAAGGTACGGACCACCGAAAACACATTTATAACTCATATAATCTGAGAAAGGGAAGGTTAACGAATGACTGAAGAACCAACAAAGTGAGGATGGGCGTTGATGATCAGATAAGCATCGGCGTCCATCTTTCGTGTTGCGGGAATATCAGTTTTGTATTAAAATACAAGTAGGAGGGAAACGAAAAGAGTATCAAATAATATACAAAGGAGAGACAAAGATGGAAAGAGTATTTGAAGCAGCAGATCAGATAAGCCGGCTGCTCTTTGAAGATGGACTGAAGAACATGGATTTCTCGTGGATCTTTTCGGAAGGAGGAACAGTGGCAGCTGTTGTGGCTGGTGTGATCGCGCTGCTGATGGTTTTCTTTGGAGCGAAGTGTAAATATGTTCTGTTTGCTCTGCAGGGGCTTCTGCTTGGTGTGACTGCTGGACTGGCGGCGTCCTGGTATTTGAATCTGGACGGTTGGATCATGATCGGCGTATGCGCAGCAGCGGGAGTGCTTCTTGCAGCATTCGAGGCGGTATTCCGCAAATTCGGGGCATTCGTATTTTCGTTTGTGGCCATTTTTGTAAGTGCCCTGGCACTTGCGGGCGGCAGAGGCTACATTGCACTTGGCATTGCGGCAGCGGCAGCACTGTTATTTGCGATTCTGGCAGCCGTTTTCGGTGATCCGATGATTATACCGGTCATGGGAATCGGCGGAGGTGTTCTCGGCGGTATTGTAGCATCCCGCTACCTGCCGTTTGACAGTACAATTGCATTCTACGGAGTGAGCATTGCTCTGGCAGTTCTTGGAATCTGCATCCAGTATGCTCTGAAGTCAAGTAAGATTGCAAAGATCGAGCGCAGTAAAGCAAAAGAAATTCGGGAAAAGAAATCGGTAGAATCCGAAATTGAAATGGCGAGAAACATTCTGGATTCTGATGAGAACGAATAAACGAAAATGAATAAGGGAGAAAATCTGACTGTGGAAATCAGAAAATGCGGACATTATTACTGCCTTTCTGAAAAAAGGGTATAATAAGCCTGTAAGCAAAAGGGGGCTTGTGTATGAAGCTGGATATGCATTGTCATGTAAAAGAAGGATCGATTGACAGCAAAGTAGGCATTGAAGAATATATCGAAAAGCTGATCGATAATGGATATGATGGAATGGTTGTTACCGACCACGATACTTACAATGGATACCGATACTGGAAAAATGAGTTGAAAGGGAAAAAGTACCAGGATTTTATGGTATTTAAGGGGATCGAATACGACACGAGAGATGCGGGGCATTTTCTTGTCATTATGCCGGAGGGGCGGAAAATGCGTCTTCTGGAGATGCGCGGGCTGCCGCTTGCCATGTTGATTGATCTGGTACACAAAAATGGAGGTGTGCTTGGACCGGCCCATCCATGTGGTGAAAAATATCTGAGTTTTACAAATACAAAGCGGTTTTATAAATCCCCGGAGCTGATTAAGCGGTTTGATTTTATTGAGGTATTTAATGCGTGCGAGTCTGAGGAGTCAAATGAAGGCGCGGCAAGACTTGCAAAGAAATATAATAAACCGGGAACCGGAGGCAGCGATGCCCATAAGATCGAATGTGTAAGTACCGCGTATACAGAATTTGCGGGAACAGCCACATGTGAAACCGAACTGATCAATCTGATCCGTCAGAATCAGATTGTAAAAGCCGGCGGAAGATTTTATAACAAAACGGTGAAAGATAAGATGGGGAAGGCAAATAAGCTTCTCGCATACAGTTTCTGGTTCTACAACAAAGGTGGAGAGCTTTTGAAACGCAGGAGCAGACAGAAAAAGATGAAGGTAGAAAGTCCGGTAGATCCGATTGATCCGATCGAGATTCCTTACCTGCGGGAGGCAAAAAAAGAAAAAATGCAGAAATTAAGAGACTAGCTGGAAAGGAGAAGGAATGGAGTACAAAGGATTGGTAAGACGGCAGAAAGAGTTTTTTAAGACAGGGAAAACGAAGAAAACGGGATTCAGGGTATTTTATCTTGGCAGACTTCTGAAATGGATGGATGAGAATGAGGCACGGATTCTGGATGCCCTCAATAAGGATCTCGGAAAATCCGGCACGGAAGGATATATGACTGAGATCGGAATGGTAAAAGAGGAAATCAGGTTTGCCATGAAACATCTGACACTTTGGGCGAAGCCAAGAAGAGTCAGGACGCCGGTATCTCAGTTCCCGTCTGCCTCTTTTATTTACAGAGAGCCTTATGGTGTCGTACTTATTATGGCTCCGTGGAATTATCCTTTTCAGCTTACGGTGGCACCTCTGATTGGCGCGGTCAGTGCAGGAAACTGTGCAGTCCTTAAGCCGTCTTCCTACTCGGTGCATACATCTGCGATGATTCAGGAGATGATTCGGGAAGTGTTTCCATCCTGCTATGTCACAGTTGTGACAGGCGGCCGGGAGGAGAACGAGGCGCTCCTCAATGAAAAGTTTGACTATATTTTCTTTACGGGAAGTCCGAAAGTAGGAAAATCCGTGATGGAGAAGGCAGCCAGACATCTGACTCCTGTCAGCCTGGAGCTTGGGGGAAAGAGCCCTTGCATTGTTGATGAGACAGCGGATTTAAGAACTGCGGCAAAACGGATTGTCTGGGGGAAGTTTTTGAATGCCGGACAGACCTGTGTGGCACCGGATTATGTACTGGTGCAGCACAGTGTAAAGAAAAGGCTGATTCATTATATTATCAGACAGATTCAGAAGATGTACGGCCAGGAACCGCTGGAAAATGAGGAGTATCCGGCGATTATCAACCAGAGGCACTTCAAACGTATCAGTGGACTGATCAATGAAAATAAAGTCATTTACGGCGGAAAGACCGACAGTACCACGCTTCGGATTGAGCCGACAGTGATGGACGGCATCACCTGGGATGACGCTGTGATGAAAGAAGAGATATTCGGGCCGGTTCTGCCGATCATGTCCTACTATGATCTGCGGGAAGCGGCGGCTGCCATTGAAGCGCAGTCAAGCCCGCTGGCGCTGTATCTGTTTACGAGGGACAAAAAAAGGGAGTCCTACATTCTTGAAAAGCTATCCTACGGAGGAGGTTGTATCAATGATACGGTAGTCCATCTGGCAACACCATATCTGCCGTTTGGAGGAGTAGGGCAGTCCGGAATGGGAAAATATCATGGGAAGGCAAGTTTTGATACCTTTACGCATGAGAAAAGTATCCTCAAAAAATCGGTTCTTGTAGACATTCCTTTCCGGTACCCGCCGTTTCGGGATCATCTTAATTTGATAAAAAAGTTTATGTAAAAAGACCCTTTCCGGGCGGCCTGTAATCAGCCGGAGACCGGAAAGGGTCTTTGTTTTCTCTCTTATTTAAAACAGCAGTCCGATATGGTAGAAAATCACTGCGAAAATCCATGCAATGACAAGCTGGAAGCAGGCGAACGCGACAGTGATACTTGTCTTTCCCACTTCTCTGTGGATCGTTCCGATCGTTGCCATACATGGAACATAGAGAAGACAGAAAACCATCATTGCGTAGGCGTTGGCTGCGCCAAATCCCATGGAAGCAAGGACAGATACCATGCTGTCCATACCTGCGGAAGTCGTAATATTGGCGATGCCAAAAAGAACGCTGCAGCTGGAAACAACGACTTCTTTTGCAGCAATACCGGAGATCAGAGCAACGGCGATCTGCCAGTACCCAAGTCCCGCCGGAGCAAGTAAAGGGACAAGGGCCTTTCCGATGATTGCCCCGAAACTCTCGGAAATATCGGATACAAAGCCATGCGGTCCAAGGTTCATGACACCCCACATTATAATGGAGGCGATGAAGATGACGGTACCTGCTTTGGAGAGATAGTCCTTTACCTTTTCCCATACATAGATGGCAATCGTGTGAGCATTTGGAGTCTTGTACTCCGGAAGTTCAATGAGCAGTGCGTGTTCCGCTTTACTACCGTCAAATTTTGAAATGACGAAAGTCGCCGTGATGGCCACCACAATACCAAGCAGATACATGGAGTAGCATACGAGCATGCTGTATTTTCCAAAAAACATGGAAGAGAACAGGACATAAATTGGAAGCCTTGCACTGCAGGACATAAACGGTGTAACAAGAATGGTCTTCAGCCGGTCTTTTCGGTGTTCCAGAGCACGGGATGCCATGACAGCGGGAACCGAACATCCGAATCCAAGAAGGAGCGGGATGAAAGCACGGCCGGAGAGTCCGAGACGGCTCATCAGATCATCCATGACGTATGCGACACGTGACATATACCCACTGTCTTCCAGAAAAGCAAGTGCCAGAAACAGGATGAAAATATTCGGCAGGAAAGTCAGAATGCCGCCTACACCGGAGATAATTCCATCCACGACAAGAGACTGAATCAGTGGATTCGTATGGACTGCGGAAAGTCCGCCGGTCACCAGATCCGAGAACCAGACAAGAGCCAGCTCAAAATATCCTTTCAGCCAGTCACCGACTGTAAACGTTACAAAAAATACAAAAGCCATAATCAGAAGAAAAATCGGAAGGCCAAGATAGCGGCTTGTCAGATAGCGATCAATTTTTTCTGTCATTTCTGCTTTTGCGCTTTTGTTGACGAGAACCTCCTGAATAATTTCTTCTATAAAATCATATTTCTGATTGATGATATCTTTTTCCAGACTTTCAGAAGCTACATCATCCAGCATGACAGGATGATTTTTCATGACGACAGGGTCATGCTCCAAAAGCTTGATGGCATGCCATCTTTTATTTGAAAGATCAGGATCCTGTGCGGAGAGCCGTTCGATAAGTATATCGATTTTATCTTCGATTTCATCGCTGTATACCATGGCATATTCCGCATGATGGTTGTGGCGGTGGGAAGAACTTGCCTCTTTTTCCTGGTGGTGGTGGATCAGTGGATCCTGGCCGGTCAGCCCTTCGTGGTGTTTGACCGCATGCATCAGGATGGAAAGACCGGTCCGTTTTCTCGCAGAAACCGGTATCGCAGGGATACCAAGCATTTCCGGAAGACGGTGAAGGTCGATTTCCATGCCCCGTTCTTCTACGATGTCCATCATATTCAGTGCAAGAACGACAGGTTTTCCAAGCTCGATCAGCTGGAGAGTCAGATAAAGGTTGCGCTCCAGAGACGAGGCGTCCACAACGTCAACGATGACATCGACGTCATCACTCATAATACATTCTCTTGATACGGTTTCTTCCATTGTATAAGAAGTCAGACTGTAGATTCCAGGAAGGTCGATCAATTTGAAACGATCCCCTTCGTACTCGGTCATTCCCTCTTTTTTTTCGACTGTTACGCCCGGCCAGTTTGCCACTTTCAGATTAGCCCCTGTATAGGCGTTAAACAGAGTTGTTTTTCCACAGTTTGGATTACCTATGAATCCCACATTGATGATATCACCCATTATTCTGCCTCCTCCACTTCAATATGGTCAGCAATCCGCTTACCGAGGGCAAATCTTGTCCCACGGAACCGAACAGTCATAGCTCCCTTTTTATCATTATTCAAAATGGTAATCAAAGCCCCCTCGGTAAGACCGAGAGATTCGAGCCTGCGTTCCAGCGAAAGCTCCAGCTGAATGGATCTGACAATATAGGTGTGCTGGTTTTCCCCCATTTTTAATGTCATATTCATTCTCCTTTAATCGACAAATTATACATGCATTTTATATTATATAATAAATTTCGCAAGGCGTAAATAAAAAAGATCGGATGTGTTTCTTTCAAAAGGAAATTTCCTACATTTAACTGCCGGTGATCAACAGGGTAAAACTCAAAAAACAGATCGCACTCTGATTTTTTCTTGCACATCTGTAGATATCTATGATAGAATATGAGGAAAGGCAGAAGCCAGAAAAAGAGGAGGCGCAAAAGACATGGGAATGACAATGACGCAGAAGATCCTTGCAGCGCATGCAGGATTGGACAGGGTGGCGGCAGGACAGCTGATTGAGGCGAAGCTTGACGTTGTAATGGCAAATGATATTACCGGTCCGATGGCTGTACCGGTATTCAGGCAGATGGCGGACAAGGTATTTGATAAGGACAAAGTTGTACTGGTACCGGATCATTTTACTCCAAATAAAGACATCAAATCAGCGGAAAATTCCAAATCAATCCGGGAATTTGCAAAAGAGCAGGGACTGACGCACTATTATGAGATTGGACAGATGGGGATTGAGCACGCGCTCCTTCCGGAAAAAGGAATCACGGTAGCAGGGGAGTGTATCATCGGAGCGGATTCCCACACCTGTACATACGGCGCGCTGGGAGCATTTTCCACCGGTGTTGGAACAACGGATATCGCGACAGGAATGGCGACCGGAGAGCTCTGGTTCAAGGTGCCATCCGCAATTCAGTTCGTACTGAAGGGAAAACCTGGAAAATATGTTAGCGGAAAAGACATTATTCTCCATATCATCGGAAAGATCGGTGTGGATGGAGCATTGTATAAATCCATGGAGTTCGTAGGAGAAGGACTTTCCGAACTTTCCATGGATGACCGTTTCACCATGGCAAATATGGCCATCGAAGCAGGGGCGAAGAACGGAATCTTCCTTGTGGATGAGAAGGCAGAAGCGTATATGAAAGAGCATTCGGACAAAGAATATAAGATCTACACTCCGGATGAGGATGCAGTGTACGATGAAGTGATCGAGATTGATCTTTCCGAAGTAAGACCGACGGTTGCATTTCCGCATCTTCCGGGCAATGCGCACACAATTGATGAGATCGAGACTATGGAGCCGATCAAGATCGACCAGGTTGTAATCGGATCCTGTACGAACGGAAGAATGGAAGACATGAGAAGAGCGGCGGCGATCCTCAAAGGTCATAAAGTACATCCGGATGTGCGTGTGATTGTAATTCCGGGTACGCAGGCGATCTATAAGGAATGTCTGAAAGAAGGCATAGCGGAGATTTTCGTGGATGCAGGATGCGCATTTTCCACGCCGAGCTGCGGACCGTGCATGGGGGGACACATGGGCGTTCTGGCAGCAGGTGAAAAGTGTGTTTCCACAACAAACAGAAATTTTGTGGGACGTATGGGACATGTGGACTCTTTGATTTACCTTGCTTCTCCGGAGACGGCTGCGGCAAGTGCCATCAAAGGTTATATCGCAAATCCAGAGAAAGCAGGTGAATAGAACATGGAAGCAAAAGGACATGTATTTAAATACGGAGACAATGTGGATACGGATGTTATCATTCCTGCAAGATATCTGAATTCGTTTGACCCGCAGGAACTGGCATCCCACGCGATGGTAGATATTGATCCGGAGTTTGCAGGCAAGGTTCAGCCGGGAGATATCATTGTTGCAAGAAAGAATTTCGGATGTGGTTCTTCAAGAGAACATGCTCCGCTCTGTCTGAAAACAGCGGGAGTCAGCTGCATTATTGCAGAAACATTCGCACGGATTTTTTTCCGGAATTCCATTAATATCGGACTTCCGATTATTGAGTGCAAAGAAGCGGCCGAGGAGATTGAAGCGGGGGATGAAGTGGAGATCGACTTTGACAGTGGGAAAATTTTTGACCGGACAAAAGGGACTGAATATCAGGGACAGCCGTTCCCGGAATTCATGCAGAAAATCATTTCAGCCGGAGGCCTTGTAAATTACACAAATCAGAAGCTGAATGGATAAATCCGGTTTAACATATGGAAAATGGATGGTGAAAAGGGCGGCAGCACTTTTGGAAGGCATGCCGCCCTTTTCCCGTCAGACTCTGTAACGAACAAAATCTAAAGTAGAGAGGGAAACGAATGACAGAAAGAACAGAAAAGGGGAGTGCGCTGGCACTTCTTCCAATTGGGGTATTTCTGATACTATTTCTTGGGTCCGGTTTTATCAGCGGTGATTTTTATGCAATGCCTGCTGTGCTTGCATTTCTGCTGGCGCTGTTTGTAGCTTTTGTGCAGGACCGGAAACATGATTTTAACGAAAAAATTCATATTATCGCAAAGGGAGTGGGGGAGGACAACATTATCACCATGAGTCTGATTTTCCTTTGCGCAGGCGGATTTTCCGGTGCGGTAACAGCTGCCGGAGGGGCGGACAGCGCGGTAAATTTTGGACTGTCCATCCTGCCGTCCCAGGTGGCGGTTGCAGGACTGTTCGTGATCGGATGCTTTATTTCGGTTTCCATGGGAACATCCATGGGAACGATTGCGGCTCTTGCTCCGATCGCAGCGGGTATCAGCGAAAAGACCGGATATGATGCAGCCATCTGTATCGGTGCGGTCGTATGCGGAGCCATGTTTGGAGATAACCTTTCCATGATTTCCGACACAACGATCGCGGCTGTCAAGACACAGGGATGTGAGATGAAAGATAAATTCCGTGAGAATTTTCTGATTGTACTGCCGGCGGCAGTAGTCACGATCGGGATATTCTTCGTTTTGACATCCGGGCAGGATTTTCAGATGGAGGAGGAACTGATATACAGTATCTGGAAGATTATTCCGTATCTGGTAGTTCTGGTAGGCGCCTTGATCGGCGTGAATGTGTTTCTTGTGCTGATGACGGGAACTGTACTATCTCTTGCTGTGGGAGTATTATCCGGAGAGATTGCGGTCTCCGAGATGTTCCAGGTTGTAGCGCAGGGACCGGATGGAAGCGGCGGAATCATGGGGATGTATGACATAACGGTGATTTCCATTGTCGTGGCCTGCATTGTTTCCCTTGTACGGGAGATGGGAGGAATTACCTTTCTGCTGCAGATGATTAAAAGCAGAATCAAGAAAAAACGCGGCGCAGAGCTTGGTATTGCAGGTCTTGCCTTTCTGGTGGACCTGTGCACGGCAAACAATACGGTTGCTATTGTCATGACCGGCCCGATCGCAAAGGATATCAGTGATGAGTACGGCATTGAGCCAAGACGTTCCGCCTCACTTCTTGATATTTTTACTTCCGTTGGACAGGGGATCATCCCATACGGTGCCCAGCTTCTGTCGGCAGCAAGTCTTACGAAGCTGACTCCGTTTGAAATTATGCCGTATCTGTACTATCCGGTTCTGATGGCACTGAGCGCAGTGCTCTTTATCCTGTTCCGGAAAAGGAAAATCGATTGAATGTTCCAATAGTTTATGGTATAATTTCTGAAAATTGCAGATCAGAAAAGGACAAGGAGGAAACGCCATGGAGTTGTTTTATAGAAGTACGAGAAACGAAAATGTCATGCTGACTGCTTCGGAGGCAATCTTAAAAGGACTCTCCGATGAAGGAGGGCTCTTTGTGCCGGAATATATTCCGAAGCTTCCTGTTCCGCTTGCGGATCTTGCCGGGATGGACTATCAGGAAACTGCCTATGTCGTGATGAAGCAGTTTCTTACCGACTTTACGGAAGAGGAACTTAGAGGATGTATCCGTGCAGCCTACGATGACAAGTTTGATAACGAAGAGATTGCACCGATTGCGAAGGTGGACGGAGTCTATTATCTGGAACTGTTCCACGGTCCGACGATCGCGTTCAAAGATATGGCGCTTTCCATTTTGCCGCACCTGATGACAACAGCTGCCAGAAAGCATCACGTCACTGACGAAATCGTGATTCTGACTGCCACGTCCGGAGATACAGGAAAGGCAGCCCTTGCCGGATTTGCAGATGTGGAGGGAACGAGAATCATCGTCTTTTATCCAAAGGGAGGAGTCAGTGATGTGCAGCGGCTCCAGATGGTGACACAGAAAGGAAACAATACGGCGGTCGTTGCCATTCACGGAAATTTTGATGAAGCACAAAGCGGTGTGAAAAAGATGTTTGAAGATGAGAGACTCAAAGCAGAGCTTCAGAAAGCAGGCTTCCGGTTCTCGTCTGCAAATTCCATCAATATCGGACGGCTTGTCCCGCAGATTGTCTACTATGTCCATGCTTACGGGTGTCTCCTGAAACATGAAGAGATTCAGGAAGGAGAAGCGGTCAATGTCGTTGTTCCGACTGGAAATTTCGGAAATATTCTTGCCGCCTATTTTGCAAAACAGATGGGCGTTCCGATTGCGAAGCTGATCTGCGCCTCCAATGAAAATAAAGTGCTCTTTGACTTTTTCGAGACCGGAACCTATGATAAAAACCGGGAATTTATCCTGACAGAATCTCCATCTATGGATATTTTGATTTCCAGTAATCTGGAACGGCTGATTTACCTGATTTCCGGAAGAAATGAGGCGAAAAACCGTGAGTTGATGAAGGAATTAAACGAAAACGGACGTTACGGAATTACCGGAAAGATGAAAGCAGAGCTGTCCGATTTTGCTGCCGGGTATGCATCGGCGGACGAGATGAAGAAAGCCATCCGCGACACCTACGAGAATACAGGATATGTGATGGATACTCATACAGCGGTTGCTGCCGCGGTGTACGAAGCGTATCGCAGAGACAGCAACGATCCGGCAAAGACGATCATCGCATCAACGGCAAGTCCATACAAGTTTGCGGAAAGCGTTCTTAACGCCATACGGCCAGGCGAATATGAAGGTCAGGAAGGCATTGCCCTTGCCGATGAACTGAGCCGGCTTTCCGGGACAGAGATCCCGAAGGCGGTAGAGGAGATCAGAAATGCCGAAATCCGCCATACGAGAGAGTGCGATGCACAGGAGATGGAAGCGGCAGTAAAAGAAATTTTAGGACTGAGGTGACAGGGATGGATTCGATCTGGGGACTGATTGCCCTGGCCTGCGGACTGTATTGTATGGCCGGGTATTGGAAAATGATAAAAAAAGGAGAGATTTTTCAAAGTGTTCTGCTTCCGAAGGAAGTGAACCTGAAAAAATGTAAAGACACCAAGGCATACATAAAAGAGGCGGCACCGAAAGTGATGATTTTGGGGATCGTAGTGACCCTCTGGGGGATCTGTGATCTGGCCTGCACCAGTCTTGGTGTCGACAATATGGCCATTTTCTGGGGCACCTTT
Source organism: Drancourtella sp. An12 (assembly GCF_002160935.1). Classification (NCBI taxonomy): domain Bacteria; kingdom Bacillati; phylum Bacillota; class Clostridia; order Eubacteriales; family Oscillospiraceae; genus Drancourtella; species Drancourtella sp. An12. The sequence continues at coordinate 227,795 of NZ_NFLO01000003.1, read as the reverse complement.
GTAATTGTGATGGTTGTGCTTGTGTGGTTTGGAATTACAACAGGAAAACTACGGAAAAAATATTTTTCATAAACGAATCATGTGAAAGACTTTGCGAAAACATTCCGCAGAGTCTTTTTTTGTTAAATCTGTATGGGAGATAGTGTGATGGACCACGGATATGATATAATGGAAAAAAAGCTAAGGGGACAGGGTATGGAGAAAACATATGGAATGATGGCGGCCGCTTCTGTGATCGAGGAGGTGCAGAAGGCTGTCATCGGAAAACAGGATTGTATCAAAAAGGTAATGGCCGCAATTCTGGCGGGCGGACATGTCCTGATCGAGGACATTCCGGGAGTCGGGAAGACGACGATGGCGGTCGCATTTTCAAAAAGTATGGGCCTGGACCGTCACAGGGTGCAGTTTACTCCGGATGTGCTGCCGGCGGATATTGTCGGCTTTTCTCTTTATGACAGGCAGACCCAGCAGTTTGTCTATCAGCCGGGAGCGGTGATGTGTAACCTGCTTCTGGCGGATGAGATCAACCGGACGTCACCGAAAACACAGTCAGCGCTTCTGGAAGTTATGGAGGAGGGGCAGGTGACGGTGGATCAGAAGACATACCCGGTGCCGGATCCGTTTATTGTGATCGCGACGGAAAATCCGTTTGGTTCTGCGGGGACACAGATGCTGCCGGAGTCACAGCTGGACCGGTTCATGATCTGTATTTCCATGGGCTATCCGGATATCCAGGCAGAGATTGAGATCGTAAAGGGCAGTCAGAAAGGGAATCCGGCAGATGCGGTCAAGGCGGTAGTCGGAACGGAGATGCTTCTTGAGATGCGCGCGGAAGTGGAACAGGTCTATGTGCATGATGCGGTTTATGAGTATATCGGACGGCTTGTGGAGGCAACCAGAAACCATCAGATGGTCAGGCTTGGAATCAGTCCGAGGGGTACGATTGCGCTTGCAAAAGTGGCGAAGGCGTATGCCTATCTGGAAGGACGGACTTTCTGTATTCCACAGGATGTGGCGAAGGTGTTCCCGGATGTGGCGGTTCACAGGCTGTTTTTAAGTGCCAGGGCCAGGGCGGCCAGGATGGAATCTTCCCAGGTGATCGAGGAGATTCTTGCCATGATCACGCAGCCAAAGGCCGGAAAAGGGAGAAGAGAATGAAAAAATGGTTGTATCTGGCTGCCGTTCTCGCAACAATTTATCTGAATCTCGTTTACGAGTGGCCGGACGGTAGATATATACTTGCGGTAGAACTTGTATTTCCGGTTATTTTGTGCCTTCAGGCCAGAATGATGGGAGCGAAGATCCGGATCTGCCCGCAGGGGGATTTTCAGATGGCGGAAGAAGGAGAAACGCTGAATATTCCTTTTGTAGTGGAAAACTGCGGAGTGTTTCGGATCCCGTTTCTCAGAGTACAGATTGAACATAAAAAGCAGACGGTGCGGAACCTGAAAAAAGGGGAGAAGCATACCTTTCTGTTTCCATATGAGGCCAGCGCTTGTGGAAAGCATGAAGTCAAAGTGAAAAAAGCGGTGACGACCGATGCTTCCGGTATGTTCAGGATCCGGATCCGGAAGTTGCAGTCTGTCCCTGCGGAGATTCACATTGTGCCGAAGGCGTATCCGGTGCTTGCCGAGATCAGCGAAGCGGTCCGCCTGTTTGTGACAGAAGGCGAAGAGTACGCAAAAGACCGGGGCGGGGACGATACGTCCGAGGTGTTTGACGTCCATGAATATCAGCCGGGAGACAGAATTGCCCAGATTCACTGGAAGCTGAGCGCGAGAACAGATGAGCTGTACATGAAGGAATTCAGTTTTCCTCTAGGAGCGGCTGTCATTCTTCTTCTGGATCCGGGTGAGTCGAAAATGACAGAAGAGGCGGGCAATGTGTTTTTGAATCTGGCGGCTTCAGCCGGACGGGCGATGGTAGAGGAATCCTGCCGGTTCTATGCAGTCTGGAAAGAAAGCAGGACACAGGTTTTTAAAAGGTTTCTGGTGAAGAACGAGGAGACTTTTTACGACTGGCTTTTAGCGCTTTCTTCCACGCAGATTTCCGAACTTGACAGACTTGACGAAGATCTGTACCGGCACGAATTTTTTGAACCGTACTTGAAAGCGGTGCGTATTGGCGGAGATCTGTCTATTCAGTGCGGAGAGGAGATGCCGGTTTTCTTTCACGAGAAAACATTTGTAGAAGAATTAAACAGGACGGTATTGGAAATATAGGTGGTCAGGGAGTATGAACACAAAAAAGATAGATAGTAATCGATGGGAAAAAATCTGGATTCTTCTGTCTGCGGCAGCAGGAAGTAGCGGTGTATACTTTGCTTTCGGATCGGTATTCGATCCGGCAGCTGATATCCGCATGTTCGGAATCGGAATGCTGATGTTTGTGATCTGCTGGTTTCCGTATGTGTGGATGGAAAAATATGTATGGGCAGGATGTGCTGTGGGAATTCTTCCTGTGGTATGGTTCTGGTTTGTGCAAAGAGAGGCCATACAGGAGGGGCTGAAAGAAGAGGTCATCGGAAATTCCGTGCTGCAGATTCAGCAGTATTTCAGGGAAATACAAAGTACAGTACGGGTCCAGGCGGACGAAAAGACCATGGCAGCGGGGATGCTGGCACTTTGCGGCCTGTTTCTGGCAGTCTGCGTTCTGGCAGGATCTGTCCGGAAGCTACGCATGGTTGTGATTCTTCTCTATGCGGCAGTATTTTCCTTTCCGTTTTTTACCGGAATGACAATCAGGGCGGAGGGAGCGGCGCTGCTTGGATGTGCGGTTCTCTGCCTTGTGATGGCAAGTCCGGTCAGCGCAAAACGCCCGCTTGTCATTGCGGCCGCTGCTGCACTGGCAACCGGTGTGCTGATTCCGAAACAGCAGATGGAAACCTTTTTTGCGGATCCGGCAGCATGGCAGGACCGGATCGAGGACTTCTTTACGCGGGCTGCATACGGCGGCGTGTCGGACGGGAAACTGGGAACTTTTGATGAAATGGTGGAAAGCGGTGAACTTCAGCTTGAGGTAACCCTTTCAGAACGGCCGGAGCAGGACGTTTATTTTCAGGGATATATCGGAACGGATTACCGTGACAGCCGGTGGGTAAAATCAAAGGAAACAGGAGGACTTTCCGAAGAAGAGATCAGCAGAGCACGAAATGCAGAGTATGAGACAGTGCGGGAAAACAGTGGACAGCTCGGATATCAAAGTGTGACAGCTGAAATTACAAGAAGAGGGGCAAGCAGAGCGTACCGGTACCTTCCGTATAAAAACAGCCAGACAGATGATTTTTATGGAGATACCTATGTGGAAGGCCGGGGAAGAAGCTATACGGTGGAAGCTGTTCTGGCAGGCGATATCGGAGAGTTGAAAAGCAGTCCGGAAAATGTGGCATATGAGCAGACAGAAGATAGAGAAGCCTATACAGACTTTGTAAACGAAACCTATCTGCAGGTGCCTGAAGAATTCCGTGAAAAGTGGGAGGATACGGCACGGATTCTTCGAGGAAGAACACTTCGCAGCACAGTCCGGGAGGTGGCGGATTATCTTGGAACAGTTGCAGATTATACAAAAAGCCCGGGGAGAACACCCGATGGAGAGGATTTCGTTGAATATTTTCTTGGAGAAAGCCGCGAGGGATACTGCGTTCATTTTGCTTCAGCAGGTGTGCTGTTTCTGAGAATGAATGAAATCCCTGCACGCTTTGTATCCGGATATATCGCAAGACCGTCAGAGTTTGAAGAGACAGAAGACGGAATGTATCTGGCTGAACTCGATGACAGTACGGCACATGCCTGGGCGGAGGTTTACGTAGAAGGCTGCGGATGGCTTCCGGCAGAAATGACGCCGGCATACCGGCAGAATTCTGCGGGAGGAACATCAGAGCCGGACGGGCCTGTAAGTGTAGTGGGGGAGACGGATCCGCAGACAGAAGAACCGCAGACACCGGAGCAGGATTCTACGTCTCAGCAGGAACCACAGCCGGATACGCAGACAGATGTACAGGACGGGACAGGACAGTCATCAGAAAATCAGAACGGAGCTGGAACGAGAGAGGAGATGTTTTCCGGAAGAATCTGGATAATCCCGGTATCTGCCGCCCTGGCAGCGCTTTGTTTACTTCTTTTTGCACGAAGAAGAAAATGGAGAAGCGTCCGGATGCAGAAAGACTTGCGGAACAAATATCTCAGGCTGTACCGGATTCTTTATCAGATGATGGAGTATGACAGGAAGAAACCGATTCCGGAGGACGAGGAAGAGCTTTGCCGGATCCTGAAAGAAACCTATCACATTTCCAACAAGAGGAGCAGGAAGATCATCATCCGGTTGCTGGAAACAGCTTTTGGAAACAGAAATCCGGAGAAAAGAGATTTCAAAGAACTGGAAAAACTCTGTATTTCTGTACGGGAGAAAAGTATGGCGTCCAAAAATCTCTTCCAGAAATTTCTGTTTGTGTTTGGAAAAGGATTCTAAATAAATATTGAAAGATGAAAGCGGATACGGTATAATAAATCTAACCTGAAATGTTCGATAACTCTTGTAATTTTGAACCTACAAAACTTTAAACGGGATTCCTATTATCTCTGTAATATGTCAGGCCTCATTACATCAGTGGAAGGCAGAAAAGCAGATGCGGTTGCCCACCTAGCGGACTGCTAGGAGTCAAAATACAGGAGCCGGCATTTTGGGGGTGCGTACGAAAGAGAAAGAGCAGTCGTGATACGGCTGCTTTTTACTTTATAGCGGAAGTTTTCCGAAAAGGACGGCTTTTTTCGACATGTCTTTGAGGAGGTGTTTTGGAAAGGATGCCGCTTCGGAAACATACATATAAAAAACAGATGAGACATACATTAGGATAAATGCGGCGGACAAGGTGCGTAAGATGAAAAAACACTGGAACGGTAATTTTTTATATTATTTTGGCGGGATTATACTGAGTCTTTTTTTGTGCGTAGGATTGGTGCATATGGTTTCGGGCGGATATGAAGCGGAGACTGGAAAGAAAGCGGTTTCCAAGAAAGAAGAAACAAAAGAGAAGAAGACGCCGGAGGAGCAAAAAGGAAAAGAGGAGCAGGAGCAGCCCGTCATACGGGTCCTTTTAAAGACCGGAGGGTATACGGATGAAGTACATCCAAATGTAGCCGTATCGGCAGGGGGAGGACTTCTTCTCGAAGGAGCCGGAGGAAAGCGGGAAGCCAAAGAGGGCGAGACCGTGACGATTGCCCCGGATGATCCGTTGTTTGAGGGCGGAACCATCCGTGTAAAAACAAAAAAAGAGGGAGATAAGATTACGATTTCCAGTCTGAAGAGAGGATACGGAGTGCCTTCCTACAGGGGAGAACTGGAGTTGTTTTCTACCGCTCAGGGAATTGCTGTCATCAACGAGCTTCCTCTGGAAGAATACCTGTATGCAGTAGTGCCGAGTGAGATGCCGGCTTCCTATGAAGAAGAGGCACTAAAGGCACAGGCAGTCTGCGCAAGAAGCTATGCCTACTGTCATATGGAAGGGCAGGCGTATCCGGAATATAAAGCCAATGTGGACGACAGTACAGCTTATCAGGTCTATGGAAATTCTGCCGAGCAGGAAAAGACGATTGCCGCGGTGGACGCAACAATGGGAGAGAAGCTGAAGTATCATGACACTGTGGTGAAAGCGTATTATTTTTCCACTTCCTGTGGAAGAACCACCAATGTAGAGGCGTGGGGCACGAAAGTTTCAGATGCTAATTCATACCTGAAGGGGACCAGGGTGGAGGAAAACGGAACCTGCTATGAAAAAGATCTGCCGTGGTTTTCCTGGAGCTGTGATATCCCGGTTGAGACCGTTTCCAATCTCTTTGGACTGAATACCGGACAGGATGTCGGTACGATTTCGCAGATCGAAATTACAAAAAGGGGGGAAGGAGATGTGGCACTTGAAATGAAAGTAACAGGATCCAAAGGAAGCGCTGCGATCCGGACGGAAAATAAAATCCGTAGCGCACTTGGTGGAAACGGGTATAAAATCCAGAAACAGGACGGCACAGAGGCAGCATCTGCTAAACTGCTGCCGAGTGCATTTTTTACAGTAGAAAAGCGGGGGGAAAGTTTTCACATTAAAGGAGGCGGCTATGGACACGGAATCGGAATGAGCCAGAATGGGGCGAATGAAATGGCAAAAAAAGGGAAAGATTATATAACAATCCTTGGAATGTTTTATGATGGTGTGGAAATTACAGCGGATTGATGGTATGATAACAGGAAAAAAGGACAGAATGAGGTAGAATATGATCAAAAAACAGTGGGACCGGATCATGAGAATATTGGATCGAGCGGCACAAAGCCATGTCGGGGCGTATGCTGCTCAGTCTGCGTTTTTCTTTGTCCTGTCACTGATTCCGATTATACTGCTTCTAATGACAATGGTACAGTATACGCCGCTTACAAGAGGCGATGTGATGACGGCGGTTACGGAGGTATTCCCGAAGACTGTCACGCCCTTCCTGATATCCATTATCAATGAAGTATACAGCCAGTCCACAGCAATCATTCCAGTGACGATCCTTGTCGCATTGTGGTCGGCTGGAAGAGGGGTGCTTGCGATAACGTCCGGACTCAACTGTATTTATCAGAGCAAGGAGACGAGAAACTATTTCTATCTGAGACTTAGAGCATCCGTTTACACGGTGCTGTTTCTTCTGGTTATAATTTCCTGCCTTCTCCTTGCCGTATTCGGAAACCGGATCAGCATTTTCGTAGAAATAAACGCTCCGGTGCTGCAAAAGGCAGTCGACTTTTTGATCCGAATCCGAACCTCTTTGACAGTCGGAGTAATGATGCTGTTCTGTATGCTTTTGTACCGCTTTCTGCCGGACGTAAAAATCAGAACCAAATGGAAGCATCAGATACCAGGATCTGTTTTCAGCGCAATTGGCTGGCAGATTATTTCCCTGATTTTCTCTGTCTATCTGGACATTTTTGAGGGATTTTCCACTATGTACGGGAGTTTGACGACCATTGTCCTTGTCATGCTCTGGCTGTACTTCTGTATGTACATGATTTTGCTTGGCGGCGTGATCAATATTACCATTTTCAAAGATAATCTGGATAAGGCTTGACAGACAGCGGCAGCACACCGTATACTGGAAAGGCAAAGAAATAAGAAATGAGGTGAAAGGATGATCATTACTTCCTGTAAATGTTAAGACAATGAAACATAACGTACACAGAAGACGCCGGAGGCGGATTCTGCCCGTACACATTGCAGGAAGAGACATTCTTTTTTCATTATAGAAACAAGAGGAAAAGATGACCAGAAGAGTCATGAAAAGAAGAACTGTTCTTTTCATGACTCTTTTTCTTTTGGCGATGTTCGGGGACGTGTTCCGATGCACCGGAACACGTCCCCGGTATAGCCTAAGTTAAAGTCGGGCTTTTTGCAGTGTGTGCATGGTGAAAGGGGATGATGGGATGTCGCAGATACAGATTATAGATCTTACTTTTTCGTATGATACGCATTTTGAGTCGATTTTTGAGCATGTGAGTGTGCTTTTGGATACGGACTGGAGGACGGGGCTGATTGGTCGGAATGGGACCGGAAAGACGACGTTTTTGAAGCTGTTATCGGGTGCGTATCCGTACCGGGGAAGGATCCGCATGTCGGAGACGGCGGAGTATTTTCCGGTGGATATCCGGGATGTGAGGAAGTCTTCTTTGGAGGTCCTGGAGGAAATTGATCCGGATTATGAGTTCTGGAGAGTTTTAAGAGAGATGGAATGGATGGGAATGGATTCGGCCATCCTGGAGCGGCCTTATGGGACGCTTAGTCCGGGAGAGCGGATCCGGCTACAGCTTGCGGTGCTGTTTGCCAAGGAGCATGCGTTCCTTCTGATTGATGAGCCGACAAATCATCTGGATGAGGAGGGGAGGCAGATGCTGGCCTCTTATCTGAGCAGGAAGAAGGGATTCCTTCTTGTTTCCCATGACCGGAGGCTTCTGGATGCCTGTACGGATCATACGATGGCGATTGAGCGCAGCAGCATCCGGATCTACAAGGGAAGTTTCCAGACATGGCAGAGAGAAAAGAGTCTGCGGGATCAGGCGGAGTTGGAGCAGAATCAGAAGCTGAAAAAGGAGATCCGCCATCTGGAGGCGGCGGCAAGGGAGGCCGGAAGATGGGCAGGTAATAAGGAGAAAGAAAAGATCGGTCATAAAGTGGGAGGACTGAAGCCGGACCGGGGTGCAATCGGCCATAAGGCGGCGAAGATGATGAAGCGGTCCAAGGTGCTGGAGCACCGGATGGAGAAGGCGGCTAAAGAAAAGGCAGGGCTTTTAAAGGACATCGAGACGGTGGAGGAACTGAAAATGTTTCCACTGGATTATGAGAAGGAGCGTCTTGTTTCCGTGGAAGGGATTTCGTTTGCCCGCGGGGACCGTCAGATTTTGAAAGACTTTTCGTTGGAAATCCGGCGGGGAGACCGGATTGCTTTGAAAGGGCCGAATGGCTGCGGGAAGACGACGATTCTGAAGCTGACTGCAGGGATCTATCAGCCGGATGAGGGAAGAATTCAGACCGGAAGCGGCCTGAAGATTTCGGTTGTCAGCCAGGATTCTTCTGAAATGAGAGGAACGCTGGCGGAGCTGGAAGAGGAGGCGGGACTTGATAAAACGCTGTTCCGGGCTGTTTTGAGGAAGCTTGATTTTTCCAGAGACCAGTTTGACAAGCGTCTGGAGGAGTACAGCGAGGGTCAGCGTAAAAAGGTGCTTCTTGCAAAGAGCCTCTGCGAGCCGTCCCATCTATATATCTGGGACGAGCCGTTAAACTACATTGATATATTCACAAGAATTCAGATTGAGAATCTGATTCTTGAGCGGAAACCATCCATGATCTTTGTAGAACACGACAGTGTATTTACCGAACGGATTGCAAAGAGCGCTGTACGTTTCGAAAAAGATCCTCAAAGCGCCGGATTTAAAGCAGTTTTCGAGAGTTCCGGACTTGACAAAGAGCAGGGGGATGTTTAAAATAAAGAAGATACAGTAAAGGCTGTGAATGTGTCAGTAGGATATCTGATCTCCGACAGAGAGAAGGAGCCGCAGGCTGGAAGCTCCTTTCGATTTGACAGATATGCCGAATTTCCCACAGGAGCTGCATTTCTGAACAGAGAGTAAGAAATGACGTGTAGTGCACGTTACGCATACAAGAGAGCCTGCCTTTTGACGGCAGGAATCAGGGTGGTACCGCGGATTGATTCTCCGTCCCTTTTTGGGGCGGAGTTTTTTTGTTTACCGGAAAGGAGTGGACTTTCCTGAATACGAAAAGCCTTCTGTTCGGTACAGGCTGCCTTGGTTGATGAGTAAAGGAGGAAAATCATGAAAGAAAAGCTTCAGAGCATCAGAGAAGAAGCATTAAAGCAGATCCAGTCTGCAGATGTGCCGGAAAAATTAAATGATGTACGTGTCAGGTTTTTAGGTAAAAAAGGAGAACTGACAGCAGTTCTCAAAGGAATGAAAGATGTAGCGGCAGAAGAACGTCCGAAAGTCGGACAGATGGTCAATGAAGTCCGCCAGGAAATCGAAGGTATTCTGGATGAGACAAAGAAAAAGATGGATGCAAAGATCCGGGAAGAAAAATTAAAAGCTGAAGTGATCGATGTTACGCTTCCATCCAAAAAGAATGTAGTGGGACACCGTCATCCGAACACTATTGCCCAGGAAGAGGTAGAGCGGATCTTCATCGGTATGGGATATGAAGTAGTCGAAGGACCGGAGATCGAATACGATCTCTATAACTTTGAGAAGCTCAACATCCCGGCAGATCATCCGGCAAAAGATGAACAGGATACATTCTATATCAATAAGGATATCGTGCTCAGAACCCAGACTTCCCCGGTACAGGCTCGTGTCATGGAGCAGGGGAAACTTCCTATCCGTATGATCTCTCCTGGACGGGTATTTCGTTCTGACGAGGTGGATGCAACGCATTCTCCGTCTTTCCATCAGATCGAAGGACTTGTAGTAGATAAAAATATTTCTTTTGCGGATCTGAAAGGAACGCTGGAAGTTTTCGCAAAAGAGCTGTTCGGACCGGAGACAAAGACAAAATTCCGTCCGCATCATTTCCCGTTCACAGAGCCAAGCGCCGAGGTGGATGTGACATGCTTCAAATGTGGCGGAAAGGGCTGCCGTTTCTGTAAGGGATCCGGATGGATCGAGATCCTTGGCTGCGGAATGGTACACCCGCACGTGCTGGAAATGTGCGGAATTGACCCGGATGAATATACCGGTTTCGCATTCGGTGTAGGGCTTGAGAGAATTGCCCTTCTGAAATATGAGATCGACGACATGAGACTGCTGTACGAAAACGACATCAGATTCTTAAAGCAGTTCTAGGATAAGGGAGGAAAAAAGATCATGAATACATCATTATCATGGATTAAAGCATATGTCCCGGATCTGGACGTGACAGAGCAGGAATACACAGACGCCATGACACTGTCCGGTACCAAGGTGGAGGGATATGAAAAGATGGATGAAGATCTGGACAAGATCGTGGTAGGGCAGATTGAGAAGATCGAAAAGCATCCGGATGCGGATAAGCTTGTAATCTGCCAGGTGAATATCGGAAGCGAGACAATTCAGATCGTAACCGGAGCACCGAATGTGGAAGAAGGACAGAAAATTCCGGTTGTTCTCGTGGGAGGCCGTGTAGCAGGCGGACACGACGGAAGTAAAACGAAAGGCGGAATTGAAATCAAGGCCGGAAAACTGCGCGGAGTGGACAGCTACGGCATGATGTGCTCCATCGAAGAGCTTGGTTCTACAAAAGAAATGTATCCGGAAGCACCGGAAAACGGAATCTATATTTTCCCGGATGATGTGGAAGTCGGTGCAGACGCCATTGAAGTACTTGGACTTCATGATGCGGTATTTGAATATGAAGTCACATCCAACCGTGTGGACTGCTTCAGCGTGATCGGAATCGCAAGAGAAGCAGCGGCGACATTCGGAAAGAGCTTCCATCCGCCGGTTGTTAAAGAGACCGGAAATGAGGAGAATGCTTCTGACTATATCAAAGTGACTGTCAAGAATCAGGATCTTTGCTCCAGATACTGCGCAAGAGTCGTAAAAAATATTAAAATCGGACCGTCTCCAAAGTGGATGCAGAGAAGACTTGCATCTGTCGGAATCCGCCCGATCAACAATCTTGTTGATATCACAAACTACGTGATGGAAGAATACGGACAGCCGATGCACGCTTACGATCTGGATACCATCGCAGGAAAAGAAATCATTGTCAGAAATGCAGAAGACGGTGAGACATTCACGACACTGGACGGTCAGGAGAGACACCTTGACAAAGACGTACTGATGATCTGCGACGGCGAAAAATCCATCGGAATCGCCGGAATCATGGGAGGCGAAAATTCCATGATCACAGATCACGTGCACACTGTTCTGTTTGAGGCAGCATGCTTTGACGGGACAAATATCCGTAAGTCCAGCAAACGTGTAGGACTGCGTACCGATGCATCCGGAAAATTTGAAAAAGGACTGGATCCGAACAATGCAAAGGCAGCGATCGACCGTGCATGCCAACTCGTAGAAGAGATGGGCGCAGGTGAAGTAGTCGGAGGAACTGTAGATGTATATGGAAAGGTAAAAGAGCCTGTTCGTGTTCCGTTTGATGCAGATGCCATCAACCGTCTTCTTGGAACAGATATTTCTAAAGAAGAGATGATCGGATACCTTGCAAAAGTAGAACTTGCCTACGATGAAGAGACAAACGAAATCGTGGCTCCGACCTTCCGCCATGACATTTTCCGCCTTGCGGACCTGGCAGAGGAAGTGGCAAGATTTTACGGCTATGACAATATTCCGACTACCCTTCCGAAGGGAGAAGCGACAACAGGAAAGCTTTCCTTCAAGCAGAGAATCGAAGCTTCCGCAAGAGAAATCGCGGAGTTCTGCGGATTCAGCCAGGGTATGACATATTCCTTCGAGAGTCCGAAAGTATTTGATAAACTCCTGCTTCCTAAGGATGCACCGGAACGTCAGGCAATCCAGATTTCCAATCCGCTTGGAGAGGACTACAGCATTATGCGTACCATTTCCCTGAACGGAATGCTGACTTCCCTTGCAACGAACTATAACCGGAGAAACAAAGATGTAAGACTCTATGAGCTTGGAAATATTTATCTTCCGAAATCACTGCCGCTTACCGAACTTCCGGAAGAGAGGATGCAGTTTACACTTGGAATGTACGGAGAAGGCGATTTCTTCAGCATGAAAGGTGTTGTGGAAGAATTCTTTGAAAAGATCGGCATGCGCAAAAAAGAACAGTACGATCCGAACGCGGGCAAATCCTTCCTGCATCCGGGACGTCAGGCAAATATTGTTTATGAAGGAACCGTTGTCGGTTATCTTGGAGAAGTTCATCCGGAAGTTGCGGACAATTATGGCATTGGCGGACGTGCATACGTTGCAGTCATCGATATGCCGGAAGTGGTTGCACGCGCAACATTTGACCGGAAATACAGCGGAATCGCAAAATTCCCGGCTGTGACAAGAGATATCAGTATGGTAGTTCCAAAAGAGATCCTTGCAGGGCAGATCGAGGCGATGATTGAGCAGAGAGGCGGAGACATTCTGGAAAGCTACAATCTGTTTGACCTTTATGAAGGCGCTCAGATCAAAGAAGGATACAAATCCATCGCATATTCGATTGTATTCCGTGCGAAAGACAGAACACTTGAGGAATCAGACGTGACGAAAGCCATGAAAAAGATTCTCAACGGTCTGGAGAGCATGGGCATCGAACTGAGACAGTAAAGAGGAATCGTCATCATGATGAAAAAAGAAGACTTTTATTTTGAACTGCCGCAGGAACTGATCGCGCAGGACCCGCTGGAGGACCGCTCCGGCTCGAGACTCCTTGTCCTTGACAAGGAGTCCGGTGAGATTGAGCACAGAACCTTCCGGGACATCAAAGAGTATCTGGAGCCGGGAGACTGTCTGGTGATCAATGATACCAAAGTCATTCCGGCCCGGCTGATCGGGTCCAAAGTGGGAACAAATGCAAAGATCGAGATTCTGCTTTTAAAGAGAAAAGAAAATGACATCTGGGAAACCCTTGTAAAACCCGGAAAAAAGGCAAAGCCCGGGACGAAAATCAGCTTTGGCGAAGGGCTTCTCATCGGAGAAGTGCTGGACGTGGTGGATGAAGGAAACCGCCTGATTCAGTTTTCCTACGAAGGAATCTTTGAGGAGATTCTGGATCAGCTTGGACAGATGCCGCTCCCGCCGTATATCACCCATCAGCTGGAGGATAAAAACCGCTATCAGACCGTGTATGCAAAACACAGCGGATCCGCGGCAGCTCCGACGGCAGGCCTGCATTTCACGCCGGAGCTTCTGGAAGAAATCAAAGAAAGCGGTGTCGAGATCGCTCATGTGACACTTCATGTCGGGCTTGGCACCTTCCGCCCGGTGAAAGTGGAGAATATTCAGGAACACCATATGCACTCGGAGTTTTACCGGATTGAGGCTTCTGAAGCAGAAAAGATCAATCGTGCAAAACGGGAAGGACACCGGGTGATCTGTGTCGGAACGACAAGCTGCCGCACGGTGGAGTCGGCGGCAAAACCTGACGGAACACTCTCAGAATGCAGCGGATGGACAGAGATTTTCATCTATCCGGGATATCGATTTAAAGTACTGGACTGCCTTCTGACGAATTTCCATCTCCCGGAATCGACTCTGATTATGCTGGTCAGCGCACTGGCAGGAAGGGAGCATGTGCTTCATGCATATGAGGAAGCAGTAAAAGAACGCTACCGTTTCTTCAGCTTTGGGGATGCCATGCTGATCCGGTAACAGACAGTATAAAAAAAGAAAACTGGAAGCAGAAATCTATGGGCTTTGGATTCTGCTTCCAGTTTTTTTCTTTTGAGGGTTGGAAGGTTTATGTTTGGTTTCATAGTTAAATAACTATTACAATACATACTATACCGGAAAAATATGAAAGGAATGTGTACGCCGGATAAAAGGATTCTTAAAAAACGAAAGAAACTCTTAAAAAAGTCTTTACGATCCGGAAATACTATCTGGATATAGTAAAACCACGGCCTCCAACGTAGTTGACGTTGTCGATGACAGTAAAAGCAGTAGGATCAATCGTATAAATCATCTTTTTTACATCGTTGATCTTCCGGTACGGCAGAATGGTAAGGATCACCTTGGATGGATCCAGATGATATCCGCCCTCTGCCTGAAGGAAAGTCAGACCAAGATCAAAGGTATGAAGAAGTTCCTGACGGATCTTTTCATGCTCGGAAGAAAAAATCAGAAGCTGGACTTCTGAACGGCCGTAGGTGATGACCTTATTAACCATGATACTGGTAACAAGTATGACAATAATTCCGTAAACTGTCTGAAGAAGTGGCTTTGAGACTGCCTGCAGAAGAATCACGGTGCAGTCGCACACATACATGACAACAGAGACAGGAATGCGAAACTTCTTATTGAGAACAACACCGAGAATGTCAAATCCGCCGCTGGAACCATTTGCCCGCAGGATAATGCCACTTCCGATTCCAAGAAGACATCCGGCAAGAAGGCTGCTCAGAAAAGGATCCTGAGATAACGGAAGAAACAGGTCGATCTGGGAGAAGACATCCAGAAGGACCGGAAACAGGAAAGTCATAATCAATGTTTTAAAAATGAATTCCTTCCCGGCAAACAGCCATCCGACAAGAAACAAAAGGATATTGATACAAAGTACAATCGCAGACAGAGGGAGCGGAAGCAGGTTCTGCAGAATAACAGACAGACCTGTCACACCTCCTGCCACAAAATTCTGAGGCAGTACGAAGAGACCAAATGCGGCAGCCGTCATGGTGCCTCCTACTACGATCAGGAGATAAGACAAGAGTTTTTTCTTCATAATATAGTACCTCCAGGGATTTGATAAGTTTCGATCTGTACTATATGGTACAATCTGAAAGCACGGAACGTCAAGTTAATGCGTTGAACTGAAAAAAGCTCCCGGGCAGGACTGTAACTGCCGGAGAGCTTTTTGAAAGCGGAGATGGTGGGAGTCGAACCCACGCGCCCTTGCGGACCTATCGCATTTCGAGTGCGACCTCTTACGACCACTTGAGTACATCTCCATAGTCGCTGATAGAATCAGCTTATATATTATATCAAAAGATCTATAAAAAGAAAAGAGAAAATCCGGAAAAAAATCAACTTGCCTTTTGTAGAAAGACAACTGTCTTTGTATGCGAGAAAAAGACAAGTGAGATTAAAATGTTTGTCAGAGACGGAAAAAATGCTTGAAATTTTACAAAGGAGGGAGTATTATTAAGATAGAAATTAGGCAGTTTGTCAAAAGAACGGAGGAATTCAAAAATGAGCGATAACATGATGTGGGCATTGGTAAAAGAGAAACCGGAAGCAGGTTTATGGATGAAAAGAGTACCGATTCCGGAAGTAGGACCAAATGATGTAAAGATCAAAATCCACAAAACGGCTATCTGCGGTACAGACGTACATATTTATCAGTGGAATGAATGGGCACAGCATACGATTCCGATCGGACTGACAGCAGGTCATGAGTATGTCGGAGAAGTCGTAGAAGTAGGTCCTGGAGTACAGGGATTCAAGATCGGAGATCTCGTATCCGGTGAAGGACATATCACATGCGGCAAATGCCGGAACTGCCTGGAAGGACACAAGGAAAACTGCAAAGATGCAAAAGGTGTTGGCGTTAACAGAAATGGTGCATTTGCAGAATATCTTGTAATTCCGGCTTCCAATGTATGGCCGTGCAATCCGAATATCCCGGAAGAGATGTATGCGATTTTTGATCCGTTCGGAAACGCTACACATACAGCTCTTTCCTATGATATGCTGGGAGAGGATGTTCTGATTACAGGCGCAGGCCCGATCGGAATTATGGCAGCGGCAATCGCAAAATTTGCAGGAGCAAGACACGTTGTTGTTACAGACCTGAACCAGTATCGCCTGGATCTTGCAACAAAACTTGGGGCAACAAGAACAGTAAACTTAAAAGAAGAAAAACTGACAGACGTCATGAAAGAAATTGGTATGACAGAGGGGTTTGACGTAGGTCTTGAAATGTCCGGAAGCCCGGCAGGACTTTCTGATATGATTCACAATATGAAACACGGCGGAAAGATCGCGCTTCTCGGACTTCAGGGAACAGAAACGAAAGTCGATCTGGAGACAGTAATCTTCAATGGTCTGAATATCCGCGGTATCTATGGAAGAAAAGTATGGGATACCTGGTACAAGATGTCCACAATGCTTCAGGCAGGACTTGATATTTCCCCGATCATTACACACCGCTTCGACATCAAAGATTACGAAAAAGGATTCGAGGCAATGATCTCCGGAAATTCAGGAAAAGTAGTACTTGACTGGTCTCATATCAATGACTAGGCAAGCGATCGAAAATAAGAAAGGAAGATAGATTCAAATGGCACGTAAAAATGATATTTTAAGCATTTATACAAAAACAGTAGATGAAATCAAAGAAGCAGGCCTTTTCAAAGGGGAAGCTCCGATCTGCTCTCCTCAGGGAGCAAAAGTAGTTCTGGAAGATGGAAAAGAGTACCTCAACATGTGTGCAAACAACTATCTGGGACTTGGTAACAACCAGAGACTGATCGACGCTGCAAAGCGTACTTATGATGAAAGAGGATTCGGTGTTGCTTCAGTACGTTTCATCTGCGGAACACAGGACATTCATAAACAGCTGGAGAAAAAGATCTCTGATTTCCTTGGAACAGACGATACTATCCTTTACTCCTCCTGCTTTGATGCAAACGGCGGTCTGTTTGAGACAATTCTGAAAGCAGAAGACGCAGTCATCAGTGATGAACTGAACCATGCTTCCATTATCGATGGAGTACGTCTCTGCAAAGCAAAGAGATATCGTTACAAAAACAATGATATGGAAGATCTGGAAGCAAAATTAAAAGAGGCAGATGAAGCCGGAGCAAGAATCAAACTGATCGCTACAGACGGTGTATTCTCCATGGACGGTATCATCGCAAACCTGAAAGGTATCTGTGATCTTGCTGACAAATACAATGCACTTGTTATGGTAGATGACAGCCACGCAGTTGGATTTGTAGGCAAAAAAGGCCGTGGTACAGCAGAATACTGTGGAGTAGAAGGCCGTGTAGATATTATCACGGGAACACTTGGAAAAGCCCTGGGCGGAGCATCAGGCGGATACACATCCGGACGTCAGGAAATTATTGACCTGCTTCGTCAGCAGAGCCGTCCGTATCTGTTCTCCAACTCTCTTGCACCGGCAATTGTCGGAGCAAGCATGGAACTGTTTGATATGTTAAGCGAAAGCACAGAACTCCGTGACCATCTGGAGGAAGTTACTACTTACTACCGCCAGAAACTGGATGAAAATGGATTTGACGTTATTCCGGGAACACATCCATGTGTGCCGGTTATGATCTACGATGAGAAGACAGCTGCTGAATTCGCTAAGAGAATGATGGAAAAAGGTGTTTATGTCGTAGCATTCTCCTATCCGGTAGTACCGAAGGGAAAAGCAAGAATCCGTACACAGGTATGTGCAAGCCATACAAAAGAAGATATCGATTTCATCGTAAAATGCTTCATCGAAGTGCGTGAAGAAATGGGACTGAACAAATAACATTATATTGTGTAGCCATGATAGCAGAAAGACGCCGGAAGGCGTCTTTTTGCATGAAAAGAAAAGTACGGTCCGGGTCAATGTAAAATCTTGGAGAAAGATATTGCTTTTCTGCGGAAAAGGAGTATAATGATTAAGATTTCATAAAAATTATATAAAATTTTTTTGTTTACGCAGGAGGAATCATGAATATCATTATTGTAGGAGCTGGAAAAGTAGGAACAACAATTGCAGACCAGCTTAGCTCTGAAAATCATAATATTACGATTATTGACCTGAATCAAAAGAAAGTGGAAGAGGCGGAAGAAGAGTTTGATGCGATGGGGATTGTGGGAAACGGTGCCAGCCATCAGGTACAGGTGGAGGCCGGTGTCATGGATGCGGAACTTCTGATCGCAGTTACCGGTTCAGACGAATTGAATCTTCTTTGCTGCCTGATCGCGAAGAAGACGGGAAAGTGCCAGACAATCGCGAGAGTAAGAAATCCGATTTACAGCAAGGAAGTAAACTTCATCAAGCGCCAGATGGGCCTGTCGGTTGTTATCAATCCGGAGCTGACGGCCGCTCAGGAGATTTCCCAGCTGCTTCGTCTTCCGTACGCCAAGAAGGTTGATACATTTGCAAGAGGAAGGGTGGAAATGATCAAATTCCGGATGAATCCGGAACTCCATATGGATGGACTTCAGGTCGCGGATATTATTTCCAAAATGAAGTGTGACATTATGATCTGCGGCGTGGAGAGACAGGGACAGGTTGTGATCCCGAACGGAGATTTTGTTCTGAAGAACAACGATATGGTATCCATGATGGCAGTGCCGAAGGAGACGGCAAAGTTCTTCCGCAAAATGGGGATTCCGACCCATCAGGCAAAAAGTACACTGATTGTAGGCGGGGGCACGATAGCATACTATCTTGCAAAGCAGCTTCTCGAAATGAGGGTGGATGTCAGAATTATAGAACAGAATAAAGAGCGGTGTGAGATGCTCAGTGAACAGCTGCCGGAAGCTACGATTCTTCAGGGAGACGGAACTGACAAGGAATTTCTCCTGGAAGAGGGTCTGATGCATGCGGATTCCTTTGTGGCGCTGACCAATATGGATGAGGAAAACCTGATGCTTGCACTGCTTGCACGAAAATACTCGAACGCAAAACTGATTGCCAAGGTCAACCGGATTCACTTCGAGGAAGTAGTGGATGAACTGGATATTGACAGCGTTATCTATCCGAAAAACCTTGCGGCGGATCACATTGTCCGCTATACAAGAGCGATGCAGAATTCCCTTGGAAGCAATGTGGAGACTCTTTACAAAATCCTGGACGGACAGGCGGAAGCGCTGGAGTTTGTCATCCGGGAAGATTCCAGTGTCACAAATCAGAGGCTTATGGATCTTCCGTTAAAGGATCATCTGCTTGTATGTTATATCAGCAGATATGGAAAACTGAAGATGGCCCGTGGACAGGACATGCTGAAAGTAGGGGATTCCGTGATTATCGTGACAACTCACAAGGGTCTTCACGACATTGCGGATATTCTGAAATATTAATGAGAGACCAGACGGGGAAAAGGAGTAAAGACTATGAATTATTCTATGGTAATGTATATCGTAGGGTGGATACTGAATTTTGAAGCAGCGTTTATGCTTCCTTCCTGTCTTGTGGCGGTGATTTATCAGGAAAAATGCGGAATTTCTTTTTTGATTACAATGGCAGCTGCACTGGTAATCGGAATACCGCTGACGGTTCGGAAACCCAAAAACAAAGACTTCCATTCCAGGGAAGGATTTGCCAGCGTTGCCCTTGGATGGATTGTACTGAGCATCGTGGGGGCGGTACCATTTGTGATAAGCGGAGTGATTCCAAATCCGGTGGAAGCGTTGTTTGAGGCAGTATCCGGATTTACAACCACCGGATCCAGCGTTCTGACGAATGTGGAGGTAGTGCCGCGCTGTATTCTCTTTTGGAGAAGTTTTACCCACTGGATCGGCGGAATGGGAGTACTCGTTTTCATTATGGCGATTCTGCCGCTGAGCGGAGGAAAAAATATCAATCTGATGCGGGCGGAAAGTCCGGGACCGTCCGTCACAAAAATGACTTCCAAAATCAAGAGTACGGCAAAAGTTCTGTATCAGATCTATATTGTCATGACAATCATTCAGATCATACTTCTTCTGATCGGGAAGATGCCTTTGTTTGACGCACTTACCATCACATTTGGAACGGCCGGGACCGGCGGCTTTGGAATTAAGAACGACAGTCTTGCCGGATATTCGCCGTATCTGCAGTATGTAGTGACAACTTTCATGATTTTGTTCGGTGTTAATTTTAATTTTTATTTCCTTCTGCTTCTGAAAAAACCGATAGAAGCATTAAAAAGCGAGGAGGTCAGATGGTATTTTGGGATCATTGCGGCGGCCGTGCTTGTGATCTTTTTGTATATCCGGTCTTCCTATCCGACCGCAGAAGAGGCTTTCCGGCATTCTGCTTTTCAGGTGGGATCTATTATTACAACGACCGGGTATGCAACGACAGACTTTAACCTCTGGGCACAGGTGCCCCGGACCATTCTGGTCATGCTGATGTTTGTAGGGGCATGTGCGGGAAGTACCGGAGGAGGAATCAAGGTATCCCGTATTCTGATTCTCGGAAAGACCATCAGAAAAGAACTGAACCAGCTTGTACATCCTACCGGAGTCAAGAAACTTCAGATGGACGGACGGCTGATTTCACACGAAGTACTCAGGGCTGCAAATGTCTATATGATTATTTATATTCTGATTTTTGCGTTTTCGGTACTGCTGGTTGGAATTGATGATTTCGATCTGGTAACAAATTTTACAGCAGTAGCAACGACATTAAATAATGTCGGCCCTGGACTTGAAATGGTCGGGCCGACAGGAAATTTCAGTGCGTTCAGCAATGGAACGACACTCGTTATGATCTTTGACATGCTCGCCGGAAGGCTGGAACTGTTTCCGCTTCTTTTATTATTCCATCCGGGAGCATGGAAAAAGTTTTGATTACATATCAGGAAAGTGGATAGAACGGGCAGAGGGTTTTCAGACACTGTCCGTTTTCTTCATGGAAAGAACAGCGGATGCTGCAGGAAACCGGGAGTTCCACCTGAAAATGCTCTTTTGTAAATTCTACTGCACTTAAAATAGCAAGGAATGAATCCCGTTTGCAGCATCTTGGACCGCCGTGAGTTCCAATGTTTTCCAGAGACCTGGAGGTCATTTGATTGGAAAGCCCCCAGGAAGTACCGGCAAGAGGAGTTGTCTTTGAGAGGATGGAGCAGTATATTCCAGTGCTGACTCCGGCACCGCAGCATCCCCAGAAGCCGCAGACACCGCCAGGCACCTGTTTGCCACGTTCTTCCATTAAAGAGAGTGCTTCCTCAAGATCGATACTGCCTCCACAGTTTTTATAAGCGGTCAGAAGGGCGGAGCCGACGAGGATATGGTGTTCAGGTCCATGCATATAGATAAAAGGATTCTGCATGAGCTGCTGTGCGATCTGAATCGGATCTTTCAGATCCGTGGAAAGGCAGAAGTCCCGGATGGCTTCAAGTCCCTTTGCTTCGTGACAGGAATCGCAGACAAAATGTCCATCTTCACAGCAGGCATTGGATAAAAACGTCTGATGACAGATGGAACATTCCATTTCCTTTGCGTGTTCTGTATAAATCAATTCTTTGCCGCAGATTAAGCAGGCGTTTGGATTCCGTTTCATGTGTTTATTCTCCCTGGTTTTCATTTTTACATTTAAAATCCACAGGATGCCAGAAGCATATCGATCGCATCCAGAAGAGAAGCTTTTTCTTCCGGAAGGCGTCCCTGGATGGTATAGGTATTGAGGACGGTAGTGTCATGGAACATGCAGTCTTTGACGGTCAGATTTTCCAGCATGATCCGTTCCTCCCAGAGCATCTCGGCATCGTTCATCATGTCGAAGTGCCCTTTCTTTGCATCCTTATAAAGCGGGGTGTCCGGCCAGAGTTTCAGCTTCAGACACCAGATATCCGCCGGGTGCAGCTGGTTTAGCAGCCGGGCGGTGGCAAGGGCATGGTGGACGGAAAAACGGCGCCCGCCAAGTCCAAGAATAATGGTGACATAATATTCGATTCCCACAGCCTCCAGCCTTCGAAGCTGTACAAGCATATCCATGGAGGTGACTCCTTTATTCTGCTCAAGCAGGATGGAATCACTTCCGCTTTCCAGTCCGATGTGGAGGGTGGAAAGTCCCATCTTATGGAGCATCCGAAGCTCTTCATCCGTTTTCCGTGCAATGTCGTCTATGCGGGAATACATGGAAAATTCGTGAATATTCGGCATATACTGATCTGTCATATCAAAAATCTGGCAAAGCTTCTGATAATCGAGAACAAAGGCGTTTTCTCCCAGCAGAAAGAGCCGGTACGCATCCGGGCGGAAACGGCCCAGGATCTGCATGTTCCGCCGGATCTGTTCCATGGAATGAATCTGGAACGGGTCCTTTGCAAAGTCGCAGAACCGGCATTTCGCGTGGCTGCATCCAAGGGCAACCTCCAAGGCCGCGCAGTCCTGTTCGCTTGGCGGCAGATAGATCGTATCGTGCGTATAGATGGAGGCGAATAATTCTTCATTGGTCATCATAAGACACCCCTTTCTTTTCGAAAGATTATACGGTAAGTGTGTGCAGAGCTTCAAAAAATCCCGGATAGGAGACATCGACACACTGTTCTTCCAGAATCGTTGTTTCCCCTTCAGAGGCAAGTCCTGCCACAGCAAATGCCATGGCGATACGGTGGTCCATGTAAGGGTGGATTTCGGCACCGTGGAGCGGTTTCCCGCCCTGAATAATCATGCCGTCGTCGGTTGGAGTGACATCTGCGCCCATGGCCTTCAGATTTTCCGTTACGGTCCGGATCCGGTCGGTTTCTTTCACTTTCAGCTCTGCCGCATCGCGGATGATGGTCTGGCCCTTGGCAAATGCGGCAAGGACGGCGATCATCGGAATTTCATCGATCAGCGTCGGGATTACCGTTCCCTCGATGCAGACGCCGTGAAGACTGGAACTGCGTACGAGAAGATCTGCGGTCGGTTCTCCCGCACCCTGATTCTGATTGAGATAGGTAATATCGGCCCCCATATCTTTGCAGACCTTTAAAATTCCAGCACGGGTTTCGTTGATCCCCACGTTTTTAATCAGAACTTCTGATCCCGGTACCAAGAGGGCGGCAGCGATAAAATAGGCCGCGGAGGAAATATCGCCCGGTACAAGAATGTCCTGGGCGTAAAGCTCTTCACATGGAGAAATCCGGATTTCGGCGGAGCCGTCTTTTAGGATCTCTGTATGAAGATCGGCTCCAAACTGGGAGAGCATCAGCTCGGTATGGTTTCTGGAAAGAGCCGGCTCATGGACAGAAGTCTCTCTGTCAGCATACAGCCCTGCAAGGAGGATGGCCGATTTGACCTGGGCGGAGGCTACCGGAGAATCGTAGTGGATTCCGTGAAGATCCATGCGACCGTCGATCTGAAGTGGGGCACAGTCATTTCCGCGGAGACTTTTGATCTGTGCGCCCATCATGGAAAGCGGGTGGATGATCCGTCCCATAGGTCTGGAATTTAATGACGCATCTCCGGAAAGTACAGAAGTAAAATTCTGGGCGCTTAGGATTCCGGAAATCAGTCTTGTAGTTGTACCGCTGTTTCCCACATCCAGTGTGGCGGCAGGAGCGGTAAGCCCGCGGATTCCTTTGCCGTGGACGAGAATCCGGCCGTCAGATTCTTTTTGGATTTCAATTCCCATCTGACGGAAGCATCCGATGGTAGAAAGGCAGTCCGCACCCTCCAGAAAGTGGCGGACGGAGGTCACGCCCTTTGCAAGGGCTCCGAACATAATGCTTCTGTGGGAGATGGATTTATCTCCCGGTATGGTAATCTCTCCTTTCAGAGGAGAGGATGATTTGATCTGTCTCATAAATAATCTCCCTTATATCATTTTCGGCTATCAGGAACGCTCATAGACCGTATAGCGGTGTCTGCGGAGAACCTGGGCTGCCTTTTCCTGAGCGGCACCTTCATAAAATTCAATTCTGAGAACACCTTCTTCGAACTCGCGGTTGTGAATGATCCCGATATTTTTAATACTGATATTATTGGAGGCAAGGATGGTTGCGATGGTGGCAATCCCGCCCGCCTCATCGATGATATCACAGTAGATGGCAAAAAGCTTTTTGATCGGTCCGGCGGAAATATCCGGAACAGAATTCCGGTAGTTCCGTGAAGTGTCGAAGAAATTGTAGATTCCCTGGGAATCGCCCGCATCAATCAGCTTTTTGACGTCCTCCAGTGTCTTGATGTAGTTTCCGAGAATTTCGGAGACATTTTCCCGGTTTGTCATAAGGACGTGTTCCCACATCGTCGGGGAAGAGGATGCAATCCTTGTGATATCCTTAAAACCGCCGGCGGCTAATAGTTTCATCAGTTCATCCGTCGTATCATGATCCCGGACGAAATTGACAAGGCCGGAGGCGATTACATGCGGCAGATGACTGATCGTTCCTGTGATGTAATCGTGCGTCCTGCAGTCCAGTGTGACCGGAATCGCACGGATTGCCTGAATAAACTCTGTGAAGGCCTGTATTTTTTCCTTCTGTTCAGGTCTGGACGGAGAGAGAATATAGTAGGCATTCTCAATCAGAACCGCCTTGGAATTCACATATCCGGATTTTTCTGATCCTGCCATCGGGTGTCCTCCGATAAAAAAGTCGGAGAGCCCAAGTTTTTCCACCTCCTGATGGATCGGCGTCTTGACGCTGCCGACATCGGTCAGGATCGTTTTCTCTGAGAGAAACGGCTTTATCTGGCTTAAATAGGCAGAATTGTAAATGACCGGTGTGCACAGAAACAGATAGTCACACCCTTTGAAATTTTCGTCAATGACTGTTACCGCCGTATTGATGACCGATTCGGCAGTTGCAAGGGCCAGTGTTTCCCGGCTTTTATCAAAAGCGACGATCTCACTTTCCGGAAAATACTGGCGGATGGCCTTTGCGATCGAACCACCGATCAATCCAAGCCCGATAAATCCTGTTTTCATAATTAAGTCCTCATCTTTCCTGATCTTGTTATTTCTTCCATTTTAGAAGATTTTCAGATGTTTGTCAAAATACATCTGATAGAATCCATATTCAAAATGTTCAAGTAATAGTCAACTATTCAGCCATGCAGCTTAGATTCGCAGCTCGCGCTGCTTTTCGCTGCTTACGCAGCTGAATCTTCGCTTATGGCTAAACGCCATATGTCCTGAAACAACTCAAACCTTCTGCAAGCAAGCTTGCGCCAGGTTTTCATTGTTACAGGCCGCATGGCTGAATAGTTATAGAAACATTGTGAAAATTCAATAAAAGAGTTGTAAAATTACGAAAAATTTAGTACAATATACCCATGATTACTGTTAAAACAAGAACGGTAAAATTTGAGCTAGAAAATCAAGGAGGCAGCACTATATGAAAGTTTACAGGACGGATGAAATCAGAAACGTTGTTTTGTTAGGTCATGGCGGATGCGGAAAGACAAGTCTTGCAGAAGCGATGGCCTATGTATCAGGCGCGGTAAACAGGATGGGAAAAGTAGGGGACGGAAATACCATCAGCGATTTCGATAAAGAGGAACAGAAACGCGGATTTTCTATCGGCACGAGCCTGATCCCGATCGAATGGGAAAAAGCGAAAATTAATGTGCTGGATACACCGGGATACTTCGACTTTGTAGGTGAAGTGGAAGAAGCTGTCAGTGTTGCGGATGCAGCAGTCATTGTTGTTTCCGGAAAAGCGGGCGTAGAGGTCGGAACGGAAAAAGCATGGGAACTCTGCGACAAATACAATCTGCCGCGTATGGTTTACGTGACAGAGATGGATGTGGACGACGCAAGTTTTCGTCAGGTTGTGGAGACACTCCGTGAAAAATACGGGAAGGTGATCGCACCGCACTTCATGCCGATCCGTGAAAACGAGAAGCTCGTCGGATACGTTAACATTATCAAGAATGCGGGACGCCGCTACACAGAGATTGGAAAGAGGGAAGAATGTGAGATCCCGGATTACTGTATGGAATATCTCCAGCAGTACAGAGAAGCATTGATGGAATCAGTGGCAGAGACCAGTGAGGAATTCCTGGACCGCTATCTTTCCGGAGAGGAGTTTTCCATTGAGGAGATCCGTTCCGCGATGCGTACGGAAGTAATGGATGGAGATATCGTTCCGGTAGCAATGGGATCTAATCTTCAGGCACAGGGGGTTGCAAACCTTCTTTCTGATATCGTACGGTTCTTCCCAAGCCCGGCAAACCGTGAATGTGTCGGCATGAACCGGAAAACAAATGCCATCTATGAGGCAAATTATGATTTTGCGAAAGCAAAGAGTGCATATGTATATAAGACCATGGTGGATCCGTTTATCGGAAAATATTCTTTCATCAAAGTGTGCTCCGGCGTTATCAAAGGTGATGACGTGCTGTACAATGCAGACACAGATGCAGAGGCAAAGCCGGGCAAGATTTACACGATGCTTGGAAATAAGCCGATTGAAGTATCAGAGCTGTTTGCAGGAGATATTGGGGCCATTGCAAAACTGACCACTACGAAGACAGGAGATACACTTTCTACAAAGAACACACAGATTGCATACGCAAAAACCGAGTATTCCCAGCCTTATACCTACATGAAATATACGACCAAGACCAAGGGAGATGAAGATAAGGTATCCCAGGCACTTTCCAGAATGATGGCAGAAGATGTGACGATGAAGGTTGTCAATGATACAGAAAACAGACAGATTCTTCTGTACGGTATGGGAGACCAGCATCTGGAAATTATTGCAAGCAAACTCGCCTCCAGATATAAAGTAGAGATTACTCTTGAGAAACCAAAGGTAGCATTCCGCGAGACGATCCGGAAGAAATCCGATATTGATTCCAAATATAAGAAACAGTCAGGAGGACACGGACAGTATGGTCATGTCAAGATGACATTCGAGCCGTCCGGTGATCTGGAAGAGCCATTCGTATTTGAAGAAAAAGTCGTAGGAGGAGCGGTTCCGAAGAACTACTTCCCGGCTGTGGAAAAAGGTCTCCAGGAAGCTGTACAGAAAGGACCTCTTGCCGGATATCCGGTAGTCGGAGTGAAAGCAACGCTGTACGATGGTTCCTATCATCCGGTAGACTCTTCTGAAATGGCATTTAAGACCGCAACGATCCAGGCATTCAAGAAAGGAATCATGGAAGCATCTCCGGTACTTCTTGAACCAATCGCATCCCTGAAGGTAACAGTTCCGGATGAATATACCGGTGACGTTATGGGTGATCTGAACAAGCGCCGCGGCCGTGTGCTTGGCATGAATCCGGTCAACGGAGGAAAACAGGCAATTGAAGCCGATGTTCCGATGATGGAGCTTTACGGATACTGCACGAACCTCCGTTCCATGACAGGAGGACGCGGTACTTATGAATATCAGTTTGCAAGATATGAGCAGGCTCCGTCCGACGTTCAGGAAAAAGAGATTGCAAACAGAGCAGCAGAGGAATAATCGTACCTTGAAAGAACGTACATAAGAGAGGGTCCGGCTATGCGGGAAAGAGCGTATGGCCGGACCCTTGTTTTCGTAAGAAAAGAGTGTTATAATTGCTTACCATAACCAGTCAATGAAATAAAGAAGAGGAGAAGCTATGAAAAAGACAAAAATGAAAGTTCTGACTGTAATTGGCCTGATTCTGCTTGCCGGTATTTATTACTATGTGAAGCTTCCGGCTATCAATATCCATGCTGCGGGATTCTGGACTTTCCTGCTTGTGGTGATTGCGGCTCTTGCGGTTATCTACATTGGAAAGAAAAAACTGTTCCGAAAAGAGGAGATCAAACAGTCCGGGATCGCAAAAGGTCTGATCGGTCTTTTTGTGCTGATCGGTGTTATTTATCTTGGAGGAACACTCCTTTCTTCACCGATCATCAACGCGAAAAAGTATCAGAAGCTCCTGACTGTGGAGGAAGGGGATTTTCAGACAGATATCAAGGAACTTTCCTTTGACCAGATTCCGCTTCTGGACCGGGAGTCTGCAACCCTTCTTGGAAACAGAAAGATGGGAAGCATGGTGGACATGGTGTCCCAGTTTGAAGTGGATGAGCTCTACAGCCAGATCAACTATCAGGACAAGCCGGTCCGGGTATCGCCGCTTCGCTATGCGAATGTAATCAAGTGGTTTACGAATCAGTCTGAAGGAATTCCGGCCTATATCCGGATCGATATGACAACACAGTCTACAGAACTCGTTATGCTCGATGAAGGAATGAAATATTCCACCAGCGAATATTTTAACCGGAATATCCACAGACATCTCCGTTTCCGGTATCCGACCTATATTTTCGGAGAACTGAGTTTTGAGATTGATGATGAAGGTGTGCCGTACTGGGTTGCTCCGGTGAAGAAATTCAATATCGGGTTGTTTGGAGGCGAGACGGTAGGACGGGTTGTGCTTTGCAACGCGATTACCGGAGAGACGACAGACTATGCCATCGATGAAGTGCCGGAGTGGATTGACCACGCTTATGATCCGGATCTTCTGATCCAGCTCTACGACTATTACGGAACGCTCAAACATGGATTCTTTAACAGTATTCTGAGCCAGAAAGACTGCCTGAAGACAACAGACGGATATAACTATCTGGCCATTGATGACGATGTCTGGGTATATACCGGAGTGACATCGGTCAATGAAGACCAGTCCAACGTTGGATTTGTCCTGATGAATCAAAGGACGATGGAGACGAAGTTCTATGAAGTGGAAGGAGCGACGGAGAATTCTGCCATGTCCTCGGCGGAAGGCCAGGTACAGAATCTCCATTATACGGCGACATTTCCGCTGCTTTTGAATATTTCCGGTGAGCCGACATACTTCATCGCGCTCAAAGATGACGCGGGCCTTGTGAAAAAATATGCCATGGTCAATGTTCAGAAATATCAGGTCGTGGCGATCGGGGACACCGTCAGCAAGTGCGAGGAAAACTATCTTGAACTGATGAGGGAGAACGGGATCGAGACAGATGACAGTGCCGCAGCAAAAGAAACAAAAACCATTACCGGTACGATTACCAGAATCGCTCAGGGCGTTGTGGAAGGAGATTCCCACTTCTACGTGATGGTAGAAGGTTCGGATGAGATCTTTGATGTTTCGGTCGTTGATTTTATTGATATCATCAAATATGATGTTGGACAGGAAGTGACGATGGAATACCGGGAGGGTGAAAAGACCAATGTGGTACTTTCCCTCAACGGCGAAGAAAAGAATCCGATTGAAGAGGAGACCGAAGAAACAGACAATAATAGCGGGACTGCTTTGCAGGAAGAATAAAAGCAATAAAACAAGGAGACGCGATATCGACCGTCTCCTTGTTTTTAAAAACGAACTGCTGTCTGATCAGGTAAGGACTCTTTGTGGCAGCAGTTCGTCAGCCGGCATTATCAGTTCAGATAAGTACAGCCCTCAGCGTCTACAAGATGGAGATCATCTTTTCCTGCACTGATGCTTACATAAAAATCAAGATCACACTCTTTTGAAATTTTCTTCAGCTTTTCAACAAATTCCGGGATATCATCAAGAGAGATATGTGCATGTTTCAAAATAGCGTCGATAAAAATCGCCTTAATATCGTGATCTGCACTTGTCATGCCATAAATAAATCCAAGATAGGCATCAATATTGTCGATCGCTTCATAGTCATCCATGCAGATCGCACGGATATCAAAAGATAAGCTGTATGTATCGCGGTGGCTTTTTTTGATAAAGAATACGTGTCCGTCGGACTCCTTTGCCGCTTTGTTGGCAAGTTCAATCATCTGCTGTGTTTTTCCGCTCCCTTTCGGGCCTGTCAATAAATTAACCATATGCATTATCTCCTTTAGCTATATATTTTTCGTACTGAAATGACTTGTGATTATTATACACCTATCAGGGATTTTAAACAATCCTTTTTTGTCAAATTCCACAAAAGAAACTCGAAAAGAATGAAAATAACGAAAAACATTCCAATAAATCCAGAAAAAATCAAATATGGAAAAATTATAGGAAAAAAGGTGGAAATCTTGACAAAGGGAGATGATATGAGTAAAATGAACAGGTATAAAAAAGTACAGAGAAAAACGTCAGATGAGGAATAGTAAGAGCCGATGTTTTTTCAGAGAGCTGCCGTATGGTGCGAGGCAGCAGGACAGACACTCCCAACTCGCCTCGGAGTTCTTCTGGTGAACTCTAGTAGCCGGAAGCGGGTATTCCCGTTACAGATGAGAGTGCGCCGGTCTGCGGACGGGCGAAGAAGAGTGGTACCGCGTGGGCTTTCATGGCTTTCGTCTCTTGGATATGTTCAGAGACGGAAGTTTTTTTATTCTATAGATAATCTAATGGATCTGTCAGGAAGCTTTTGCGGGTATAAAAGAAAGCATAAAATGGTTACTATATTATGTAAGGAGGAAATCAAAGATGCCGACACCTTATAATCACAAGGCAATCGAGAAAAAGTGGCGTGCACACTGGGAAGAGCATCCGGTGAATGTGCAGGAAGATGAGAGAGGAAAACATGAGAAATATTACTGCCTCGACATGTTCCCGTATCCGTCAGGAAACGGTCTGCATGTCGGACACTGGAGAGGATATGTCATCTCCGATGTATGGAGCCGTTACAAACTGCTTCAGGGATACTATATCATTCATCCGATGGGATGGGATGCATTCGGACTTCCGGCAGAAAACTACGCGATCAAAATGGGCGTTCATCCGGCAAAGTCCACAGCGGAAAATGTAAAGAATATCAAGAGACAGATCAATGAGATCGCGGCTCTTTACGACTGGGACAGAGAGGTCAACACGACAGACCCGAACTTCTACAAATGGACTCAGTGGATTTTTGTAAAGATGTTTAAGGCCGGCCTTGCTTACGAGAAAGAGTTCCCGATCAACTGGTGCCCGTCCTGTAAGACCGGACTTGCAAACGAGGAAGTTGTCAATGGAAAATGTGAGCGCTGCGGTACGGAAGTAACAAAGAAGAACCTCCGTCAGTGGATGCTCAAGATTACCAAATATGCAGAGAGACTTCTGAACGACCTGGACAAACTGGACTGGCCGGAGAAGGTTAAGAAGATGCAGACAGACTGGATCGGTAAATCCTACGGTGCCGAGGTAGAGTTCCCGGTGGATGGAAGAGATGAAAAGATCACTGTCTACACAACAAGACCGGATACACTTTACGGCGCAACCTTTATGGTACTGGCTCCGGAGCATGCTCTTGCAAAAGAACTTGCAACCGATGAGACAAGAGAAGCAGTGGAGAAATATATCTACGACGCTTCCATGAAGTCTAATGTTGACCGCCTTCAGGATAAGGAAAAAACCGGAGTTTTCACAGGAAGCTACGCGGTCAATCCGATCAACGGAGCAAAGGTGCCGATCTGGCTGTCTGATTATGTACTGGCTGACTACGGTACCGGAGCAATCATGTGCGTACCGGCACATGATGACCGTGACTTTGCATTTGCAACAAAATTCAACATTCCGATCATTCAGGTTATCGCCAAAGACGGAAAAGAAATTGAAAATATGACAGAAGCCTACACAGAGGCATCCGGAACCATGATCAATTCCGGAGAATGGAACGGCATGGAATCCGCTGTTCTGAAAAAGGAAGCTCCGGTGATGATCGAAGAGCGCGGTATCGGAAGAAAGACCGTCAACTACAAACTGCGTGACTGGGTATTCTCCCGCCAGAGATACTGGGGAGAACCGATCCCGATTGTACACTGCCCGGACTGCGGCGCTGTACCGGTGCCGGAGGATCAGCTTCCACTGACACTGCCGGATGTAGAGTCCTACGAGCCGACAGGAACAGGAGAATCTCCGCTTGCTGCGATTGATTCCTGGGTTAACACAACCTGTCCGGTCTGTGGAAAGCCGGCCAAGAGAGAGACCAACACCATGCCTCAGTGGGCAGGTTCCTCCTGGTACTTCCTGCGTTATGTAGATCCGCACAATGATAAAGAACTGGTTTCCAGAGAAAAAGCTGACGCTATGCTTCCGGTTGATATGTATATCGGCGGTGTGGAACATGCGGTACTTCATCTTCTGTACTCCCGTTTCTATACGAAGTTCCTGTGTGACATCGGCGTGATCGATTTTGATGAGCCGTTTATCAAGCTCTTCAACCAGGGTATGATTACCGGAAAGAACGGAATCAAGATGAGTAAGTCCAAAGGAAACGTCGTATCTCCGGACGATCTTGTAAGAGATTACGGATGCGACTCCCTGAGAATGTACGAACTCTTCGTTGGACCGCCGGAACTGGATGCGGAGTGGGATGACAGAGGAATCGACGGGGTATACCGTTTCCTGAACAAGCTCTGGAATCTTGTAATGGACAACAAAGACAAAGACGTAACACCATCCAAGGAGATGCTCAAACTCCGTAACAAGATGGTATACGATATTACAACACGTCTGGAAAGCTTCAGCCTGAATACGGTAATTTCCGGATTCATGGAATACAACAACAAGTTTATCGATCTTGCCAAGAAAGAAGGCGGAATTGATAAAGAGACACTTTCCACGATCGCAGTACTGCTTGCACCGTTCGCACCGCACATGGGCGAAGAACTCTGGGAGCAGCTGGGACACGCAGGAAGCGTATTCCATGCAGGATGGCCGACCTATGATGAAGAAGCGATGAAAGACGATGAAATCGAAGTGGCTGTACAGATCAACGGCAAGACAAGAGCTGTTGTAACAATCTCCGCAGAAGCAGGAAAAGACGAAGCGATTGCTGCCGGCAAGGAAGCAATTAAAGAAAAACTGACCGGAAATATCGTAAAAGAAATCTATGTACCGGGAAGAATCATCAATATTGTAATGAAATAAGCAGGAAAGAGCCAGGAACCCTTGCAGACAGGGGCCTGGCTCTTTTCTCGCTTGACGGAATATGGGAGAAAATGCCGAAATTCTTTACCGGCCATTTAAAACGTTGAGACCGGGAGACGAGAGAAGCGGTTAAGGAATCTTACATCAAAGACAGGAATTGTAGGAGAGAAAATCAGCGGATGTAATATTGTAGAAGTTTGGAGGACTTTCTGCTAATATAAGAATTAGTAAAAAAGAAATGAGGAAGGTATATGAAAGAGGAAGAGAAAATTTTTGCGGGGAAAATGTTTGATCCAAGAAAACAGGAGCTGAAGGATATCAAGCACAAAGCTCATGCTGCATGTCAGAAATATAATATGATGGACGAGTTTGATTCCGACAGAAATGAAGTGATTCGCGATATTCTGGGAAAAGTGGGAAATGTGTTTTATTTTCAGGGCCCTGTGCAGTTTAATTATGGATGTCATACTTTTATCGGGGAAAATTTTTTTGCTAATTTTAATCTGACGGTTATGGATGATGGAAAAATTTTCATTGGTGACAATGTCTGTTTTGGCCCGAATGTTTCTTTGATGGCTACTTCTCATCCTCTTATTGCTCAGGAGAGGATGGGGCTGGACGAAGATGGAAAGACAACGATGGCAGAATATGCGGACGAAATTCATATCGGTAATAATGTCTGGATTGCATGTAATACGGTTGTAATAGGGGGCGTGCATATAGGAAATAATGTCGTGATTGGCGCAGGCAGTGTTGTGACAAAAGATATTCCGGATAATTATCTTGCATTTGGTAATCCGTGCAGACCGGTAAGGCCAATTACAGAAAAGGACAGCAAGAAGGAGTTGATTCTTCCGGAAGATAGAGAGCATTTTTCGTACAATTTGAACTGTATAATCTGATCAGAGGTGGTTCTATTGAGTGAAAAATAATCAGGCAGTCTTAATGTTTCACTTGACAAAAAAATATCCATCAGGGCAGCATAAAGCAGAAAAAGATATTTGCTTTATAGAAATCACCTATAAATACACCAATTCATATTCGGTTATCTTGTATGGTACAGGGATATGATTTTGGATAATATTAACAAAATTCAAAAAAATTACAAAAAAGGGTTCATTTTTTCGCAAAATGTATTATACTTAAAGATAGTGAAAAAAATGTCAGAAAGGGGATAATCATGGCAAAAATTACAGAAGGCTACATGCCGTACTTAGGTTATCAGACTTATTACAGAATTGTTGGGGAAAGAAAAGATAATGGAAAGGCACCATTGATTTGTCTTCACGGAGGACCGGGGTCTACTCATAACTATTTCGAAGTTCTGGACAATGTTGCAGACGATGATGATCGTATGATCGTTATGTACGACCAGATCGGATGCGGAAATTCTTATCTGGACGGACATCCGGAACTTTGGAACCAGAAAGTATGGTTAGACGAGCTGGAAGCTCTGAGAAAACATCTTGACTTAGATGTTTGCCACATCATCGGACAGTCCTGGGGCGGAATGATGCAGATCGCATATGCAGTTGACTATGATCCGAAGGGTGTTAAGAGTTTCATCATTTCAAGTGGTCACCCAAGCAGCTCTCTTTGGGAAAGAGAAGGTCTGCGCCGGATCAAAATGATGCCGCAGGATATGCAGGATGCAATTAACCATGCTCTTGAAACAGGTGATTTCACAGGAGAGGCTTACGATGCTGCAGTTGCAGAATACATGGATAGATATTGCAACTACTGGATTGGAGAAGATGCTCCGGAGTGCTGTACAAGACCGAAAAAATCAGGTTCTGAGTCTTATGTTGAAGGATGGGGACCAAACGAATTCGCACCTACAGGAACACTGAAAGACTTTGAATACATTGACAAACTTGACCAGATCAAGATTCCTTCTCTGATCTGCAGTGGTATTTCAGATCTTTGTTCTCCGCTTGTAGCTAAGACCATGGCAGACAGAATCCCGAATTCTAAATGGATCCTTTGGGAACGTGCAAGACATACATGTTTTGTTGACAGACATGATGATTACTGCGTAGAACTCATCAAATGGATGAATCAGTACGACTAATCTGGTTGAATGTATGAAGTAAATAAAGGGCGCTGCTCTATCATCTGAAAAGTGACAGGGCGGTGCCCTTGTCTTATAAATAATACTCTTGTGTCCAGAACATGCCTGTGATAGGATAGTAAAAATAATCACCTTCCTACTGGGCGGATGTTCCGGGGCAGTTTAAAGTCTTTATCGACAGATGTACGCCATGGTGTAATACACACGAACCTCATGCGTCTGTCCGGGCGGGAAAAAAGGCTATGCAGTTGTATTAAGAACGGGACCAAATATGAAGGAATGCGAACGGATTATTAAAACACTCGAACACTTCTATGGACATCTGGAAATTGAGTGCTGCGGAAGCCTTGGACTATGCTCCGTAGAATGTAAAGAGGATGCGAAGAAAAGGAAAGAGGAAATTATAGAATTTTGCAGCCGGATTTAACCCGGCTTTACATAAGAAAAATGGAGGATGTATGAAAAAAGTACTTGTAACAGGGGGAACCGCATTTGTAAGCAGATACATTGCAGAGTACTATGTTGGGAAAGGATATGATGTCAGTGTACTGAACAGAAACACGAAGAAACAGTCTGACGGCGTGCGGCTGATCGAGGCGGACCGGTATCATCTGGGGGATCGTCTTCGTGATCTTCATTTTGATGTTGTGATTGATACGGGCTATACGGCAAAAGAAGTGGAGCTGCTTCTGGATGCGCTTGGAAGTTATGAAAATTATGTTTTCATCAGTTCCAGCGCAGTTTATCCGGACAATCTCCCGCAGCCGTTTGCGGAAGAAACGCCGCTTGCTGAGAATACATACTGGAGAAAATATGGCACAGACAAGATCGAGGCAGAAGCAGTGCTGCAAAAGAGAGATCCGGATGCATTTATTATAAGGCCGCCGTACTTATACGGGCCGATGAATGATATCTACCGGGAAGCCTTTGTATTTGACTGTGCGATGGCAGACCGGCCGTTTTATCTGCCGGGAGACGGCAGTCTGAAACTGCAGTTTTTCCACATTCAGGATCTGTGCAGATTTCTGGATATTCTACTGGAGAGAAAACCGGAACAGCATATTTTTAATGTGGGAAATCCGGAAATGATTTCTGTCCGGGACTGGGCCGGGCTCTGTTACCGTGCTGCGGGAAAAACGGCTGAATTTGTAAATGTTCAGGAAGCGGTTGAACAGAGAAATTATTTCAGTTTCTGCGAGTATGAATACCAGCTGGATGTGACCAGACAGTGTGCACTCATGCCGGATGCAAAACCATTGGAGGAAGGACTTTCGGAAGCCTTTGCGTGGTACAGACAGAATCAGGATCAGGTGGAGAAGAAGCCGTTTTTTGATTACATTGACATGTATCTGAAATAGAAGAAACCTTTCGGTATATACTGCCAAACCAAAAGATACTTCTGATGTGGAGATCCGGGATTTATAATAAAATCGAAAGCAACAGATTGATCTCAGCATAAAAGGCAGTAAGGGACAGCGGAATTCCGAGAGAAGAAATTTTTATCACAAGCAAGCTCTGGCTTCAGGATTATGGATATGAAGCAGCAAAGAAAGGATTGGAGACTTCTCTGGAAAAACTGGGTATGGACTATATTGACCTGTATCTTCTGCACCAGCCGTACGGAGATGTGGCAGGAGCCTGGAAGGCTCTTGAGGAAGCAAAGGAAGATGGTGTCCTGAAATCCATCGGCGTAAGCAACATGACTCCGAAGATCTGGAAAGAATTTCTGCCGCAGGCATCCACCATTCCGGCAGTTAATCAGGTGGAATGCAACCCGTTTTTCCAGCAGAAAGAATTAAAAGCATTACTTGCAGAACATGATGTGAAAATTGAAGCATATCAGCCGTTGGGAAGTGGAAATGCTGCAATGCTTTCTCATCCGGCAGTGACAAAGATTGCAGAAAAATACGGCAAAAATGCCGGACAGATTGTTCTTCGTTTTGAACTTCAGGAAGGTCTGATTATTCTTCCGAGATCCACAAATCCGGAACGAATTGCGGGAAATATCGATCTTTTTGATTTTGAACTGACAGAAGAAGAGATGAACGCAATCCGTGCAATGGATACCGGAAAGGGAAAACACGATCCGGAAGCACCTGGAATTGCAGAGATGCTGCTTGCAAACTATAAGATTCACGATTGATTTTTGAGAACAAAAATAGTGAATCAAAAAGAGGCAGGAGGCTGAAATTGCGATGAAAAAGAGCAAAGTACTGGTCGGACTTCTGGCAGCGCTGATGCTTCTGGCAGGATGTGAGCAGGAACAAAGCGATACGGTGGATGGAGCAACGAGACGACCTATCTGGGAACGCCGGACCGGCCGAATGATTTTAAAAATGTGCTGGACAATGCCATGGCAGACGGGAAAATCGAGCCGATGATTGTGGTCTGCCCGACTTACAATAATGAAAGTGAAGAGGACAGTGCCGATTATTCTCTGGCACTTCAGCTGACCGAGAATTATCACAATGAGCTGGTTAACGATCTGATTCCGGCTGTCGAGGGGACTTACAGTACTTATGCGGAGGAAACTTCGCTGGAAGGGCTGCGGGCTTCGAGAGACCACCGGGCATTTTGCGGATTCTCCATGGGATCTGTAGCAACATGGAGGACATTTGAGTACTGTCTGGATTATTTCCGCTACTTCATGCCGTCCAGCGGAAGCCTTACGAACGATGGAGAAGTTATGGCGTCGATGGTACAGGATTCTGGACATGACTGGGATGATTTCTTTATTTTTGCGGCATCCGGTACGGATGATTTTGCCTATTCCTCTTTCAAAAACCAGATTGAGGCAATGGCAGGCGAAAGCAGCGGAACATTCCGTTATGCGGACAATGAAGGGGAAGGCAACCTTTATTTCCTCGAACAGGAAGGCGGCACTCATAACGGGGAGTATGCGATGGAATATTTTTATAACGGATTGTGCTGGATCTGGAAGTAAGAATCCAGAGAAGGCAAATTGACAAAATCTTATCTTTCCTATATACTTTTAAGCCAGGGGCAGCGATTGACGCTGCCCTTTTAATCAGGGAAATGTACCCGGACAGAAAGCAGGTAACGGAAGATGACATTACAGCAGTTAAGATATATTGTGACCGTGGCGGAGACAGGAAATATTACAGAGGCGGCAAGGCAGCTATTTGTTTCGCAGCCAAGTCTCACCAATGCCATCCGGGAACTGGAAAAGGAGATGCAGATCACGATTTTTCACCGCACCAACAAGGGCGTGACGATTTCCAATGAGGGTGATGAATTTCTCGCATATGCAAGACAGGTTCTGGAGCAGACCAGCCTTCTGGAAGAGCGCTTTTTGAACAAGAAAGAACGGCGTTCCAGATTTTCCGTCTCCTGTCAGCATTATTCTTTCGCGGTCAACGCCTTTGTGGATGTGATACGTGAATTTGGCGGGAAAAAGTACGATTTTACGCTGAGAGAAACCCAGACCTATGAGATTATCGAGGATGTCAGCCGGCTGAAAAGTGAGATCGGAATCCTCTATACTTCCTCCAAAAATGAAGAAATCATTCAGAAGATGATCCGGATGAACGGACTGGTATTCCGTGAACTATTTGTGGCAAAACCCCATGTGTTTCTGTCAGCAGAGCACCCGCTGGCAGGGGAGGAGATGGTAACGCTTGACGATCTGGCGGACTATCCGTATCTTTCCTTTGAGCAGGGAGAATACAATTCCTTCTATTTTTCGGAAGAGATTTTAAGCACGCTGGACCGCAGGAAAAACATCAAAGTCCGGGACCGGGCAACATTGTTTAATCTGGTGATCGGACTTAACGGATATACGGTCAGTTCCGGAGTGATCAGTAAAGAGCTGAACGGGGAAAATATCATTGCACGGCCTCTGGATGTGGATGAGAAGATGCGGATCGGCACCATCACGCAGAAAAACATGCCGCTGAGCCGTTACGGGAAAGCATATATGGAAGCTTTAAAACAGCATATTCCACACAGACAGCGTCTGTCATAGTTTTACGCTATGGCGGAACGCTGTTTTTTTGTATTTTTCAAATGGATGGAGAAGCGGTATACTGAAACCCATCAGAAAACTGACAGGAAAAGAATGGAGGAAGACATCATGGCAAAACAACATGCACCGTTTCGATATGATTATGTAGGAAGCTTTTTACGCCCGGAAAAATTAAAGGAGGCAAGGAAAGCACTGGAAGAAGGAAAAATTACAGCAGAGGAATTAAAGGCTGTGGAGGATGAGGCGATCCGGGATCTGGTAAAGAAGCAGAAAGAGGCAGGATATCATGTGATTACAGATGGAGAATTCCGCCGATCCACATGGCATCTGGACTTTATGTGGGGATTTGAGGGAGTGGCTCATAAAAAGACAGAACAGGGCATCGCTTTTCAGGGAGAAGATGCAATGCTCGATGATACCTGGCTGACCGGAAAAATCCGGGTGGGCACACATCCGTTTGTAGAGCATTTCCGGTTTGTCAAAGCGCTGGAAGATGAGCATACCGTGGCAAAACAGACGATTCCGGCACCGGCCCAGTTTTTTGCCCAGATGCTGATTCCGGGAAATCTGGAACAGACAAGAAAGGTTTATAAGACGGACGAGGAACTGATGGAGGATATCGCAGAAGGTTACCGGAAAGTGATCAGGGATCTGTATGATGCGGGATGCCGGAATCTTCAGCTTGACGACTGTACCTGGGGACTTCTTGTGGCGGAAGGATTTGCCGGAAGCAGGGAAGAAATCCAGGAAAGTGCAGAGAAATTTGTAAAAGTCAACAATCTGGCCATCCAGAATCAGCCGGAGGATCTGGTGATTACAACACATGTCTGCAGGGGGAATTATCATTCCGCATACTTCAGCAGCGGAGCTTACGATCCGATTGCAAAACCGCTGTTCGGAGAAGAACAGGTAGACGCATTCTATCTGGAATATGACGATGAGCGTTCCGGAAGCTTTGCACCGCTTGCAGAAGTGACCGGAGAGAAAAAGGTAGTACTTGGACTGATTACAACAAAGTCACCGGTTCTGGAAGAGAAAGAAGAAGTGAAAAAACGGATTTATGAGGCGGCAAAATACATTCCTCTTGACCGGCTGTATTTAAGCCCGCAGTGTGGATTCGCTTCCTGCGAGATCGGGAATAAGCTGACTGAGGAAGAACAGTGGGCAAAACTTGCGCTTGTAAAAGAGATCGCGGAAGAAGTATGGGGGTAAAAAAAGAAAAAACAGGGTCTGTTTTGGGACAGGCTCTGTTTTTTTATGCATGAAGATTGTTTCTCATGACAAATCTTTTCGGTAGACTCTGGACATGACACCAACAGCATTTTCCATCATCTGATAAAAGGAATATCCGTATGTTTCATACAGCCCGGTTTCTCCGGTAGCGATGAACACTTCTCCAGCGCCGTCCTCTTTTGCAGTCCTGCACGCATGATCCAGAAGAAGTCCCATATACCGGTGGCCTCTGTACTGCGGGAAGGTATAGACAAATCCGATCCAGGGACCAAGGTCTGTATTTTTGATGTCATCGATGTCTGATAAGGTGCAGAATGAGACCAGCTTTTTGCCTTCTGTCAGAAGAAAAAGTCTCACATGATTACCGCAGAATTCATGGATCTCATTCTTGCTCAACAGTTCATAGAGAAACTGACCTGCGCTCCAGTCGCTTTGCCTGATTTCCTCAAGCCAGTGTGCCTGATATTTTGTGCTGAAATATTCTTTGATTTCCATTGTTCCCTCCTGATCTCCGCCTGTTTTTTTCTATTTTACAAGGAGTCAGAGAAAAAAGAAAGAGATATGGAAGAAAATGAGAAACGGAATGTTTCCTTGCTTTTCTTAAAAGCCCTGATATGATACACTGATAGCAGAAATGACAGAGAAGAGGAGGGAACGTCAATGGGAAATCAATCTGCACAGAGCTGTAGCAGCTGTGCTTACTATATTTATGATGAAGAGTATGACGAATATGTCTGTGATGCCGCGATGGATGAAGACGATTATGTCCGGCTGCGTATGGAGCCGCATTATTCCTGTCCGTATTATCGGAACGGGGATGAATACCGGGTTGTGCGAAAGCAGATGTAAAGGAAGAGACCGTAAAAGATGACAAAAGGAGAAAACGAAAGGGGACGGTTATGAAAAGAAAAGTACAGGAATATTTTTTCTATTTTATGCTTTATTCTATGATTGGATGGATTTATGAGGTGTTTTTGGAAGTCGTTGTGTACCGCTGGGGCTTCTCCAACAGAGGAGTGCTGTTTGGCCCGTATTGTGTGATCTACGGCTTCGGAGCACTGATTTTGATTTTTACACTGGGAGGTCTTCAGAAAAAGAAGATTTATCTGGGGAAGATTCTGGTGACGCCGCTTCTGGTATTTGTGGGAATTGTTGTGATTACCACGGTGGTAGAATTGATCGGAAGTTATATTATGGAATTTACTTCCGGCGGCTGGATGTGGGATTATACCCGGTTTGCCTTTAACTTTCAGGGGCGGATCGCGCTGAATCCAAGTATCCGTTTTGGTATTGGAGGAATGATTTTTCTGTATGTGCTGCAGCCGCTGTTTGTCAGGCTGACAAAGAAAATTCCGGAGAAGGCATTTTCTGTGCTGACCGGAGTTCTGGCAGTGCTGTTTATCATCGATGTTGCGGCATTGATTTTACAATAAGTTCGAGGTGAAAACGATGGAAATGTTGAAAATCAGAAAAGAGGAAAAACAGGACTATAAAGAGGTGGAAAATCTGATCCGGAAAGCATTCTGGAATGTGTATGTTCCGGGATGCTCGTAGCATTATGTGGCACATGAACTCAGAGCTCATGAGGACTTTGTGCCGGAACTGGATCTGGTTGCCGAGCTGGACGGCCGGATCGTGGCAAATGTCATGTATACGATTGCAAGGCTGACAGATGAATCGGGCGAGGAAAAGAAAGTGCTGACATTCGGCCCGCTCAGTGTCCTTCCTGAGTACCAGAGAAAAGGAATCGGGAAACAGCTCCTGGAAGCTTCCTTTGAGATTGCGGAAAAAATGGGCTATGATGTGATTGTCATTATGGGAGATCCGAATAATTACGTGGCTCGTGGATTTAAGAGCTGTAAACGGTTTTCTGTCTGTCTGGAAGGCGGGATCTTCCCGACCGGAATGATGGTAAAAGAGTTAAAACCGGGAGTGCTGGATGGAAGAACATGGTACTACAGAGAAAGTCCGGCTTTTGAAATTGATATGGATAAATTTGAAGAGTTCGACCGGATGTTTGAACTAAAAGAGAAAAAAGTTCAGCCAAGCCAGGAGGCATTTTATATAATCAGTAATTCTACCCTAAACTAACTGATCCGGCACAGGAAGGTGAGAGCTATGAATATCACAGAACAGGTGAAACAGGTGCTTTATGAACAGGGAGCAGCGCTGGTCGGAATCGGGGATATGCGCCCGGTTCAGGTGTGCCGTTTTCCGGCAGGGATTTCAGTTGCGGTTCCCATCCCGAAGCATGTCATTGAGGATTTAAAAACAGCTCCGACAAAAGAATATTATGAGCTGTATGGAAGCTTAAATGCGAAATTAAATACGATTGTAACAGCGGGGGAAACATTTCTGAAAGAACAGGGGTATCATGCCTGGGCGCAGACAACAGACCGGGTAAAAGTAGATGAAGAAAACCGTTCTGAGATTCCGCATAAAACAGTGGCCGTCCGGGCGGGGCTTGGATGGATCGGGAAAAACTGCCTGCTGGTGACGCCGGAATATGGTTCAGCTATCAGGATTTCCTCCCTTTTGACGGATGCGCCTTTAGAATGTGCACAGCCGATGGAGAAATCCAGATGCGGCGGATGTTCACTTTGTGTTCAGCACTGTCCGGCAGGAGCACTGAAAGGAACCCTCTGGAGTGCAGGAATGGAGCGGGAAAAGATTGTTGATGTCAACCGATGCTATCAGAAGCAGAAAGAGATTATGTACGCCAGCACCGGAATTGATACAGACCTGTGCGGGAAATGCTTTGCCGTTTGTGCATACACGCAAAACTATCTGAAAAAACAATAGAAGTAAAGTGAAACATGGGAGAGAAAAACGATGTGTGAGTACCATATCATGAATTTAAGAGAAAAACCGCAGTGGAAGCAGAAGGCAGCACAGTGGTTTCATGAAAAATGGAATGTTCCGGTGGATGCATATCTGGAAAGCATAGAAGAAAGTCTGAACAGTGAAAATCCGGTGCCGCAGTGGTATCTGGCTGTAAAAGAAGAACAGATCATCGGTGGAATCGGAGTGATTGAAAATGATTTCCATGATAGAAAAGATCTGACGCCAAATGTCTGCGCGGTATACGTGGAAGAAGAATTTCGATGCCGCGGGATTGCAGGAAAGATGCTGGAGACTGTCTGCCGGGACATGAAAGAAAAAGGTATCGATACGCTCTAT
The DNA here is from genome assembly GCF_002160935.1 of Drancourtella sp. An12. NCBI lineage: Bacteria > Bacillati > Bacillota > Clostridia > Eubacteriales > Oscillospiraceae > Drancourtella > Drancourtella sp. An12. The sequence goes on along the minus strand of NZ_NFLO01000003.1, from coordinate 184,716 downwards.
CTCATCACAGACCATGACTCCTTTTATGAACGGTATGGATGGGAATTCTACTGCATGGTGCAGGGAGACGGGGAAGAAGAAATGACGAGGATGTATGTACATCGGGAGAGATAGGAAACGAAAAGGATTCTGGACTTCAGAGTCCTTTTTCGGTGATGGGATATTGACAAAAACCGATCATAGATGTAATCTAATGATAGAATAAATGAAAAAATCAATCATTAAAATGAGGGGAGTTTTAGATTGAATATAGGGAGAAAGGAAATAGATTGTTATCTTTCCGAGGTAAAAAAGGCAGTCAAAAACGGGAAATACCGACTGGAAAGAAATGATAGAAGACAGGATAATCAGGATTTGTTTTTTAACTATGTGTTAGATGAACAGAAAGTCAGGAAGATTATACTGGATTTATCAGTGGAAGATTTTTCGGAGGTTCTCCAAAATAAACATAAAGGATATGAATATGAGAGACTTTATGTTTTTGGAAAAGATGTTACTCTATTAGAACGGTTTGGGAGCAGAGAAAAAACAGTATCTTTGTATATCAAGTTTAATAAGCTGGAGAATTGTTTTGTGATTGTGGTTTCATTTCATGAGCAACGCTATCCGATTAAATATTACTTCAAATAAAGATTCCGGGTCAGGAGGTAAGAATATGTCAAAGAAGGGTAGAATCGATTTCTGCGTTGAATGCAGAAGAGAAACAGAGTATGTTTTATGTAAAAAAACTGTTGTAAGGAAAATCAGAGATAAAGAATATCAGTTTACGATTACGACAGCGATTTGCAGCGAGTGTGGAAAAGAAATGAGTATTCCGGGGCTTCTTGATAGGAATATACAGGAGATGGATGAGCAGTATCGAAAGACAGAAGGAATTGTGTCAACAGAGGAAATTAAGAAGCTGATGCAGCTTTATAATCTTGGAAAGGCGCCGCTATCTCTTGCATTGGGGTTTGGCGAGGTGACAATAACGAGGTATCTTTCAGGACAGATTCCATCAAAAGAATACTCAGATATCATCAGAGCTGCTTTAACTTCACCCTCATATATGAAGAACCGTTTGAAAGAAAATCGTTCGAAAATTGCGTCAACTGCTTATAATAAGGCCGTTGTGGCAGCGGATTCTCTGGAAAATCTGTTTTCTGTATCGGATAAAATGCTTCAGGCAATTGCATATATTTTTGAAAGTTTGGAAGAGGTTACACCTTTGATGCTTCAAAAGCTTCTTTATTTCATTCAGAGTATTTACTATGTGCTCTTCGGAGATCCATTATTCGAGGAAGACTGCGAAGCATGGGCACACGGCCCGGTATATCCGGAAGTTTATAATCTGTTTAGAGATTTTAAATATAATCCGGTTGATGATGTACGATTTGCAGTCCTTAATGGTATATCAGATGATCTTGCAGAGAATGAAAAGCATGTGATCGATCTTGTGGTTAATACATTTGGCTTATATGGGGGGAAAGTGTTGGAACAGATCACGCATAGTGAAGAGCCATGGAAAGATGCCCGTAAAGGATACGAGGAGCAGATTCAGTCTCAAGAAACGATGTCAAAAGAACGTATGAAAAAATATTATGAATTCATAAATAGCAAATATCCGATTTCCTCAGAGATTGGATTGAAAAGATATATTCAGGATATTCTGATGAATGTTTAATGACAGAAGAAAACGAATGAGAGGTGAATGGCATGGAGCGTTGCGGCTGGTGTATGTGCAATGAGAAAATGATGAAGTATCACGATGAAGAATGGGGTGTCCCGCTCCGGGATGACCAGAAGCAGTTTGAGTTTTTGATGATGGAAGTCATGCAGTGCGGACTGAACTGGAATATGATGATTCAGAAGCGGGAAATTTTCCGTGCCTGCTTTGATTCCTTTGATTTTGATAAAGTGGCAGAATACGGAGAGGCAGATATCGAAAGGATTATGGGAACCGAAGGTATGATACGCTCCCGGAGAAAGATCGAGGCGGTGATCCATAATGCCAAATGCTTTCAGAAGATCAGGGGAGAGTTCGGCACTTTTTCTGATTATATCTGGAGTTTCACAAAAGGGAAAACATATCTGTATACCGGGCATCAGAAAGGAGAGGTTCCAGCCAGAAACGGCTTATCTGACAGGATCAGTAAAGAGCTGAAAAAGCGGGGATTAAAATATATGGGTTCGGTGACTGTTTACTCCCATCTGCAGGCATGCGGCATCATCAATGACCATAAGGAAACGTGTTTCCGGTATCAGGAACTGTTAGAAATGTCGGATGCAGTACATAAAAGAAGAGATAAAGAGTAATAGAAACGGGGCGGATAAAATGATCAAGTATCAGGATATTGTTTTGTTAAATGGTATATTGGAAGAGAGCGGTACACGGTTTCATTTGGGGTATAAAAATGAGGAGACCGCCTGCGTCATTCCGCCGGGAGAATGTTGCCTGACAGAGGAAGCAAGAGAGAATGCGGAAAAATGTATTCAGGAATACTATGAATCAAAGGGAGAAGAAGTACGCTTTTCGGAAGATGGATACTATTTTTTCTGTTCTGAGATTTAGTAGCTTTTGGGAGAAATGGTAATCATCTTAAAAAGGCACCTTGACTTTTCAAAAAAGTGTGTATATAATATCTACATTTACACACAAAACAAGAAAAGAGGGTGAAAAAGATGAAGCATATTGACATCAAAAAACTATTGACAGACGCCGAAAGCTATGTTGATACTTCGGTTACAGTCTGCGGGTGGGTGAGAACTGCCAGAAATTCCAAAAGCGTTTCCTTTATTGAATTGAACGATGGTACTTGTCTGAATAATATCCAGTTGGTGATTGACAAGAATGAAGTGGAAGTAAATAAAAATGCGTTCAATGTGGGAGCAGCGTTAAAGGCAGTCGGTTCTTTTGTCAGATCCGAGCGCAACGGTTATGAAATTCAGATTCAGACGATTGAGGTGCTTGGTAATTGCCCGTCTGATTTTCCTCTTCAGAAAAAGCGTCACACGGTAGAGTTTTTGAGGACGATTCCGCACCTTCGTGTGCGCACGAGATATTTTGAGGCATTATTTGCGGTTCGTGATCAGCTGTCCTATGCGGTTCACGACTATTTTCATAAAAACGGATATAAATATGTTCATACTCCGATTATTACGGGAAGCGACTGTGAAGGAGCAGGGGAAATGTTCCGTGTTACCACACAGCCGTGGGATGCGAGGGCAGAAAACGGAAGCGCCTATCTGGATGAAGAAAGCTATTTTAAAGACGACTTTTTCGGAACGAAGGCAGGACTGACGGTTTCCGCACAGCTTGAAGGCGAAATGGCGGCCATGGGTCTTGGAAGAATTTATACGTTTGGTCCGACTTTCCGCGCGGAGCACAGCAATACGACACGTCATGCGGCGGAATTCTGGCAGGTGGAGCCGGAAGTCTGTTTTGCTGATATCGATGATATTATCGAGATTGGCGAAGACTTTATTAAATCGATTATCAGGGATGTTATGGAGCACTGCCCGGATGAAATTCAGTTTTTCAACCAGTGGGTGGATAAAGGGCTGATCGAGAAGCTGAACCTTGTGCTTGAAAGTGATTTTGGGCGGATGACCTACACGGAGGCGGTGGAAATTCTGCAGAAATCGGGAAAAGAATTCCAGTATCCGGTGGAATGGGGATGCGACCTTCAGACCGAGCATGAGAAATACCTGACGGAAGAATATTTAAAGAAGCCGGTGTTTGTAGTAGACTATCCGGCTGATATCAAAGCCTTTTATATGAAACAGAATCCGGACGGGAAAACAGTTGCCGCAACGGATCTGCTCGTTCCGGGGATCGGAGAGATCATCGGATGCAGCGAGAGGGAAGCGGATATGGGAAAACTTGTTGCTGCGATGGAAAAGCGCGGAATGCCGCTGGAAGAATATCAGGCATATCTGGATACAAGAAAATACGGAAGTGTACCGCACAGCGGATTCGGCCTTGGATTTGACCGGATGCTGATGTATGTGACGGGAGTATCCAACATCCGGGATACCCTGTTGTTCCCAAGAACAGTGGGAAATCTGTTCTAACAGCAAAACAGATGATAAAGAGGGAAGAATAATGTATCAGACTTATATTTTTGACTTATACGGAACATTGGTTGACATTCATACGGATGAGACTAAAATAGAAGTGTGGGAAAAAATGGCTCTATTTTACGGGTATTATGGAGCATATTATACGGCTGAAGAACTTCGGCAAACATACCGGGAGTTGACCTTGGAAGCGGAAAAAGAGGCATTGCGCCACGACAGCCATGAAAGCTTTCCAGAGCTTCAGATCGAGGACGTCTTTCTGGAATTATTCCGCCGGAAAGGGGCAGACGTCCTAAAAGAGACTGCGGTGTATGCCGGTCAGTTTTTCCGGGTTCTTACGACAGAGTATATCCGGCTTTATGATGGGACACGGGAACTTCTGGAGGCTTTAAAAGCCTCCGGAGGGTTCCTCTATCTATTGTCCAATGCTCAGAGGATATTCACAGCGTATGAGATGAAGGCACTTGATATTTTCCGGTATTTTGACGGGATTTATATTTCTTCCTCCTATGGAGTCAAAAAGCCGGACCGACGCTTTTTTGAGCTCCTCCTCGAAAAGGAAAAGATCAAAAGAGAAGAGGCTGTCATGATTGGAAATGACGGGATCTGCGATATCCAAGGCGCAAAAGATGCCGGCATCGACACGTTTTATATCCGGTCTAATATTTCCCCAAAAGAGGAGACACCGGATGCGGACTTTGTACTGGAAGAAATGAATCAGAGCCGGGTTAAGGAAATGCTGCTTTCCGGTAAGAAAAAGAAAGCCCTGCGGCTTCGCCCTTACCGGGAGGAAGATGCCAAAGCGCTGGCACAGCTTTTCTATGATACAGTACATACGGTCAATGCGGCTGATTATACAAAGGAACAGCTGGATGTGTGGGCTCCGAAAGAGCGTGATCTTTATACATGGAACCAATCCTTTTTTCTGCATCGGACGATAGTTGCGGAACAGGACGGCAGAATTGCCGGCTTTGGAGATATGGACGAGACCGGATATCTGGACCGTCTGTATGTGCACAAGGAGTTTCAGAGGCATGGGATTGCTGCGGCGATCTGCGATGCTCTGGAAGGAGGATCGGAAGCAGAAGAGTTTGAGACCCATGCTTCGATTACGGCCCGGCCATTTTTTGAGGCCAGAGGCTATGAGATGATCCGTGCCCAGAAGGTGGAAAAACAGGGGATTTTGCTGACTAATTATGTAATGCGAAAAAGAAGACAGTAGAGGAGAAAAGGGATGAAACTGTTAATCAAACAAAGAGTATTTTCATGGACGGATACCTATGATATTTATGATGAATACGGGAATGTCCGTTATTTTGTGAAAGGAGATTTTTTCTCGATTGGACACCGGCTCAGAGTTTATGATGCCACTCAAAATGAGATCGGTATGGTTCAGGAGAAACTGCTGCATCTCCTCCCGACCTTTGAAATCTATGCAGGAGGACAGTTTTATGGTACTGTTGCAAAGAAACTGACGTTGCTCCGTCCTAAATATATGGTGGATTATAAAGGATGGCAGGTCGAGGGAAACATGATGGGCTGGGAATACGATGCCTTTGCAGGCGGTGTTCTGGTGATGCATATTTCCAAAGAGATTTTCCACTGGGGAGATACTTATGTGATTGACATTGCAGATTCTGCAGATGAAATTATGGCACTGATGCTGGTGCTTGCGATTGACGCGGCAAACTGTGCATCTAATTAAGCAGAGAGGGAAACTGAGAAATACGAAATCCTATGAAAAAGTCAAAAATTGTATCGATTTTGATCGGAGCGGCATTGTTTCTGGCAGTGGCGCTTCCGGTCGTTTTTCTGGAAGCCGTGATCGGCGGTTTTATTATGAAGCTATTCGGATTCCACTATAACTCTATGAAAAGTGTTTTTCTGTTTTTTCTGGTGGCAGCTGTAGCAGATGCACCTTTGGAGATTCTGGCAAAAGCACTTCCAAAAGCGATGATGAGCCTTGGATGGATCCGAAAATCCAGAAGATTCTTTCTGTGGTATGTGTTGGATATGCTGTTTGAGATGATGACGCTGGCGGGAGCAGACCTGTTTATGGACAGCGTCCGTGCGGAGGCGGCGGGAATTCTGGTTGTGTCCGCACTTTCGTCTGCAATTACTGTCTGGCTGGACAGAAAAGATGAGGATTCGCCCGGAAATGAGATAAAGGAGAATAAGCATGGTAAAGATTGAGGAAGAACAATGTATTGGATGTGGAAAATGTGTTCAGGACTGTGTAGGACATGCCCTGAAGCTGGAAGACGGAAAGGCGGCAGTAAAACGGGAATGTATTCTTTGCGGACACTGCGCCGCGATCTGTCCGATGGATGCGGTGAAGATTACGGAATATGAAAGTGATGAGATGATTCCGTATGAAAAAGAGCGTTTTCAGCTGGATCCGGAAGTATATGCAAATGCAGTGAAATTCAGAAGAAGTGTCCGGAATTATAAAGAACAGCCGGTGGAAATAGAGAAAATCCGGAAGATTCTGGATGTGGCGGCACATACGGCAACGGCAAAGAATGAACGTAAAATGAAATTCGTGATTGTACAGGACAGGCTGGATGAATTCAAAGAGATGGTCTTTGAAGGAATCGGTGAGGAGCTGGAACTGCACAAAGGGGAAAAGAGTCCGGTGACAGCGCTGCTTTACAGCTTTTATAAAGGGAGAACACGGGATCCGAAGGAGGAATTTCTCTTCCGGAACGCACCGGCGGTACTTTACATTATGGGAGAACGCCTGGATGACGCAGGACTTGCAGCCCAGAATATCGAAATGATGGCTCAGGCGCTTGGCCTTGGCGTGCTGTATAATGGCTATCTGAAGGCGGCAACGATGTGCTCTGAAAAGGTAAGAAACTTTCTGGACAAAGAGGGAAGGCCGGTGGCAGTCTGCATGCTGATCGGATATCCGGCGGTAACCTACAGAAGAACTGCGCCGAGAAAAGAAGCGGAATACGAAATCTTGTAAAATCGGATTGACAAGTAAATTTGAATGTGTTATATTCGTTCCAAGCAATGGAAAGGGAGTAGCTTAAACCTTCTTCGGAAGGTCGATTTGTAATCGTCAGCCGGTATCGAGAGGTACCCGTAGCAAATGAGATAGCAAGACTTTTATTGTGGCAGATGTCATGATAGGAGTCTTTTTTATTTGGTATGAAATTCAGAAGGAGAGGAAAATGAGATGGAAGCAGTAATGATGAGAGAGGATCTGAAGTGTGCAGAAGAAGCAGGAGTACAGGCGCTTGAAAGCCTGTATACAGTCAGAGAAAAGTTAAACAGTGCAAAAAAATGGGGAATTCTGGACGTTTTTGGGGGAAGCATGATCAGCACCTATATGAAACATTCCCGAATCAATGAGGTAGAAGGAATGATCGAGCAGGCGAGAATCAGGCTGACAGATTTTCAGAAAGCATTGCGGAAAGTAGAAGTATCACCGAAACTTCAGACTGAAATCAGCGGATTTCTTACCTTTGCGGATTTCGCATTTGACAATCCGATTACAGATTATCTGGTGCAGACAAAGCTTCAGAGCCTGGGCGAAGAAGTGGAAGACACGATTCAGCTGACAGAAGAGCTTCTTGCACATATCAGAACACAGTAGGAGGGACGAACAGCGAGGAAAAGTTTATAGAATTTTTAGAAAATGATTGACACAGCCTTAAATCATAGTATATACTGACAGTAGAAAACAGCATATGATAGCGTGTTACTGAATTTCAGGCATGAACTATCCTTACACATTCCGCACAGTAGCCGGAGTGTATGATGGGAGAAGTTCATGCTTTTTTGTTTTCAGAAAATACTGCTGTCAGATCAAAGAGAGGAGAGAAACTATGAAAGACAAAATTTTTGGTGTTCTTCAGAGGATTGGACGAAGCTTCATGCTTCCGATCGCCATTCTTCCGGTTGCCGGCCTGCTGCTTGGAATCGGAAGCTCGCTGACGAATGCGACGACGATTGAGACATATCATCTGGCAGGAATCCTTGGAGAAGGAACAGTGCTGAACGCATTATTCACGATTATGACAAAAGCGGGAAATGCGATTTTTGACAACCTGCCGATTATATTTGCCGTAGGTGTGGCAATCGGTATGGCAAAGAAGGAAAAGGAAGTAGCAGCGCTTTCTGCGATGATTGCGTTTCTTGTTATGAATGTTACCATTAATGCAATGCTTCAGATTGACGGGACCATCCTGGCGGACGGCACGGTTGCTTCTGATGTACTCAGCGGTACGGTGGCAAGTGTCCTTGGTATTCAGACATTGCAGATGGGTGTGTTTGGAGGTATCATTGTAGGACTTGGTGTGGCGGCGCTTCACAACAGATTCCATAAGATTGTGCTCCCGAATGCGTTGTCATTCTTCGGCGGTTCCAGATTTGTGCCGATTATTTCCACCATCGTTTATGTGGGTGTCGGTATTCTTCTGTTCTTCGTATGGCCGTTCGTACAGAATGGAATTTACGCGCTTGGAGGACTGGTAACAGGAACCGGTTATGTCGGTACTTTGATTTTTGGTATTATCAAACGTGCACTGATCCCGTTTGGACTGCATCACGTATTTTACCTTCCGTTCTGGCAGACCGCAGTGGGCGGAACGATGGAAGTGGCAGGACAGCTTGTACAGGGCGGACAGAATATATTCTTCGCACAGCTTGCTGATCCGAGCACCGTGCACTTCAGTGCAGACGCGACGAGATATTTCTCCGGAGAATTCATTTTCATGATCTTCGGACTTCCGGGAGCAGCCCTTGCAATGTACCATTGTGCAAAGAAAGAGAAGAAAAAACAGGCCGGCGGTCTTTTGCTTTCCGCAGCACTGACCTGTATGCTGACAGGTATCACAGAGCCTCTGGAATTTTCCTTCCTGTTTGTGGCTCCACTGCTTTTTGTAGTTCAGGTGATTCTGGCAGGTGCGGCATATATGATTGCGCACATCCTGAATATTGCTGTGGGACTGACGTTCTCCGGAGGATTTATCGACCTGTTCATCTTCGGTATTTTACAGGGCAACGACAAGACAAACTGGATGCGGATCATCCCGGTAGGTATTATTTACTTTATTCTTTACTATGTGATTTTCCGATTCCTGATCCAGAAATTCAATTTGAAGACACCGGGGCGTGAGGATGACGATGCTGAGACCAAACTGTATACGAAAGCGGACTACAAGGCAAAACAGGGTGCAAAGGATCAGAATGGTTCTGTGTCAGGAGGAGATGAGAGAAGTATTCTTATCACTCAGGGACTTGGAGGAAAGAAAAATATTTCCGATGTGGACTGCTGTGCAACAAGATTGCGCTGCACGGTTGTGAAACCGGAACTGGTAAATGATCAGATTCTGAAACAGACCGGTCCGTCCGGAATTGTGAAGAAGGGACAGGGAATCCAGATTATCTACGGACCGTCTGTCACCGTTGTAAAATCCAATCTGGAAGACTACCTTGTGAATGCTCCGGATGAAGAGTACATCGCACAGGAGACAGCTCCGGAACCGGAAGAAGAAAAGAAAGAAGAAACGAAAAATACAGTAGAAAAGACAACGAAAAAGGTGCTTTGCTCACCGTTTACAGGGGAGGCGCATCCGATCACAGATACTCCTGACGAAGCGTTTGCAGGAAAGATGATGGGAGACGGCTATATGGTCATGCCGGAAGAAGGAGTTGTCTATGCACCGGAAGACAGTACAGTCAGCTTCGTATTCCCGACCAATCATGCGATCGGCCTGACAACAGAGGACGGCGTAGAATATCTGCTTCATATCGGTGTAGATACGGTAAAACTGGAAGGAAAAGGCTTCGAGATGTTTGTAAATAACGGAGATTTCGTAAAAAAGGGAGACAAACTGATGGCTTTTGATATACAATATATAAAAGAGCATGCGAAATCCGAAGCCTGCATTGCAGTATTTACCGGACTGACAGAAGAGGAAGAAATTGTAATGAAGGCATCCGGGCATGTAAATGCACAGGAGGATATTGCGGAGATCGTGAGCTGCTGATTGTAAAGGAGCTTATGTCAGATGTATCGAATTATCAAAGTATTGAATAACAATGCCATTCTTGCCCTGGACCGTGAGAAGAAGCGGGAGATCATTCTGCTCGGAAACGGGATCGGCTTCGGGAAACATCCGGGCGAAGAGATGAAAATGATCAAAAACGCCAAGATTTACACGCTGGTGACGAAGAAGAAGCAGGTCTCCGCATTGAAAGTGGTCAACGGCATCAAGCCGGTATATATTGAGGCCACCGGACGAATTCTGGAGGAAGCGGAGAAGGTATTTGAGCATGTCAGTCATGACTCTCTGCTCCCTCTGGCAGACCATATCGCGCTTGCGGCAAAGCGGGCGGAAGAGAAGAGGCAGATACCAAATCCGTTTACGCCGGACATCAAGGTACTGTTTGAAAAAGAGTACGAGGTTGCCCTGAAAGGGCGGGAAATCATCCGTGAGATGACTGGTTCCGAGATCTCTGATGATGAGGTCGGATTTATCTCTCTGCATATTCATTCGGCCCGTACGGATGAGAAGGTTTCCGAGACACTGGATAATACCCGGATCATTAATGAAGGAATCAGGATGATTGAAGAGCAGTTTCAGATTGATGTGGAACCGGATTCTCTTGCGTATAACCGTATGATGAGCCATATTTACTACATGCTTGTACGGACACGCAAAGGCGAGCAGGTGAAAGCGGACTTAAATGAATTCGTACAGCTGAAATATCCGAAAGAGTTTGAGGTGGCAGTGAAGATCTGTGCCTGGATGGAAAAAGAACTGAAGACGGAAGTGAAACGGGAAGAAATCGGATTTCTGGCGATCCATATTTTACGGATTGTAGACCGGGAATAGATAGAGCAGAAAATGTTTCAAAAAGAGATCCCTGCAGGAATCAAGGGGCGGCCGTAAGGCCCGGATTCCTGCGGGGATCTTTTGCGTCTGTTCCGGTTTTACAGATTAGATGATTTTGGTTGTCCACTTTGTGCAGTCCCACACTTCGGATACCACATCCCGGTAGAACTCCGGTTCGTGGCAGATCAGAAGGAGACTTCCACGGTATTCCAGAAGTGCTTTTTTCAGTGCTTCCTTGGCATCCACATCCAGATGGTTGGTCGGCTCGTCCAGAAGCAGGATATTCGTGTCACGGTTTACAAGTTTACATAACCGGACTTTCGCCTGCTCGCCTCCGCTTAATACCCGGATCTGGCTTTCGATATGCTTGGTAGTCAGGCCGCATTTTGCAAGGGCAGACCGCACTTCGTACTGATTGAAGGATGGAAATTCATCCCAGATTTCATCGATGCAGGTGGCGGTGTTTTCGCCTTTGACTTCCTGCTCGAAATATCCGATCTGGAGATTTTCTCCCAGCTCACAGCTTCCGCTCAGCGATGGAATCAGCCCGAGGATGCTCTTTAAAAGCGTTGTTTTCCCGATTCCGTTTGCTCCGGTGAGCGCAATCTTCTGGCCGCGTTCCATGGAGATGGAAAGAGGCTTGGAGAGAGGCTCGTTGTATCCGATCACCAGATCCTTTGTCTCAAAGAGAATCCGGCCCGGTGTCCGCCCGTAGCGGAAGTGGAATTCCGGTTTCGGACGTTCCGCTGCAAGTTCGATTTTCTCCATCTTGTCCAGCTTTTTCTGACGGGACATGGCCATGTTCCGTGTGGAGACCCGGGCTTTATTCCGTGCCACGAAATCTTTCAGCTCGCTGATTTCCTGCTGCTGTCGGCGGTAGGCCGCCTCCAGCTGTGCTTTCTTGACAGCGTAAACTTCCTCAAAATGCGTATAGTCGCCTACATAGCGGTCGAGTTTCTGATTTTCCATGTGGTAAATGATGTTGACAACGTCATTTAAGAATGGAATATCATGGGAGATCAGGATAAAAGCACTTTCATATTCCTGAAGATAGCGCTTCAGCCAGGCAATATGCTCTTCATCCAGATAGTTGGTAGGCTCGTCCAGAAGAAGGATGTCCGGCTTTTCCAGAAGCAGTTTTCCAAGAAGGATTTTAGTACGCTGTCCACCGCTTAAATCGGTGACATCCCGGTCCAGGCCGATGTCCAGAAGACCGAGGGCTCTTGCCACTTCCTCCACCTTACTGTCAATGGTATAGAAGTCGTGCATGGTCAGGGTGTCCTGAATGGTTCCGAGCTCTTCCATCATGGCAGTCATTTCATCTTCCGAAGCATCTCCCAGAGAATCACAGATCTGATTCATCTTTTCTTCCAGTTCAAAGAGCCAGGAAAAGGCGGATTTCAGTACGTCCCGGATGGTCATCCCTTTTTCCAGGACCGTGTGCTGATCCAGATAGCCGACACGGACATTTTTGGACCATTCGATTTTCCCTTCATCCGGTGTCAGATGGCCGGTAATCATATTAAAAAACGTGGACTTTCCTTCCCCGTTTGCGCCTACCAGTCCGATGTGTTCACCGCGGAGCAGGCGGAAGGAAACATCCGAAAAGATCGCACGGTCTCCAAAACCGTGTGACAGATGTTCTACATTTAAAATACTCATCACTCAAACTCCTTATGATACAGTCTTTCCCTATTGTACAGGAAAACCGAAGGATTGTCACCCGGAAAAACAGAATTCTCTTTCAGGCGTTAGTTTTGTCTTACAGCGGGAAATTTGATACAATAAGGACAGAGTGGAGGAAGTAAGGAGATTGTAATTGTATAACATCTAAATCAACATGCAGATCAGAAAAGGAGGACAAAGATGAAGGTAGGAATTATCGGAGCGGGCGGAATTGCCGTCACTATGGCGAAGACATTAAATGAGATGGAGGACGCAACAGCATATGCAGTGGCATCCCGTGACCTCGCAAAGGCACAGGCATTTGCCGAAAAGAATCAGATAGAAAAGGCGTACGGTTCTTATGAGGAACTGTTTGCAGATCCGGAGGTGGAACTTGTCTATGTGGCGACTCCGCATTCCCATCATTATCAGTATATGAAGATGGCGCTGGAAGCCGGAAAACCGGTGCTCTGTGAGAAAGCATTTACGGCAAACGCCGCACAGGCGGAGGAGATTTTCCGGATTTCCGAGGAAAAAGGGATCTTTGCGGGTGAGGCAATGTGGACACGTTTCCTTCCATCCAGAGCCATGATTGACGAGGTGATCCGTTCCGGAGAGATCGGGAAGGTCCATATGATTACGGCAAATCTCGGCTATGATATCAAAAATGTAGAACGGCTTCGTAATCCGGAGCTTGCCGGAGGGGCGCTTCTGGATGTGGGTATTTATCCGCTGACTTTTATCCGGATGATTACCGATGCCAAAATCAAGTCCATGGATACGTCCTGTGTCAAGCTGGAGACCGGAGTTGACGCGCAGAATGCAGCCACATTTATTTTTGAAGACGGATGTATGGCATCGATGCACAGCAGCATGTTAGGCGGAACAGAGCAGGCAGGAATCGTCTACGGCGACAAAGGATATCTGATTGCATGGAATATCAATGATGTGGACAGGATTCAGGTTTTTGACAACAGCAGAAAACTGATCCGGGAGATGGAAACGCCGGAGCAGATTACCGGATTTGAGTACGAAGTACGGGCAGCTATGGAAGCTGTACGTGCGGGAAAAACGGAATGCCCGCAGATGCCTCACAGTGAGTCGATCTACATGATGCAGCTGATGGACAGCATGCGAAACGCATGGGGCATCCGTTTTCCGTTTGAAAAGTAAAAAAGAGCAGTCAGTTTCGGCAGGCTTCGATGAAGGCGGAGAAGATCCGGCTCATTTTCCGGGAGGTCAGATACATACATTCCGGATGCCACTGGATGCCAAGCAGGAAAGGATGCCTGATTCCTTCCACCGCTTCAATCAGTCCGTCCGGTGCGAGGGCACAGATTCGGAGAACTTCTCCCGGATCTTTGACTGCCTGATGGTGGAAGCTGTTGACTTTGGCCTGCTTTCCGATCAGGTCGGACAGCATTGTATCTTCCAGTGTGCGGACGAGATGGACAGGATCATGCCGGAAAGCGGCAGCGGGGCTGTGGTTAAAGAAATCCGGCTGCTCGGACAGATCCTGGTAAATGGTGCCGCCGCAGGCAAGAGTCAGAAGCTGCATTCCCTTGCAGATACCGAGGACCGGCTTTTCAGAGTCCTTCAGAAGAAAGGTAAGAAAGTCAAGCTGGAACCGGTCAAAGTCATAATCGGTTGTTCCAAGTTCCGGGGACGGTACCTGACCGAACAGTAGGGGATTGATATCGGCGCCGCCGCAGAACAGAAAACCGTCGTATTTTTTCAGACACGCCCGAAAATAGGAGAGTTCCATGTCTTCGTAAAAAGGAATCAGAAAAGGAAGTCCGCCGTGATCTGCGGCTGCCTGTATGTATGGAAGACTGGTAAACATGCGCCCGTGTTCTCTGGCGCACACAACGATACCGATGGAAGGGGAATTCTGTTTCATATCTGATTTCCTTTCTGCTTATATTAGATTATAATGGTATCAGTTTATGAAAAGGAGTCGTTTCTTATGAATCTGATTGACATGCACTGTGATACGGTATGTGAATTATTGTCCGAAAATATGCCGGATCAGGATCTGAAAAAGAACCATCTGAAGGTAGATATAGAAAAAATGAAGCGGGGAGGATCCATGGCACAGTTTTTTGCCTGCTTTGTGCCGCTGGTGGAATTTCTTGGAAAATCGAAGCACGAACAGGCATATGAATATGTCAGAAGGATGGCCACGTATCTGAAAAAACAGATCTGGATCTATCCGGATGAGATTGCTTTTGCAGGAAATGGAAGCGACCTCGAACGGAACAGGAAGGCAGGAAAGATTTCCGCCTTTCTGACACTGGAAGAGGGTGGAGTGATCCATGGAGAGCTGGAACGGGTGCAGGGACTGTATGATATGGGAATCCGCCTGATCACATTGACGTGGAATTATGAAAACTGCATCGGTTATCCGAACAGCCCGGATGCACAGGTGATGGGAAAGGGATTGAAGCAGTTTGGCTTTTCCGTGGTTGAGGAAATGAACCGGATCGGGATGATTATCGACGTCTCCCATCTGTCAGAGGGCGGCTTCTGGGATGTGGTTTCTCACAGCAAAACCCCTCCGGTGGCGTCTCATTCCAATGCGCGGGCGCTTCGGAATCATCCGAGAAATCTTTCGGATGAACAGATCCGGGCGCTTGCCGAAAAAGGAGGGATTGCCGGCCTGAATTTTTATCAGGAGTTTCTTGGGGAAAGCGGTTCCTGCCTGATCGAAGAGATGGTAAGTCATGTCCGGCATATGTACCAGAAAGGCGGAGAAGATGTTATCGCTATTGGAACGGATTTTGACGGCTTTGGAGGAGCAGAGAAGATGGAGATCGAAGACATCGGTGCGATGCCCCTTCTTTACGACGCGCTCGGAAAGGCCGGATTTACCGGGCGACAACGGGAAAAGATCTGGTACGGCAACGCAAAACGTGTGATTGATACAGTACTTTAGTTGATAATTTTTTGAGGGAGAAATATATGGTAGAAGTAGTATTTGGTGCAAGTGAGGCGGCTTCATTGAAAATGTCCCGGCTGCGAAACCGGGCGGACGAGATTATCTGTCTGGATCTGGGACTGGACGTTGGAGAGATCCGGAATCTGGATAATGAAAGCAAAAGAAGCAATGCGCAGGAAACCCTGTTCCGTGACGGGACAAAAGCGGGAGAGCGTGTGTGGAAAGAATATAAAGAACGAGTCAACAGATACAGTGTGATGTCGGAGAGATTGAGAACGCTTGCGGCAGAGGGGAAAACAATCCGTATCTGGTACGGCAAAGCACCTTATGAAGTGTGCGGCTATTATTATACCTGCCACCTGTTAAACGATTTGACCGACCAGATTTCGGCAGTGAAACTGCCGGACGTCCTGTTCCGTCAGGATACCAACATGCCATATGAGGTATCTACGATGGGAGAGATTGTGCATGAGGAATTTCCATCGCTCCTTGCGTATGAAAAACCGTTGAATGAGTGGGAAATCCAGATCGGGACGATGCACTGGGAGAGACTTGTGCAGGAGAACGCAGTACTCAGAGCCTCTGTCAATGGAAAACCGATGAGCGTTCGGGAATCCTTTTATGACTTCATGATCGAAAACACGTTGACAGAAGAACCGCAACAAGAAGCAGAGGTTCTTGGAAACGTTCTGGGAGAATATGAGCCGGGAATCGGAGACGGCTGGCTGGCACACCGGATTGAAGCCGGGATCAGGAAAGGAACAGTCCGGATCGCAAAAGATGACAGAAATCCATTTGAAAGATGGATCTGCAAGAAATAAAGGAGGAGACAGCATGATCCGGAGAGGCGTGACCGAGGATCTTGCGGCGGTTGCCAGAATTCATGTAGATGCATGGAAACAGGTCTACAGGGGAATCATGCCGGAAGAAGTACTTGAGAAACGAAATTATGACGAGCAGCGACAGGCATGGGAGAGAAAGCTGGAAAAGGGAGAAGAAGATCTGTATGTGTATGAGATCAACGGAAACATCGCTGGATTTGCTTCCTGCCGTGTGATCGATGAGGGACATGCGGAGATCGATACCTTATACTTCGATGAAAAGTATCGGGGAAAAGGCTATGGAACACAGATGTTGGAATATATGTTTCAGATATTAGGACCGAAAAGAAAAGTGTCCCTATGGTGCGTGAAAGAAAATCCAAACCGGAAATTTTATGAGGCAAATGGCGGAAGTCCGGGGCGGGAAAAAGAGGTGCTGATTGGCGGGAAACAAGTTGCCGGAATTCAGTATACATTTGAAAGATAAAAGAGAAACATAGCGTATTGCCAAAGCGGACCCCGGCAGCCGGTGAGCTGTCGGGGCCACGCTTTTTATCTTTTTGGAGATTTTAGTGAATCAGGATTTCTAATTTGTCTTTTCCTCATTACACCTTTTTTCTGATGCCTCTGTTTTTACCGAATACCGGATAAACACAAGGCTGGTCAGCAGAATCATGCAAAGGCCGGAAATGAAAAACCAGACATTCACGCCTACTTGTTCTGCTATCGGACTGCTGAAAAGTAATCCAATCGGCATTGTAACGGAAGAAATCAAAGTAAGTACCGAAAATGCCCGTCCCATTTTTTCGGGAGCAACGGTTTCCTGTATATAAGCAGTCAGTGGAATTGTATGAACATTTCCGGAAGCGCCCAGGCAGATACAGCTTGCTGCAAAGAAGAACCAGCCAACATAAGTCGGAGGTATGACGCCACAGATCAGAGATGTGCTCCCCATTCCAAACAGACCGATAAAAGAAACCCTGATTTTACGTTCTACTTTTAAAACGCTGGAAAACAGGAGGGATGCTACCATCATGCCGACGGCAAAGGACAGCTCCACAGCACTGCCGTGCATGGCTGACAACTGAAAATAATCGCTTGTCATCAATGGATAAAAAGAAGAGAGCGGTGCGTAAAAGAACATGCAAAGTGCTTCTGCGGCAACAATGTAAAACAGTCGTTTATCTTCTTTAAATACCTGTAACCCCTCTTTGATTTCTGCAACAAAATGCTGTTCTTCCTTGTCTGTTTTTTCCAGCTTCGGGATTTTCACAATGGCTAATGCGCTGCTTGCTAAAATTGCTCCTGCCACATCACTCACCAAAACGATGGACATAGGGAAGAGCGAGTATAAAACTGCGCCGATGACCGGCCCGATCAGGAAAGAACCGGAACTTAAAAGCTGCATCCACCCATTGGTTTTGATCAGTTGGTCTTTTGGTACAAGCTGCGGAATAATGGACTGTATGGCCGGCTGCTGAAAGGTGCTGCCAATCCCTCTGACACAAAGCATAATACATACTGTCCATACAGGCAGGTCAAAAAAGTACAGCATCACTGCGTAAATCAGTGCAGTGATTCCCATTGCCATGTCCGAAAAAATAGAGATAAACTTTCGGTTGTAACGGTCTGCCGCAATGCCTGCAATCGGGCTGAATAACGACATCGGGAGATAGGCGACAAGTCCTGATATTCCCAGCATGAAAGGCGAAGATGTCTTCTCAGCAAGCCACCAGATCAAGGCAAACTGAACACCGTGGCTGCCCAGCATGGAAACTGCCTGTCCTAATGCAACGATGATAAATTGTGATTTCCACTTTTGTATTTTTTTCATATTCAATTGTCCTCTCATTTTCAAAATAGTTTTTCAAACAGGGGACAATATCAAGTACGATAATCCCCTTAGCGTACTGATGCCGACATCAAGCCACCTCCCTTCCAAAGATCATTCTTCCCTGTATTTATAGCAGGGCTTCCATATATTTCTTTAATCCGTCACGATATTTTTTCGTAAGAGCCAGGTATTGTTGCTGTTCTTCCGGAGTCCACTCACTCCAGATTTTGTTTTCGATTTCGTGTAAAGGATAGATTTTTTCCAATGAAAATTTCTGCCCTTTTTCAGTCAGACAGAGAATGGTATTTCTGCCTTTCCCCTGTTCCAGATATACAATTTCTTCTTTTTCTAACTTGCGGATGGCAGAATTGATGGTCTGGCGGCTGATGCCTGTGAGTCTGCTGATCTCACTTTGCAGACATTTTCCACCTTTCTCGCAGAGTACATATAAAATATTCTGAACACTGTCTGAAATTCCCGTTTTTACAGCGGCTTCATGATATAAAGCATTGATTTCGCCTGCCAAATAAGTATATTGTTCTGCTCCTAAGTAGTGCATATGCTCACCCCTTGTCCGATTTCGTACATTGTATATTATATCCGATTTCGGACATAAGTCAAGAGATTTTTTATGAAATAGCAGGGAAATGAAAAAACGGACAGTTGCGTCTGCAAATGTCCGTTTTTAGCTTATAAGGAAATTCGTTTATTCCACTGTAATCCAGTACCGCTCAAAGTTTACCTGTTCTTCCGGTTCCCAGACAGTGCCGTCATAAACGCCGCCGTTTGCAAGGATCGTCTTCCGGCTTGCAACATTGGTATCCACGCAGGAGACCATTACCTTTTCCAGTCCGAGTTCTTTGCAGTATGGAAGACAGTCGTGAAGCATCTGCTTTGCGTATCCCTTACGACGTTCGCTTGGACGGATGGAGTAGCCGATATGTCCGCCGTATGTTTCCAGAAATGGAGTAAAGGAGTGACGGATCTGGATGGTACCGAGGATTTTGCCGTCAGACTCTCTGACATAGATAAACTGAGTCGATGGTACCATATCCTCAGGGATATCATCGCCCTTTTCAAAGCGTACTGTGTGTGCTACCCATTCTGCCGGATCTTCCATGTCGGCCAGAGGGCCGCAGCCATTGAGAGGGCTCCCCGCATCGAGAAACTCCTGACGATAGGAGCGGATCTCATCCGAAAAGGAAATGTCCGGTCGTTTCAGTGTTAAGATTTCCATTTTTCTTTCCCTCCCTCACAGGTATGATTCTAATAATCTTACCAGAATAGGAGCGGGAATTCCAGTGCTTTTTCTCAAAAGACACATTTTATGGATAATAGGTGTCAGTTTTCTGAAAAAATTAACGCATCCCATCACGGCAATGCGCCTCAAAAAAGGCACGGTAACCGGCATCGACCGTGGAGGAATCCTCTTCCTGATCGGGAAGATCGTAGTAATACTTCCTCGTTTTACAGTCCAGAGAAAGGCTGTCCAGAGGGTATCCTGCCACCCGTTTTGAATGTGGAGTATCTGTCAGAAGAAAGGGCTCGGTCCAGATGCTTTCGTCCATACTGCTGTAAATATGATCCGGATCAAAAATGAGGCAGACTGCATTTTTGTATCTTCCGGTCAGTGTACCTCCGTGTTTTCCGGCAAGATCGGAATAATAGGAAATCATTTCTTCGTCGGTCAGGGAACGACCGCCGACCCGGCGGATATGGGTGCCCGGCTGCAATTCGTCCGGGAGTTCTTCAAAATACAATCCGCTGTCACAGGAAAAAAGCGGGGTATGGAGTGCTTCGTAGTAGATCTTTGCTTTCAGAACCGCATTTTCCAGAGGATTCTTCCCGGTTTCTGCTACATCAGGAAGGGGCAGATTCAGATCGCAAAGTCCGGTCAGTTCGATGGACAGTGAATCTAGTACCCGCCTCATGGAATCGAGTTTGGCAGGATTGGTTGTTGCGTAGAGTAAAATCATATTTTTCACCTCTGATACGTAAACATGCCAAAACTTCCGGAGAATAAACATTCCCCGGAAGCTGGTTTATAATTATGCATGATTATGAATTATTTCTGATTATTTTTCTCTTCCATCAGCTTCATGGCGCGAACTTTCAACGGAAGTCCGAACAGGTTGATGAAGCCGTCAGCGTCGTGGTGATCGTAAAGATCGCCGGTTGTAAAGCTTGCAAGTGATTCATTGTACAGAGAATATGGAGAGGTTGTTCCGGCTTTGATGATGTTGCCTTTATACAGTCTGAATTTTACTTCTCCTGTCACATATTTCTGTGTGGATGTTACAAATGCCTGGATTGCTTCGCGAAGCGGTGTAAACCATTTTCCTTCGTAGACAACCTGAGCAAGTTTGTTGCCCATGTTTTTCTTCACTTCATAAGTAGCGCGGTCGAGAACGAGTTCTTCCAGCTGCTGATGTGCTTCCATCAGGATCGTTCCGCCAGGAGTTTCATAGACACCACGGGACTTCATGCCGACAACACGGTTTTCCACGATATCGATGATACCGATGCCGTGTTTTCCGCCGAGTTTGTTGAGCTCTGTGATGATTTCGGAAACTTTCATCTCTTTTCCGTTCAGAGTTTTCGGCACGCCGCTTTCAAAAGTCATGGTTACTTCTTCCGGTTCATCCGGTGCTTTTTCCGGTGTTACGGTAAGTACAAGCAGATCATCGTAGTTTGGAGCCTGGGACGGATCTTCCAGTTCCAGACCTTCGTGGCTGATATGCCAGAGGTTCCGGTCACGGCTGTAGCTGTGTTTTGTATCAAATGGAAGATCAATGCCGTGCTGTTTGCAGTATTCGATCTCATCTTCACGGGACTGCATGGTCCACAGATCTGTCATTCTCCATGGAGCGATGATCTTCAGATCCGGTGCGAGAGCAGTGATTCCAAGTTCAAAGCGGATCTGGTCATTTCCTTTTCCGGTTGCACCGTGGCAGATTGCTACGGCATTTTCTTTTCTTGCGATTTCCACAAGTTTCTTTGCAATTCCCGGACGAGCCATCGCAGTACCGAGCAGGTATTTGTTTTCGTAAACAGCGCCTGCCTGTACGCAAGGCATAATGTAGTCTTCGCAGAATTCATCTACGATATTTTCAATATAAAGCTTGCTTGCGCCGGACATTTTCGCACGTTCTTCCAGTCCGTCAAGCTCCTCTCCCTGACCGCAGTCGATACAGCAGCAGATGACATCATAGTTAAACGTTTCCTTCAGCCACGGGATGACAGCGGTAGTATCCAGTCCGCCTGAGTACGCCAGTACAACTTTTTCTTTCATATCTATATCCTCCTGAAATTTTGTTTTCGTCAATCACATGTGTTACTATACACCTTTTTTTATAATTATGCAACAGAAAAATGTAGAAAATCAGATAAAAATAAAAGTTTTTTCGAGGAGCAATGCATAATACACAAAAAAATATTCATAAAAGAAGAATAATTATACAAAAAATATGTGTATTTATACTTGTGAAAGGAAAAAAAAGGTTGTATACTAAAGACTACAAGCAAAACAGCTCGATTCCAACAGAGCATTCTATAGAAAGAAAAGAAAGGATCGAAAGAATCATGATAAAAGCAGGAATCATCGGAGCGACTGGATATGCCGGAGGAGAACTGGTCCGGATCCTGATGGGTCACAAGGACGTGGAGATCAAATGGTACGGTTCCAGAAGTTATATCGATCAGAAATACGCAGCAGTTTACCAGAATATGTTTCAGATTGTGGAGGACGTCTGTAAGGATGACAATATGGAGGAACTCGCAGATCAGGTGGATGTGATCTTCACAGCAACGCCGCAGGGATTTTGCGCTTCCTTATTAAATGAAGACATTCTCTCCAAAGTCAAAGTGATTGACTTAAGCGCGGATTTCCGTATTAAAGATCAGAATGTATACGAGGAATGGTACAAGATCGAGCACAAGAGTCCGCAGTTTCTGCCGGAGGCGGTGTATGGACTCTGTGAGATCAACCGGGAGCAGATCAAAGGGGCGCGGATTCTCGCCAATCCGGGATGCTATCCGACCTGTTCGATTCTCTCCATCTATCCGCTTGCAAAAGAAGGACTGATCGATATGAATACACTGATTATCGATGCCAAGTCCGGGACATCCGGAGCGGGAAGAGGAGCAAAGGTGGACAATCTTTACTGCGAAGTGAATGAAAACATCAAAGCATACGGAGTGGCCTCCCACCGGCACACACCGGAGATCGAGGAGCAGCTGACCTACGCATCCGGTGTAAAGACGGTCCTGAATTTTACACCGCATCTGGTGCCGATGAACCGGGGAATTCTGGTGACAGCCTATGCTTCCTTAAAGAAAGAAGTTTCCTATGAAGAAGTGAAAGCAGTCTATGACCGCTATTATGAGAATGAGCAGTTCGTAAGAGTGCTTGAGAAAGGCATCTGCCCGCAGACCAAATGGGTGGAAGGCAGCAATTATGTAGATGTGAACTTCCAGCTTGACCCGCGGACGGGCAGAGTGATCATGATGGGAGCAATGGACAATCTGGTGAAAGGAGCAGCAGGACAGGCGGTACAGAATATGAATCTGATGTTTGGTCTTCCGGAGAACGAAGGACTGAATCTCGTACCGATGTTCCCGTAAGAGAAAATGAAGATTCGGATAATGACAATTGAGGATTATGACCAGGTGTATCACCTCTGGAAAACGATTCATGGATTTGGAATCCGCAGCATCGACGACTCAAGAGAGGGTGTGGAACGTTTCCTGAAGAGGAATCCGACGACCAGTGTAGTGGCAGAAGAGGACGGGAAGATCGTAGGATGCATTCTCTGCGGTCACGATGGAAGAAGAGGATGCTTTTACCACGTCTGTGTAGAGGAGGCATACCGCAAGCACGGAATCGGGCGCCAGATGGTGGCTGCGTCCATGCGGGCGCTGCAGGCAGAGGGGATCAACAAGGTATCTCTGATTGCCTTTACAAAAAATGATATCGGGAATGCATTCTGGAACCGGATCGGATGGACGAAACGGGAAGACCTGAATTATTATGATTTCACTTTAAATGAAGAAAATATTACAGTATTTATAGAATAAAGATGCCGGGCAGAATCCGGGATCAGAACGGAGGATGGGAACATGAAGATAGTAGAAGGCGGAGTGACAAAGGCAAAAGGATTTGAGGCAGCAAGCACCGCAGCGAAGATCAAATACGAGGGCAGGACGGATATGGCACTGATTTACAGTGAAAAGCCGTGCGCGGCAGCGGGAACATTCACGACGAATGTCGTAAAAGCAGCGCCGGTGAAATGGGACCGTCAGGTAGTGGATTCCGGGAAACCGGTACATGCTGTCGTTGTTAACTCCGGCATTGCAAATGCCTGTACCGGAGAAGAAGGAATGTATTACTGTGAGGAGACTGCCAGGGCGGCAGCGGAAGCACTCGGAATTCCGGCGGACAGCGTAGCCCTTGGATCGACCGGAGAGATCGGACGCCAGCTCCCGATTGACCGTATGAAAGCAGGAGTCAAAGCACTTGCGGAGAAAAAGAATGATTCCATCGAGAATGGAACACTGGCGGCAAAAGCCATCATGACGACAGATACCGTAGAGAAGGAACTGGCAGCTGAGATCGAAGTTGGCGGCGTGACAGTGACTATCGGTGGAATGGCAAAAGGTTCCGGAATGATTCATCCGAATATGTGCACGATGTTAAGTTTCATCACCACAGACGCAGTCATTTCCAAAGAGGCGCTTCAGAAGGCGCTGAGCGCGGATGTGCAGGATACTTATAACATGATCTCCGTAGATGGAGACACCTCCACAAATGACACCGTACTTCTCCTTGCAAACGGAGCAGCCGGAAATGAGGAGATCAAAGAGGGAACACCGGAGTATGAGGCATTCTGCCAGGCACTTCATGAGATCAATGTTTATCTGGCAAAGAAGATTGCAGGAGACGGCGAGGGAGCCACGGCTCTGTTTGAGGCAAAAGTCATCGGAGCCGAGACAAAAGAGCAGGCAAAGACCCTGGCAAAATCCATCGTATGCTCTGACCTTACGAAGACAGCCATTGCAGGACACGATGCCAACTGGGGACGAATCTTCTGCGCCATGGGATATTCAGGGGCACAGTTTGATCCGGAGAAGGTTGATCTGTTCTTCGAGAGCAAGGCAGGAAAGATTCAGATTACGGAAAACGGTACTGCTGTTGCCTACAGCGAGGAAAAAGCGACAGAGATTCTCTCGCAGCCGGAAGTGACAGCCATTGCGGACATCAAGATGGGAACGGAAGAAGCATCTGCATGGGGATGCGACCTTACATATGATTATATTAAAATCAATGCGGACTACAGAAGCTAGGAGGTAGGAAAAATGGACAAGAGTATGCAGAAATATCTGGACAAGGCAGAAGTGCTGATTGAAGCGCTCCCGTACATTCAGCGTTTCAACAGAAAGATCATCGTAGTAAAATACGGCGGAAGCGCCATGCTCGATGAGGAACAGGAAAAGAGAGTCATCCAGGATGTAGTCCTGTTAAAGCTCTGTGGATTCAAGCCGATTATCGTTCATGGCGGCGGCAAGGAGATCAGCAAGTGGGTTGACAAAGTCGGAAAGGAAACGAAGTTTGTCAACGGATTCCGCGTAACAGATGAAGAGACGATGGAGATTGCGGAGATGGTACTTTCCAAAGTCAACAAAAAGCTGGTACAGCTCGTGGAAGAGCTTGGAATTAAATCCATCGGAGTCAGCGGCATTGACGGCGGACTTCTGAAAGTGACGAAAAAATACGTGGACGGCGAGGACATCGGATATGTAGGAAGCGTCTGCGACGTAGAGCCGAAGATCCTCTTTGACCTTCTGGAAAAAGATTTCCTTCCGGTAGTCTGCTCCGTTGGTCTGGACAATGATTTCCAGGCATACAATGTCAATGCGGACGAAGCTGCATGTGCTATCGCAAAAGCGGTGAAAGCGGAGAAACTTGCCTTCCTGACAGATATCGAAGGTGTCTACAAAGATCCAAAAGATCCGGAAACATTGATTCCGGAGCTTTCCGCAGAAGACGCGATCCGTCTGATCAATGAAGGCTACATCGAAGGCGGTATGCTTCCGAAGCTGAAAAGCTGCATCGATGCGCTGGAAAACGGAGTTTCCCGGATTCATATTCTGGACGGCCGGATTCCGCATTGCCTGCTGCTTGAGATCTTTACCAACAAAGGAATTGGTACAGCAATTTTAAATGACAAGGAGTGTCGGTATTATCATGGATAAATCATATATGGACTCCGTACAGAATGCGCTTGTACACACATACAATCCGGCTCCAGTGATCCTGGAGTATGGAAAAGGTGCGTATCTGTACGATACGGAGGGTAAAGCTTATCTGGATTTCGCGGCCGGATATGCGGTAAATTCTCTCGGATACGGAAATAAAGAGTGGAATGAGGCTCTGAAAAGCCAGATTGACAAGCTGGCCCACACTTCTAATCTTTACTATCATACAAGAACAAAAGAGGCGGCAGAAGCGCTGAAGAGGGTGTCCGGGATGGACCGGATCTTTTTCTGCAACAGTGGCGGCGAGGCGGTGGAAGGTGCATTGAAAGCATCAAGAAAATACGCCTATACAAAAAAGAGTGGAAGATTTGAATGGATTGCCATGGAAGAATCTTTCCACGGACGGGGATTCGGTTCTGTTTCCGTGACAGGCCACAAAGCTTATCAGGAGCCGTTTGAGCCGCTTGTTCCGGGTGTGAAGTTTGCAAAGCTTAATGATCTGGACAGTGTGAAAGCACTGGTGACAGACAGGACCTGCGCCATCATTGTAGAGC
This sequence comes from Drancourtella sp. An12, assembly GCF_002160935.1. Classification (NCBI taxonomy): domain Bacteria; kingdom Bacillati; phylum Bacillota; class Clostridia; order Eubacteriales; family Oscillospiraceae; genus Drancourtella; species Drancourtella sp. An12. Next base: position 158,740 of record NZ_NFLO01000003.1, on the reverse strand, counting down.
CGGTGCAGGGCGAAGGCGGAATTAACGTGGCGACGGAAGAATTCATGAAAGGAATCCGCAAGATCTGTGATGAAAACGATATTCTGATGATCTGCGATGAAGTACAGTGCGGCATGGGCCGGACCGGCTCCTTCTTTGCATGGCAGGAATACGGCGTGCGTCCGGATATTATGACTATGGCAAAAGCCATTGGAAGCGGATTCCCGGTAGGGGCGTTTGCCATGACGGAGAAAGTGGCAGAGTATTCACTTGCCCCGGGAGACCACGGTACGACTTACGGCGGCGGACCGCTTGCCTGTGCGGCTGTGGCAAAGACCGTTGAGATCTTTGAAGAGAAACACATTCCGGAGCATGTTAAGGAAATCGGAGCTTATCTGAAAAAACAGCTTGAGGAACTGGCAAAGAAACACGACTGCATTCTGGCCTGCAAAGGAAAAGGTCTGATGCAGGGAATACAGCTCAGTATTTCTCCGGCGGAAGTGACGAAAAAAGCACTGGAAAAGGGACTGCTTCTGATCAGCGCAGGAAGTGACGTAATCCGGTTTGTACCGCCTCTGATTATCACAGAAAAAGAAGTGGACGAACTGATACGGATTCTGGATGAGATCCTGGAATAAAGAATAAAAACCGGCATACTGGAAAGACTACTTTCTTATATAGAAGAAAGGAGGGATTTCCGGTATGACCGGTTTTATTATTGCATTGATTTCCGGTGCGCTGATGAGTGTGCAGGGTGTTTTTAATACACAGGTGACGAAGACAGCGGGAATGTGGGTCAGTAATATGTGGGTCCAGTTTTCTGCATTTATCGTCTGTCTGATCGTCTGGTTTTTTGCAGGCAGGGATTCCGTTGGAAGTCTGATGGAAGTACAGCCAAAGTATATGCTGCTTGGAGGAGCCATTGGTGCGGGCATCACCTGGACTGTAATCAAAAGCATGGATCAGCTGGGGCCGGCAAAGGCGGCGCTTCTTATTGTCATTGCGCAGTTGATAGTGGCTTATGTCATTGAACTTTTCGGACTCTTTGGAATGGACAAAAGTCCGTTTGAATGGAGAAAGGCGGGAGGGCTTCTGCTTGCGCTGATCGGAATTGCGATTTTCCAGTGGAAATAGAGTTGTAATTTAAAAAGAAATTCGTTACAATAGAACTATCTGCATAGAGGGGGCTTTTATCGGCTGCGGTAAAGGAGTACTATGCATAGAAAGAAAAGAAAATTGTTTTGTATGGCGGCAGTTCTGATTTTTCTGGTGTTTGCAGGATGCGGCGGTAAGGAGGCCGAACCGGAAGAGACGGTGGTGCTTCTGGAGGAAGAGTCAGAGAAAGAGGCTGTTTTGGAAGAAGATACTGAGCAGAAATCTGCCGGGGAAGAAGAGTCAAAAGACCGGAAGAAGACAGAGCCGGAGATGATTGTTGTCTACGTCTGCGGGGAAGTCCAAAAAGAAGGTGTTGTGACGCTTCCTGCCGGAAGCAGAGTTTATCAGGCGATCGAGATGGCGGGCGGCGTGACTGAGGAGGCCGAGGCTTCCTGGCTGAATCTGGCGGAGGTTCTGACAGATGGAGCCAGGATTTACGTGCCGGACAAAGAGGAAGTAAGCGGAGCAAATCCGGCAATCCCGCAAGGAGCCGGAAGCGGATCCCCGGAAGCAGCCGGTGGGCTGGTCAATCTCAACCAGGCTTCCAGGGAGGAACTGATGACGCTTCCGGGGATCGGTGAGGCAAAGGCTGAGGCGATTCTTCAGTACAGAACAGAACATGGGAACTTTGATTCCATCGATGAAATTAAAAATATTTCCGGTATCAAGGATGGAGTTTTTGAAAAGATTAAAGATAAGATAACAGTGTAGCGAGGGAGAAACATGGCAAAAAGGGTATTGGTTGTAGACGATGAAAAACTGATTGTAAAAGGAATACGCTTCAGTCTGGAACAGGACGGCATGGAAGTGGACTGCGCATACGACGGGGAAGAAGCTTTGGCCTATGCACGGGACAATGATTACGACATGATTCTTCTGGATATCATGCTTCCGAAGCTGGACGGGTTTGAAGTATGCCAGCAGATCAGAGAATTTTCGGATGTACCGATTGTGATGCTGACGGCAAAAGGCGACGACATGGACAAGATTCTTGGACTCGAGTATGGTGCGGACGACTATATCACAAAGCCGTTTAATATTCTGGAGGTAAAGGCAAGGATCAAGGCCATCATGCGCCGGACAGGCAAGAAGGAAAAAGATGGAAAAGATGCGAAGGTCATTGTCAAAGGAGACTTAAAGCTTGACTGTGAGAGCAGAAGAGTATTTTCCAAAGACAGAGAGATTAACCTGACGGCAAAAGAATTTGATCTTCTGGAACTTCTGGCCCACAACCCGAACAAGGTATATTCCAGAGAGGATCTGTTAAATCTTGTCTGGGGATATGAGTATCCGGGCGATGCAAGGACTGTGGATGTACATATCAGAAGACTTCGTGAGAAGATCGAAGTGAACCCGAGTGATCCGAAATATGTATATACAAAATGGGGAGTTGGTTACTATTTTAGGGGGTAAGTTAAAACTCAGGCACCATCCGTTTAAAAGTCTCAGGTTTCTGATTTTCCTGCTGATTCTTTTTATGGGAATGGTGCCGTGTCTGATTTTACGTTTTGTGGTTCTGCGGTCCAACGAGAGCCACTCTGTCTCAATCCGCATGGCAGAGATTCAGAATCAGTGTACGATTCTCTGCAACCAGCTTTCCGTGCTGGACACACTTTCGGGAGATATCCCGGAGACGATCGACGCGGAGATCACACAGTTTTCCAACATTTATAACGGCCGGGTCATGATTATCGATCAGTCTTACCGGATCATTGAGGATTCGTACGATCTGGATGCGGGCAAGACGATCATTTCCGGTGATGTGATCAAGTGTTTTGAAGGTGAAACAGTCAGCAATTATGATGACCGGAACAGCTATATCGAAGTGACATCTCCGATTCAGGGGACTGCGTCCAAAGAGATTGTCGGTGTTATGCTCGCAAGTGTTTCCACGGACAATATTGTGGATATTCAGGAAAATCTGAGACAGACGCTGGATATTATCATCATTACGGTGTTTGTTGTATTGATTGCGGTGGGCGTGCTGATCAGCTTTTACATTACGCGTCCGCTGAACCGGATTACAAAAGCAGTCGAAAACATGACAGAAAGTTATGAGGAAGACGATCTCCATGAAAATGCATTTCTGGAGACCATCCGGTTTTCGGAGGCGTTCAACAAGATGATCGGAAGGTTCAAGGTTCTGGACGAATCGAGACAGGAATTTGTTTCTAATGTCTCACATGAGTTGAAGACGCCGCTTACTTCCATGAAGGTGCTGGCGGATTCTCTTCTTTCCCAGGAGGAAGTGCCGGCAGAGCTCTACCGGGAGTTTATGGGAGATATGTCGGAGGAGATCGAACGGGAGAACAAGATTATCAACGATCTCTTGTCTCTTGTGAAGATGGATAAGACTTCCAACGATATGAATATCGAAATGCTGGATATTAACCTCATCGTAGAGCGGATTTTAAAAAGACTCAAGCCGATCGCGCAGAAACAAAATATCGAGCTTGTATTTGAGACATTCCGTACAGTGGAGGCGGAAGTAGATGAGACAAAACTTTCCCTCGCAGTCAGCAATCTGGTGGAAAATGCCATCAAGTACAATCATGAAAATGGCTGGGTGCATGTATCGTTAAACGCAGACCATAAGTTTTTCTATTTAAAAGTGGCGGATTCCGGAATGGGAATTCCAAAAGAAGCGCAGGAACATATTTTCGAGAGATTCTACCGCGTGGACAAATCTCATTCCAGGGAAATCGGAGGAACGGGACTTGGGCTTGCCATTGCACGAAGCGCTGTGATCATGCACAGAGGGGCTATCAAAGTGTACAGTGAAGAAGGGGAGGGCACGACGTTTACCGTGCGGATTCCGTTGAAATATGTGGCAAATGCAAAATAAGAGGAGGAGACCATGAAAGGAAAAAGGATTGTATCATTTCTGCTTGTCATACTCATGGCGTCTGGTCTCCTGTCCGGCTGCAGGAGAGGAGAGCAGGTCAAGCAGGGAGAGTTTGGACTGTTTTACTTAAGTGCGGATAAGACGGAACTTGTGAGAATTGCCGGGGAAAAGAAAGACGGGTCAAAGGCGGAGCAGGTACAGTATGTGCTGGATGCACTGGAAAAACCGGCTGAAGAGTCAGAGGACTATCAGACCCCGTTTCAGAATGACGTGAGGGTGGAAGAGTTTGAGATCGACGGAAAACAGGTGGATCTTACTTTTAATGAGAAATACACATCTCTGGATGCCGCAGAAGAAGTGCTTTTGAGAGCGGCGGTTGTAAAATCACTGGTACAGATCTCCGGGATCGATTATGTCTCTTTTTATATCGGAGAGGAGCCTTTGATGGCGGCAGACAATACGCCGGTCGGCCTGATGAGTAACGAGGATTTTATACAGAATGTCGGATCTTCGCTCCACTCCTATCAGTCTACGTCACTGACGCTTTATTTCGCCAACAAAGACGGGGACAAACTGGTTAAGGAAACGGTAAATAATGTCCGGTACAACAGTAATATCTCCATGGAACGTCTGGTGATTGAGCAGCTGTTGAAGGGGCCGTCCTCTTCGGGAGCCTATGCAACGATTCCGGCCAATACCAAGATCTTGAGTGTATCCACAAGGGATCAGATCTGCTATGTCAATTTTGATCAGGAACTGATGAACATGAAATCCAATGTAAAGCCTGAGATCCTGATTTACTCGATCGTCAATTCGATTGTGGAGAGCGGGATGGCAGGCCAGGTACAGATTTCCATCAACGGTGAGAGTAATATCAACTTCGGCGAAAGCGTTCCGCTGGACCAGCCGCTGTCGAGAAATCTGGATCTTGTAGAAGGAGAAAAATAAAGATTGAAAAACAGGCCGCTTGCAGTAATGTGCCTTGTTTTTCTTGTGATCCGCTGTCTGGTCTTCTGGGCGGGAGCCAAATGGGAGTTCCCGCCGGAAGTACTGCGGATGGACGGAGAAAAGATCTGTGTGAGCGGGCGTATTTTTAAAAGAGAACAAAGGGAAAAGGGCCCGACATGGTATCTTCGTGCGGGAGACAGGGCGTATATCATCTACAGCTCCGAGTGGAGCGATTACAGGATCGGCAATACGATCATAGTCACAGGCACCTTTCATCTGTTTGAAAGGGCTTCTAATCCGGGAACATTCGATTCCCGGTCTTATTATCAGAATCAGAATATCTACGGAATGATCTTTTCGGAATCAATCAAAGTTACAGACAACACAATTCAATATGGAAAAGAATGGATTGCCTCTCTTCGGGAGCGGTGGAAGAAAGAACTTCTGGACAGAATGGGGGACGAGGGTGCGGTTTTAAGCGGAATTCTCCTGGGAGATAAAAGTGCCCTGGATCCGGAGGTGAAAGAGCTGTATCAGAAAAACGGAATTGCTCATCTTCTGGCGGTCTCGGGGCTTCATGTGTCCTTTATCGGCCTTTTGATTTACCGGACAATGCGAAAGGCGGGAGTCCCGTTTTCTGGAAGCGCCGCCCTGGGCATCCTTGTTTTGCTCCCGTATGCAGTGATGACGGGATTCAGTGTCTCGGCAAGAAGAGCAGTTTACATGTATTTTATCCGGATGGGAGCAGAGGTGACGGGAAGAGTCTATGACCTTTTGACAAGCCTTGTCGTTTCCGCTGCTGTGATTGTGGGGACAGCGCCTCTTTCCGTATTTGATCCGGGATTTCTCCTCTCGTTTGGTGCGATCTTTGCCATCTGGGGAGGGGAAGAGCTGCGAATCCGGTTGGAGGAACTGAAAGACAAGGAAAGAAAAAAAGAGAAAACTCCTGGAATAAAAAGGAAGAAAACCATCCGGCAGAAACTGCTTTGGGCAGCGTATCCGGGGCTGTGCATTCAGCTTCTGACCTTTCCGGTCCTTCTTTCTTCCTATTATGAATTTCCGCTGTACTCGGTCCTTGTGAATATCTGGGTAATTCCGATGATGTCGGTTGTCATGGGAGCCGGTCTTTTGGGAAGCATCTGCTGTCTGGTGCTGCCCCCTCTTGCGGATGTCATTCTCTGGATCAGTAAGGCGGTTCTGATGTTTTACGAATGGAACTGCCGGATCATGCTGAAACTGCCTTTGGCAAGAATTGTCACCGGAAAACCGGATACAATCCAGATTCTTCTCTATCTGTTTTTACTGATGCTGGTATATCTGCTGTTCCGAAAAGGAAAGGAAAAATCGGGGATGTCCGCCCTTATATTTGCACTGACTCTGCTTCTTGGCCCATGGAGCCAGCATTACGGAGAGCTGAAAGTCACCATGATAGACGTGGGTCAGGGGGACGGGATTTTGATCCGGATGCCGGGAGGACTGGACTGTCTGGTAGACGGAGGAAGCACATCGGAAGAGATGCTGGCAAAATACACGCTGGAGCCGTTTCTGGAAAGCAAGAGAATCCGGATGTTGGATTATGTCCTGATTTCCCATGGAGATACGGATCACATCAGCGGGATACAGGAAATGCTGGAGCGCCAGGAGGTGGGCGTCGGCATCCGGACACTGGTTCTGCCCGAGCAGCATCTGTGGGATGAAGGTCTTGAAAATCTGGCACGGACCGCAAAAAGAGCAGGGACAAAAGTGCGGACCATGAAAGCGGGGGAAGCAATCCGGGACAGGGCAGGGACAGAGCTTTCCTGTCTTGGCCCTTCCGAAGAATATGGAGGAGAACCGGGAAATGAAGCATCCATGATTTTAAAACTTTCCAGCGGGAAGTTTTCCATGCTCTTTACCGGGGATCTGGAAGGAGCAGGAGAAGAAGACTTCTTACAGGGAGAAAGCGGTTCAGGAACCTATACCGTACTGAAAGTTCCCCATCACGGTTCTGACGGAGCAGCGACAGAAGCGTTTTTAGAACAGAACAATGCAAGGTATGCACTGATTTCTGCGGGAAAAGACAATCCATACGGACATCCGGGAGAAAAGCTTCTGAAACGTCTGGAAACCTGTGGAATCCAGACATTCTGTACAAAAGAGGACGGAGCCATCACATTGCTGGTCAAAGGGGAGACAATGACCATCCGAAAATTTTTGGAATAGGGTGTTTACGGAAAAACATGTTCTATGCTAGAATAGCGGTATGAAAAGTTTAAATGAAGATCTCAAAACAGGACAATTTAAACAGGTATATCTTTTGTACGGTGAGGAGAGCTATCTCAAAAAGCAGTATAAGGACAGGCTTTCCAAGGCGATGCTCCCCGAAGGGGATACGATGAACTATGCGTATTACGAGGGGAAGGGAACGGATGTCAGGCAGGTCATCGATCTTGCCGAGACGATTCCGTTCTTCGCCCCGCGACGACTGATTGTGATGGAGGACACCGGATTTTTCAAAGGCGCCTCTCCGGAGCTTGCGGAGTATATCCGCAGCATGCCGGAGACGACGTGCTTTCTTTTTGTGGAGAGCGAAGTGGACAAGCGGGGAAAGCTTTACAAGGCGGTAAAGGAAAAAGGGCGCATTGTGGAGATGGCCAGACAGGACGGCAGTACTTTGCAGAAATGGGTACTCTCCATGGTGAAGAAGGAAGGACGGCAGATTACCCAGTCGACGGTCCGGTATTTTCTCACGAAAGTCGGGGAAGATATGGAAAATATCCACGGCGAGCTTGAGAAGCTGTTCTGCTATACTCTTGGGAAACAAGAGATTACCATTCATGATATAGAAGAAATCTGTACGACCCACATAGACAACAAGATTTTCGACATGGTCAATGCCGTGGCAGATCAGAAGCAGAAGCAGGCGCTGATGTATTATTATGATCTGCTGGCCTTAAAAGAGCCGCCGATGCGGATTCTCTTTCTGATGACACGGCAGTTCCGGATCCTGCTGGAAGTATCTGAGATGAACAGACGGGGATACGGGAAAAAAGAGATCAGTGAAAATGTCAAGGTTCCGCCGTTTGCGGTGGGACGCTATCTGGCACAGGCACAGAAGTTTTCTCCTTCCAGTCTTCGGCAGATTCTGGAGGACTGTGCTTCGACAGAAGAGGAGGTCAAGACAGGAAGGCTTGCCGATACAATGGCGGTGGAGCTTCTGATTGTACAATACAGTAGTTAATATAAGATACAGCAGTTATAATGAGTTGATTGGAGGATTTTACATTGTCAGTAATTGATCAAAAACATATACGGAATTTCTGCATCATTGCCCATATCGACCATGGGAAGTCGACGCTTGCGGACCGGATCATTGAAGATACCGGACTTCTGACAAGCAGGGAGATGCAGTCCCAGGTACTGGATAATATGGATCTGGAACGGGAAAGAGGAATCACAATCAAGGCACAGACAGTCCGCACAGTCTACAAGGCAAAGGACGGGGAGGAATACGTTTTCAACCTGATTGACACGCCGGGACATGTGGACTTTAACTATGAGGTATCCAGAAGCCTTGCGGCCTGCGACGGGGCAATTCTCGTGGTGGACGCGGCACAGGGCGTGGAAGCACAGACGCTTGCAAATGTCTATCTGGCACTGGATCACGATCTGGATGTTTTTCCGGTGATCAACAAGGTAGATCTGCCGAGTGCGGATCCGGACCGTGTGGCAGAAGAAATTGAAGACGTCATCGGAATTGAAGCCACAGACGCACCGCGGATCTCCGCCAAGACCGGACTGAATATCGACCAGGTGCTCGAAGAGATCGTGCATAAGATTCCGGCACCGGAAGGAGATCCGGAGGCCCCGCTTCAGGCACTGATCTTTGATTCGGTCTATGATTCCTATAAAGGAGTCATCGTATTCTGCCGGATCAAAGAAGGAACCGTAAAAAAAGGAACCAAAATCCAGATGATGGCAACCGGGGCAAAAGAAGAGGTTGTAGAAGTCGGCTACTTCGGAGCCGGACGCTTTATTCCATGTGACGAACTGAGCGCAGGAATGGTCGGCTATATCACCGCCAGCATCAAAAATGTAAAAGACGCCAGAGTCGGCGATACCGTTACAGACGCAGATCGTCCGTGCGACGAGCCGCTTCCGGGATATAAGAAAGTCAACCCGATGGTATACTGCGGTATGTACCCGGCAGACGGAGCCAAGTACCCGGATCTCCGGGATGCCCTTGAGAAGCTTCAGCTAAACGACGCTTCCCTTCAGTTTGAGCCGGAGACGTCCATTGCACTCGGATTCGGATTCCGCTGCGGATTTTTAGGACTGCTTCATCTGGAAATTATCCAGGAGCGTCTGGAGAGAGAATACAATCTGGATCTCGTCACAACCGCACCAAGCGTTATCTATAAAGTCCACAAGACTAACGGCGAAGTCATCGAACTTACAAATCCGTCCAACCTGCCGGAACCAAGTGAGATCGACTACATGGAAGAGCCGATGGTCAAAGCGGAGATCATGGTAACCTCCGAATTCATCGGGGCAATCATGGACCTCTGTCAGGAACGAAGAGGCGAATACCAGGGAATGGAATACATCGAGGCGACCAGAGCGGTCCTTCACTACCACTTGCCGCTCAATGAAATTATCTACGATTTCTTTGACGCCCTGAAATCCAGATCCAGAGGATACGCATCCTTCGACTATGAGATGCTCGGATACAAACAGTCCTCCCTCGTGAAACTCGACATTCTTGTCAACAAAGAAGAGGTGGATGCCCTTTCTTTCATCGTCTTTGAAGGAAGCGCTTACGACAGAGGACGCAAGATGTGCGAAAAATTAAAAGAAGAAATTCCAAGACAGCTGTTTGAGATTCCGATCCAGGCAGCCATCGGCGGAAAGATCATTGCAAGAGAAACAGTAAAAGCACTCAGAAAAGACGTCCTTGCAAAATGTTATGGAGGAGATATCTCCCGAAAACGGAAACTCCTCGAAAAACAGAAAGAAGGAAAGAAACGAATGCGCCAGGTAGGAAACGTAGAGATTCCACAGAAAGCATTCATGAGCGTACTGAAACTCGACGACAAATAGTCAGAATTGTTTTATTTTTTTCATTGGGGACGTGTACCGATGCACAGGTACACGTCCCCAATAATGATTATGAAATGAGGATAAATAGATGAAACAAGAACTGGAAATATATATTCATATACCTTTCTGTGTGCAGAAATGTGCGTATTGTGATTTCCTGTCCGGCCCTGCCGGAAGGGAGGAGCAGGAAGCGTATGTCCGGGCTCTTCGGAGGGAGATCAGTACTGCTTCGAAAATGGCAGAGGAATATGAAGTCAGCACCGTCTTCCTTGGAGGCGGTACGCCGTCGATTCTGCCGCCGGAGGCAGTTGACGGGATTCTCAGGACGGTGAGGGAATCATTTTCGCTTTCTCCGAATGCGGAGATTACTATGGAACTCAATCCGGGGACTGATGGAAAAGAGAAGATGGAAGCGTATCGAAAGGCCGGGATCAATCGTTTGAGTATCGGGTTACAGTCTGCGAATGACCAGGAGCTCCATACTCTTGGAAGAATTCATACATGGCAGGATTTCCGAAACACGTATGAGGCGGCGAGAAAGGCAGGTTTTGCCAATATTAATATCGATCTGATGTCTGCAATTCCGGGCCAGACACTGAAAAGTTATGAGAAGACACTGGAACGGGTATGCAGTCTTTGTCCGGAGCATATCTCGGCGTACAGTCTGATTCTGGAGGAAGGAACGCTGTTTTGGGATTGGTATGAAAAGACGGATCATCCAAAGGACCATCCGCTCCTGCCGGATGAAGAGACCGAACGGCAGATGTATGAGCGGACAAAAGAGATTCTGCACGGATACGGATATGAACGGTACGAAATTTCCAATTACGCAAAGAAAGGGAAAGAATGCAGACACAATATCGGTTATTGGAGAAGAATTCCGTATCTGGGATTTGGAGTCGGGGCAGCCTCTCTTTTTGAAGAGCAGAGGTGGAGTAATCTCCGGGACAGGAAGAAATATGTGGAAATCTGGAGTGAAAACGAGCCGAAAGAAGCGCTGCTTCTGACAAGGGAAGAAGTGCAGAAACTATCCGGGCGGGAAGCTCAGGAAGAGACGATGTTTCTGGGGCTTAGAATGATGGAAGGTGTTTCCGAAGCAGAGTTTGCGGCGCGGTTTCACCATACGGTGGAAGAAATTTATGGAGATGAGATCCGGGAACTGGAACAGGAGAATCTCATACAAAGAAAGCAGGGGCGTATCGCTTTAACAGACCGGGGAATTGATGTGAGCAATCATGTGATGGCCTGCTTTCTGCAGGATGAGGGAGAGGAGGAAAGCTCATGATCAATCTGATTCTGGCAGTTCTTTGCAGCGCAGGCGTTTCCATTTTCATGCGTGCAAGTGAGACGTACTGTCGGGGAAAATACGGGATTCTGCTGATGAACTACGCGGTCTGCGTCATTGCAGGGCTTTTGACAACGGGAAAAAACCTGGGACATATCGGGGAAGCCGGTACTATGACAGCCGTGGGATTTGGCGTGGTGACCGGTCTGCTTTACTGCGGGGCGTTCATTCTCCTGCAGTGGAATGTGCGGAAAAACGGCGTTATCCTGTCCTCTACCTTTATGAAGCTTGGCGTGATCGTCCCGTCTGCACTTGCAGTCCTCTGGTTTGGAGAAAAACCGGGATGGAACCAGGGAATCGGACTTCTGATTGCGGTGGTTGCCATTTTGCTCATCAATCTGGAGAAAGGAGCGGTCCGGACGGGAGGAAGCTCCAAGGCCGGACTTGTACTTCTTTTACTTGGCGGAGGCCTGGGAGATGCCATGGCCAAGTTTTATGACGCATACGGGAAAACATCCTTTGGAAGCTTTTTCCTGATGCTTTCCTTTCTTGTTTCCGGAGTAATCAGTGGTCTGCTTGTTGCACGAAACAGGGAGCGGATTACAAAAAATGAAATTCTATTTGGAGTTCTCATTGGAATTCCAAATTATTTTTCGGCCCGGTTTCTGCTGTGGGCACTGGCCGATGTCCCTGCGGTCATTGCCTATCCGACCTATAGCATTGCGGCGATGGCGGTAATAGGAGTAGTAGGAGTGATCCTTTTTAAGGAGAAACTTACGAAAAAACAGTGGACAGCGTATGGGATGGTGATCCTTGCTGTCGGACTTCTGAATATGTAGAAAGACACAAAAAAGATACAGAATCAGTGTTGACAAATGTGTGCGGGAGTGCTAAATTAGTAAACGTAGATATTAGCACTCGAAATAAATGAGTGCTAATAAGACGGAAGGAGGATCTGAATGGAATTAATCCGGGAACTGAGTGAAAGAAAACTGAAGATATTAAAAGCAGTCATTCAGAACTATCTGGAGACAGGTGAGCCGGTTGGTTCCAGAACAATTTCCAAGTACACCGATCTGAATTTAAGTTCCGCTACAATCCGGAATGAGATGGCGGATCTGGAAGAACTTGGATATATTTTTCAGCCTCATACGTCTGCAGGACGTATTCCGTCTGACAAGGGATATCGGCTTTATGTCGATATGCTCATGCAGGATAAAGAGCAGGAAGTGACGGAAATCAAGGAACAGATGCTTCAGAAGGCGGATAAGATGGATCAGCTTTTGAAACAGGCGGCGAAAGTACTGGCTAACAATACAAATTACGCCACGATGGTATCCGCGCCTGTCAGCATGAAAAACCGGCTGAAATTTATTCAGCTTTCCCAGGTTGATGAGGAACAGTTGATCGCAGTCATTGTGCTGGAAGGAAACATTGTCAAGAACCAGATCATCCGGGTTGACCAGGATCTGGGAAGCGAGACGCTTCTAAAGCTGAACATGCTTTTGAATACGACGCTGAACGGCATGTCCATCGATCAGATTACACTGGGACTGATTGCCAAGCTCAAAGAACAGGCAGGCATTCACAGCGGAGTGATCAGCGATGTGCTGGATGCGGTAGGCAATGTGATTCAGCTCGATCAGGACATGGAGATCTATACAAGCGGAGCCACCAACATTTTCCGTTATCCGGAATTATCCGACAAGCAAAGCGCACAGGAAATCATCAGTGCCTTTGAGGAAAAACAGCAGCTTTCGGAACTTGTCACCCAGACACTTTCCAGTGACACTAAGGGAATACAGGTTTATATCGGAAATGAGACTCCGGTACAGAACATGAAGGACTGCAGTATTGTGACAGCAACCTATGAATTAGGAGAAGGCATGCAGGGAACGATAGGGATTATCGGACCGAAGCGTATGGACTATGAACATGTCATGGACACACTGAAAACACTGCAGACTGAGCTGGATACGATATTTCACAAAAAAGAATAGAGCAAAAGCAGAAAGGTGGTATCCTGGTGGGAGAAAGTAAGAATCAGGAAGAAATGGTAAAAGAGGCCGTAGAAGAAGCGAAAAAGCAGGCTGAGCAAAACGGTGAGATTCCTGTAGAGGATGAAACCGCACAGGATGAAGCGGAAGAGACCGGCGCGCCGGAAAGCACAGACGGCCAGGAAGCTTCGGACGACGGCAAAGAAAAGAAGGGATTCTTTAAAAGAAAGAATAAAAAGGATCCAAAAGATGAGAAGATCGAAGATCTGACCGATAAGCTGACACGCCAGATGGCGGAGTTTGACAATTACAGAAAGCGTACTGAAAAAGAAAAATCGGCCATGTATGAGATTGGAGCAAAGGACATCATTGAGAAGATCCTGCCTGTTATCGATAATTTCGAGAGAGGGTTCCAGAGCGTTGAAGACGGAAAGAAAGACGATCCGTTTGTAGACGGCATGGATAAAGTATATAGACAGCTTATGAAGACGCTGGAAGACGCAGGCGTCAAGCAGATCGAGGCCCTGGGACAGGAATTCAATCCGGACTTTCATAATGCGGTGATGCATGTGGAAGACGAAGAAGCCGGTGAGAATATTATCGTGGAGGAATTCCAGAAAGGGTATATGTACCGTGACAGTGTGGTAAGACACAGCATGGTAAAAGTAGCTAATTAAGAAAAATGAAATAAATCAGGAGGAATGCATTATGGGCAAAATTATTGGTATTGACTTAGGTACAACAAACAGTTGTGTTGCCGTAATGGAAGGTGGACAGCCGACCGTTATCGCAAATACAGAAGGCGCAAGAACGACTCCATCCGTAGTCGCATTTACAAAGAACGGAGAACGTCTTGTAGGTGAACCTGCAAAACGTCAGGCAGTTACAAATGCAGACAAAACAATTTCTTCCATCAAAAGGAAGATGGGAACAAATGAGAAAGTAAACATCGACGGAAAACAGTATTCTCCGCAGGAGATTTCTGCAATGATCCTTCAGAAACTGAAAGCAGACGCAGAAGGATACCTTGGTGAGAAAGTGACAGAAGCAGTTATTACAGTGCCTGCTTACTTTAATGATGCACAGCGTCAGGCAACAAAGGATGCCGGTAAAATCGCAGGACTGGATGTAAAACGTATCATCAACGAGCCTACAGCAGCAGCACTTGCTTACGGACTTGACAATGAAAAAGAACAGAAGATCATGGTATACGACCTTGGCGGCGGTACATTCGACGTTTCCATCATCGATATCGGAGACGGTGTTATCGAAGTACTTTCCACAGCCGGAAACAACAGACTTGGCGGTGACGACTTCGACCAGAAGATCACAGACTACATGCTGGCTGATTTCAAGGCAAAAGAAGGCGTAGACCTTTCCAATGACAAGATGGCTCTTCAGAGATTAAAAGAAGCGGCAGAAAAAGCAAAGAAAGAACTTTCTTCCGCTACAACAACCAATATCAACCTTCCGTTCATCACAGCAACATCTGAAGGACCGAAACATTTTGATATGGATCTGACAAGAGCAAAATTTGATGAACTGACAAGCGATCTGGTAGAAAAGACAGCAGAGCCTGTTCAGAGAGCGCTTTCTGACGCAGGACTTCGTCCGTCAGATCTTGGCCAGGTACTTCTGGTAGGTGGTTCTACACGTATTCCGGCTGTACAGGATAAAGTAAGACAGCTGACAGGAAAAGAGCCAAGCAAATCTCTGAATCCGGATGAATGTGTTGCACTTGGTGCTTCCATCCAGGGTGGTAAACTTGCCGGAGAAGCAGGCGCAGGCGACATCCTTCTTCTTGATGTTACACCACTGTCACTTTCCATCGAAACAATGGGTGGTGTTGCAACAAGGCTGATTGAAAGAAATACAACAATCCCGACAAAGAAGAGCCAGATCTTCTCTACAGCTGCAGACAACCAGACAGCAGTAGATATCAACGTTGTACAGGGTGAAAGACAGTTCGCAAGAGACAACAAGTCCCTCGGACAGTTCAGACTGGATGGAATTCCGCCGGCACCACGTGGAATCCCGCAGATTGAAGTAACATTCGATATCGATGCAAATGGTATTGTAAATGTATCTGCAAAAGACCTTGGAACAGGAAAAGAACAGCACATCACAATTACAGCAGGTTCCAACATGTCTGATGAAGATATCGACAGAGCAGTTAAAGAAGCAGCAGAATTTGAAGCGGCAGACAAGAAGAGAAAAGAAGCTGTTGATACAAAGAATGAGGCAGATGCGATTGTATTCCAGACAGAAAAAGCACTTAAAGATGTTGGAGACAAGATCGATGCAGCCGGAAAATCAGCAGTAGAGGCTGATATTCAGGCTCTTAAGGATATCCTTGCAAAATATCCGAATGCAGAAGAAATGACAGAAGCGAATATCGCTGAAATCAAAGCTGCAAAAGAGAAACTGATGACAAGTTCTCAGGAACTTTTCACAAAGATGTATGAGCAGGCAAATCCACAGGGCGGTGCTCAGGGAGCAGGACCTCAGGGTGGAAATGCACAGTCAGGACCGGCACCGGAAGGATATGACGATGTCGTAGACGGAGACTATAAAGAAGTATAATCCTGCCGGATAACAGGCAGAACACAGAGATTGCGCCCGGCGCAATCTCTGTGCGTGTGTGGATTCCGGCTTGATCCGGGGTCCCCGATACCGAAATGTAGGATACGCGGCAGCGCCTACTGTATAGAAAGGGAAGGTAACGATTATGGCAGAGGCAAAGAGAGACTACTATGAAGTCCTGGGAGTATCCAGAGATGCCGATGACGCAACACTGAAAAAAGCATACCGTCAGCTTGCGAAAAAATATCATCCGGATATGAATCCAGGAGATGCGGAAGCAGAAAGAAAGTTCAAAGAAGCTTCTGAAGCGTATGCTGTATTAAGTGATCCGGATAAGCGCCGTCAGTATGATCAGTTTGGTCATGCGGCATTTGAAGGCGGCGGTGCAGGCGGTGCAGGCGGATTCGGCGGCTTTGATTTCAGCGGTGCGGATTTCAGTGATATTTTCGGTGATATTTTCGGAGACTTTTTCGGCGGCGGAAGAAGAAGCGGCCGCACCAGTAACGGCCCGATGAAGGGTATGAATATCCGGAAAGGAGTCCGGATCACCTTTGAAGAGGCTGTGTTCGGCTGTGAAAAGGAAATTGAGATCGTTCTGAAAGATCCATGTGAGAAATGCCAGGGAACAGGAGCAAAACCGGGAACCAGTCCGGAGACGTGTCCGAGATGTGGCGGCAGAGGCCAGGTTGTCTACACCTCACAGTCTTTCTTTGGAACGGTGCAGAATGTACAGACATGTCCGGACTGTCATGGCTCCGGCAAGATTATTCGTGAAAAGTGTCCGGACTGCGCAGGAACCGGTTATATCTCAAGCAAGAAAACCATTCAGGTATCAATTCCGGCCGGAATCGACAATGGACAGAGTGTCAGAATACGGGACAAAGGTGAGCCGGGTACCAATGGAGGACCAAGAGGAGATCTGCTTGTGGAAGTAACGGTATCCAGACATCCGATCTTCCAGAGACAGGACATGAATATTTTCTCCACAGCGCCGATTTCATTTGCACAGGCAGCCCTCGGCGGAGATGTGCGCATCAAGACGGTGGATGGGGAAGTCATCTATACTGTTAAACCTGGAACAAAGACAGATACGAAGGTAAGACTGAAAGGCAAAGGAGTACCGTCCGTGCGGAATCCAAAGGTGAGGGGAGACCAGTACGTCACCCTTGTGATCCAGACACCGGAAAAATTAAGTCCGGAAGCAAAGGAAGCACTCAAACGGTTTGACGCTCTTTCAGGCAATTCCCTGAATCAGCCGGAACCGGAAAAAGAAAAACCGGAGAAACCGAAGAAAAAAGGCTTTATGGACAAATTAAAAGAGACCTTCGAGGAGAGGGACGATTAAGAAAACATACAGCTGCGGGGAGAAGCAACCCGCAGCTTTTTTCTGCTGAAAACCCGTTCGGAAGATTTTCTGAAAACCTATTGACAGGGCTTGCAATTCTATGTATAGTTAAAACGGAATGTATGAATAATTGCTCATATGTTTTAATAAAATACCGGAATTCCAGGATTGAGATAAATGCCAGGATCCGGAATGGTTATACAGGCTGGCAGTGGGAAGCACAGGCCTGCCGGAAGGGAAAAGGAAAATGACGAAAAAGCAGAAAAAGATGCTGGTAAGAATTGCTGTGGCATTTCTTCTCTATGCAGTACTCTTGATTCTTAAAGAGACAGGAACTGTGAAAGGAATGAAAGAATTTCCGAAAGGATTTCTTCTTTATCTGATTCCATATCTGGTAATAGGCTGGGATATTTTGTGGAAGGCAGCCAGAAATATCCGGAACGGACAGATTTTTGATGAAAACTTTCTTATGACGCTTGCTACTTTCGGGGCATTTGGAGTAGGTGAATATGCGGAAGCGGTTGCCGTCATGCTCTTTTATCAGGTAGGGGAATGGTTCCAGAGCTATGCGGTGAACCGTTCAAGGGCATCGATTGCGGAACTGATGGATATTTGTCCGGAGTATGCCAACATGGAGGAGGATGGACAGCTTGTCCAGGTCGATCCGTATGATGTTCAGACTGGAAGTGTGATTATCATTAAACCGGGTGAGCGGATTCCGCTTGACGGAGTGGTGGTGGATGGAACTTCTATGATCGATACATCCGCATTGACAGGAGAATCGGTTCCAAGGAAAGTGACTCCGGGATCCGATATCATCAGCGGATGTATTAACGGAAACGGTATCCTCCATGTACGTGTGACAAAAGAGTTTGAGAATTCTACAGTTTCCAAGATTCTGGAGATGGTAGAAAATGCCAGCAGCAAGAAGGCAAAAGTGGAAAACTTCATTACCAGATTTGCAAAGTATTATACTCCGGTAGTTGTCATTGCGGCAGTGATTCTTGCGATTCTCCCTCCGGTCGTTCTGGGAGGAGGATGGAGTAACTGGATCCAGAGGGCGTGTATCTTTCTCGTGATTTCGTGTCCGTGTGCTTTGGTAATCTCTGTACCGCTCAGTTTTTTTGGTGGTATCGGGGCTGCATCCAAGGCCGGGGTACTTGTGAAAGGAAGCAATTATCTGGAAGCGATGGCGGATGTGGAGACAGTTGTTTTTGACAAGACCGGAACACTGACAAAAGGGGAATTCAAGGTGACTGAGGTTCTCCCGGAGCAGAAGAAAAGGGAGCTTTTAACCCTTGCCTACGCGGCGGAAGCGTATTCCGATCACCCTATTGCCCAGTCCATACGGGAAGCATATCTGGAAGAAAAAAAGGATGTAACGCCGGAAAAGATCAGTGATGCAAAAGAAATCTCAGGATGCGGGATCTGTGCCGTTTACCGGGGAAAAGAGCTTCTTGCCGGAAACGGGAAGCTGATGCAGACATACGGGATCTCGTTTGAGCCGTACCGGGGTATCGGAACGGTTGTATATCTCGCATTGGACGGAAAATTTGAAGGAACAGTTGTAATTTCCGATACGATCAAAGAGCAGGCGCCGGAGACAATCCGCCTTCTCAAACAGTCCGGCGTGAAAAAGACCGTGATGTTAACCGGAGATAAAAAAGAGGCCGGGGAGGAAGCGGCAAAAGAGCTGGGAATCGATGAAGTCTATACAGAACTACTGCCGGGAGATAAGGTAGAACTGGTGGAACAGCTTCTTGACGAGATGAGCGGCAGTGGAGAAAAAAGAGCAAAACTTGCCTTTGTCGGGGACGGTATCAATGATGCTCCGGTTCTTGGAAGGGCAGATGTGGGAATTGCCATGGGAAGCATGGGATCAGATGCGGCCATTGAGGCGGCGGACATTGTCCTGATGGATGATGATACGGCCAAAATCGCGAAGATTACGGCGATTGCCAGAAAGACCATTCGGATTGTCCGCCAGAATATTGTATTTGCTCTCGCGGTGAAGGCGCTCGTGCTGGTTCTGGGCGCATTTGGAATGGCCAATATGTGGGAAGCGGTTTTTGCCGATGTCGGAGTTGCAGTCATCGCAATCCTTAATGCCATGCGGGCGCTGAAGACAGACGGCAGTAAATAGGAAAAAGATGTTGTAAAGAAGCAGGAATGTGTGTTTACTTTACGGCATCTTTTTGGCATACTAAATCATGAACAGATAAAAGGAGATGGGGAAACATGCTGAAAGTAGAACACCTTTCTTATGAAATAGAAGAAGATGGAAAAAAGCAGGAAATACTAAAAGATGTCAGCTTTGAAGTAAAAGACGGAGAGATGCTCGTTGTGACCGGACCAAACGGCGGAGGCAAATCCACGATTGCCAAACTCATGATGGGGCTTTATAAAGCGACCGAAGGGAAGATCTGGCTGGACGGGCAGGACATTACGAGTCTTCCGATTTATGAGCGTGCGAAAGCTGGAATTGGTTTTGCGTTTCAGCAGCCGCCCCGGTTTAAAGGAATGACTGTCAGAAGACTGCTGAGCCTGGCTGCGGGAACGGATCTTCCGAAGCATATCTGCTGCGGGCTTTTGAGCCGGGTAGGCCTCTGCGCGGAGGAATATCTGGACCGGGAAGTGGATGCGACTCTTTCCGGAGGCGAGATGAAGCGGATCGAGATTGCCACGGTTCTTGTGAAAAAGCATAAGCTCTGCATTTTTGATGAACCGGAGGCCGGGATTGATCTTTGGAGTTTTGCCATGCTGGTAGAAGAATTTCAAAAGCTTCATACGGAGAAAAAGGAGAGTCTGCTTCTGATCTCTCATCAGGAACGGATTATTCAAATGGCGGACCGTGTCATGATTATTGACGGCGGACAGGTGACAAAGTGCGGACCAACACAGGAGATTCTACCGTATCTGACAGGAGAAGCCATCAGCCATCCACAGTGCCTGAAAAATCAGGGCGCAGCGGTATAAGAAGGAAGAAGGTGCAAGAAGATGATGCTGGATAAGATTACAGAGAAAGTACTTCGTATGATTGACGGGGAAGGATTCAAACAGGAAGGAGCCTTCAATCTGCGTGAAAACGGAATTTCCATCTGCCACGGGGACAGCGAGCATGTCAAAATCCGCAAAAAAGAGGACAGGCAGGGAATTGATATCTATATTGATAAAGATACGAACGGAGAGACGGTACACATTCCGGTTGTTGTTTCCAGTTCCGGAATGACAGATGTTGTCTACAACGATTTTTACATTGAGGATGGAGCAAAGGTAACCATCATTGCAGGATGTGGAATCCACAATTCCGGATGCAACGATGCAAGACATGACGGAATTCATACGTTCCATATCGGAAAGAATGCGTCCGTCCATTACGAAGAAAAGCATTATGGTGAAGGAGAAGGAACAGGAGCCCGGATCTTAAATCCGGTAACCGATATCTATGTCGGCGAAAACTCCATTTTTACCATGGACACGGTACAGATCGAGGGAGTGGACTCGACAAAAAGGGAAACCGATATTACCATGGAGGCGGGAAGCCGTCTTACCGTGACAGAAAAACTGATGACACACGATAAACAGGAAGCGGTCTCCAACATGAAGGTGATTATGAACGGGGATGCAAGCTCGGCACAGATCATTTCACGGTCCGTGGCAAAGGGAGAGTCCATCCAGACCTTCCATCCGAG
Source organism: Drancourtella sp. An12 (assembly GCF_002160935.1). Classification (NCBI taxonomy): domain Bacteria; kingdom Bacillati; phylum Bacillota; class Clostridia; order Eubacteriales; family Oscillospiraceae; genus Drancourtella; species Drancourtella sp. An12. The sequence goes on along the minus strand of NZ_NFLO01000003.1, from coordinate 137,832 downwards.
GGCAGTCGGAAAGGCGGCCTGCCATGCCCATATTCAGTGTGATTCGATTATTATGAATGATGCTCAGGTACGCTCCATTCCGGAGATTGACGCGAGAAATGTGGATGCTCAGATTATACATGAAGCGGCAATTGGAAGGATCAACAGTGAACAGCTTTTGAAGCTTCAGACGTTTGGACTTAATGAGGAGGAAGCGGAAGGCGTCATCATTGAAAATTTCCTCAACTAAACAGGAAGGAAAAAACAGGGAGGTTATGCCTCCCTGTTTTGACTACATCTTCACATCATTTAAATCCATAATTTCCTTGTGGCTGTATACATGCTGCTTTAAGGCCTCAAAACTTTCCGGGCTGATGACATGTTCAATCCGGCAGGCGTCCTGAGTGGCAGTTTCCCTGGAAACGCCGAGATACATCAGGAAGCTGGAAAGAAGGGTGTGACGCTCGTAAATGGTCTCAGCAATCTCATGCCCCTTTTCTGTCAATGCGATATAGCCGTCCTTGTCCATCAAAATATATCCATTCTCCCGCAGGTTTTTCATGGCGACACTGACACTCGGCTTTGAAAAAGAAAGAGCAGTTGCGATATCAATAGAACGGACATTTCCTTTTTCTTTTCCCAGCATCAGGATTGTTTCCAGATAATTTTCAGCGGATTCCTGTATCTTCAACAGAGTGCCTCCTTCCATATATAGTATCTTTGTAGTTTAGGATAACATATTTGTTGTGATAGTTCAAATACTTCTGAAAAATGAACCGGGAAATGGCAGCAGGAAAAAGATTATGGTAAAATAGGCTAAGAAACAGTCTTGGAAGGAGGACGATAGATGCGGAATTTTACATATTGTGTGCCGACAGAGATTGTGTTTGGAAAAGACACAGAAGTTTCCTGCGGCAGAGAAGTGAAAAAGCATGGAGGGACAAAAGCGCTGATTGTATACGGCGGAGGCAGCGCCAGAAGATCGGGACTGCTGGAGCGGATTGAAAAGTCGCTGGAAGAAGAGGGAATCGCCTATGCAGAGTTTGGAGGCGTAAAACCAAATCCAGGGCTTGCATTTGCGGAAGAGGGGGTGGAAAAAGGGATCCGGGAGAAGGTGGATTTTATCCTGGGCGTAGGTGGAGGCAGCGCTATCGATACGGCCAAGGCCATTGCCCATGGAGTGGCAAATCCCGGGATTCCTCTTTGGGATATCTGGATGAAGAAAGTTCCTCTGACCAGGACGACAAAGGTCGGCGTTGTGCTGACGATTCCGGCCGCGGGAAGTGAGACAAGCGACTCTGCGGTCCTTACCAATGAAGTAATCGGGAAGAAATCGGGTCTCGGAACGGAGCTGAACCGGCCGGCCTTTGCCATTATGAATCCGGAGCTTACCTTTACACTTCCGAAATACCAGATCGGATGCGGGATTGCGGATATCATGATGCACACACTGGAACGGTATTTTATTCCGGACCAGAAAAACCGGATGACGGATGAGATCGCGGAGGGACTTCTGCGGACCGTTATCGACAGTGGAAGAAAGGCGCTTCAAAATCCGGCGGATTATGATGCCATGAGCGAGCTGATGTGGTGCGGCAGTCTTTCCCATAACAACCTGACGGGCCTTGGAAGAGCTGGCTATGGACGCGACGATGAATGATACCGTCCGGCTTTCCGTACTCCGCCCGCTCGACGCTTCCGATGTGCTGGAAATTTTCCGGAAAGCCAATCACTAGCAATTGCCAAAGCAGGAGAAAAGGTGTTATACTATAACAAGATGCAGTAATACACTGTAAATATCGATAAGAGGAGTGACAGACGATGAAAGTAGTAGCAACAGAAAAAGCACCAAAAGCATTAGGGCCTTATTCTCAGGGATATGTATCAGGAGGAGTATTTTACTCAGCAGGACAGATTCCGATCAATCCGGCAACGGATACAGTAGAGGCTGACACAATTGAAGGTCAGGCAGAGCAGGCATGCAAGAATGTCGGCGAAGTATTAAAAGCAGCAGGAACAGATTTTGATCATGTTGTAAAGACAACATGCTTTTTAAGCGATATGGCTAATTTTGCAGCATTTAATGAAGTATACGCAAAATATTTCACATCCAAACCGGCAAGAAGCTGCATGGCAGTGAAGGAACTGCCGAAGAATGTACTTTGCGAGATCGAAGTGATCGCAGCAGTAGAGGAATAGGAGCATTAAAGACATGGCGGAAGAAAAGAAACAGGAAAGCTGTCCTTCAGAAGGATGTGCCGGATGTGCTCATGCATCGACATGTACCAGCCAGAAGAAGGATTTCAGAAAACCGGCGAATCCGTATTCAGCGGTCAGAAAAGTGATCGGAGTCATCAGTGGAAAAGGTGGAGTCGGCAAATCCATGGTTACGGCATCCCTTGCAAGAATGATGATTGAGAAAGGATATACGGCGGGAATTCTGGATGCAGATATCACAGGGCCATCGATCCCGAAGATGTATGGAATCCATGAGCAGGCCCTTGGAAATGAAGAGGGAATGCTTCCTTGCGTAGCAAAAGACGGAACGAAGATCATGTCTGTCAATCTGCTTCTGGAGAAAGAAGATACCCCGGTCATCTGGAGAGGACCGATCATCGCAGGCGTGGTGACTCAGTTCTGGACCGATGTCATGTGGGGTGACGTAGATTATCTCTTCGTAGATATGCCTCCTGGAACCGGAGATGTACCGCTTACGGTATTCCAGTCTCTTCCGGTGGACGGTGTCGTAATTGTGACATCTCCGCAGGATCTTGTCAGCATGATTGTAAAGAAAGCATATCATATGGCAAAAGACATGAATATTCCGGTACTTGGAATCGTGGAAAACTTTAGCTATCTGGAGTGCCCGGACTGCGGACGGAAGATCGAGGTCTTTGGAAAGAGTCATATTGAAGACATTGCAAAAGAACTGGAGATTCCGGTACTCGGCCGGATTCCGATCGATCCGAAGCTGACAGAAGCAGTGGAAAACGAAGCCTTTGACCAGGTGAACAATGCATACTTAAGCGATGCAGCACAGGTGTTGGAATCATGATCGATTATCGCCTTTTAAAAGAACAGATGGATGCACTGACGGGGACGCAGAGCCGTCCTATTCCGAATCTGGCCAATGCGTCCGCATTACTCTGGCAGATACTCCCGGATCTGAACTGGGCCGGATTTTATCTGATGGAGGATGGAGCGCTTTACCTTGGACCATTTCAGGGAAAGACAGCCTGTATCCGGATCCCTCTGGGACAGGGAGTGTGCGGAACCGCGGCACAGAAAGATCAGGTGCTCAGAGTGTACGACGTACATGAATTTGAAGGGCATATCGCCTGTGACAGCGCATCGAATTCCGAGATTGTCCTTCCGATCCACGACGGAGACGACGTCATTGGAGTGCTGGATATTGACAGCCCGCTTGTGGGACGCTTTTCCGAGGAAGACGAAGAGGGATTAAAGGAAATCGTAAAAGTGCTGGAGAAAAACTGCATATGGAAATAATCAGAAACTCTGTACAGACAGAACATTGCCTGTATGGAGTTTTTTAATTTCTCCTTGCGCATGCCGAACGTATGTGCTATCATAATAAAAAGAACATATGTTCGAAAAGAGGAGGGGAGATACGTGGATTGTTTTCGGATTCAGAAAGAAAAGACGCTGTATGAGAAGCTGAGCATTCTCTCTGACGCAGCCAAATATGATGTGGCATGTACTTCCAGCGGCACTCAGAGAAGGGGAGACGGAACTGGAATCGGGAATTGCGAGAAAGCAGGGATCTGCCACAGTTTTACGCCGGACGGACGGTGCGTCTCCCTCTTAAAGATCCTGTTTACCAATGAATGTATTTTTGACTGTAAGTACTGTATTAACCGTGCGTCCAATGATGTGGAGCGGACATCCTTTACCCCGGATGAGGTCTGCCGTCTTACGATTGAGTTTTACCGGAGAAATTATATAGAAGGATTGTTTTTAAGTTCCGGTATTATGAAAAGTCCGGACTATACGATGCGCCTGATTTATGAGACTTTATACCGGCTGCGGTCACAGTACCGGTTTCAGGGTTATATTCATGTAAAGGCAATACCGGGTGCATCTCAGGATCTGATTCGGATGACGGGATTTCTTGCGGACAGAATGAGTATTAATCTGGAGCTTCCTACGGCTGAGAGCCTGCATCTTCTGGCACCTCATAAGAGCCGGAAAAATATTTTATCTCCGATGCGATATGTACAGAAGAAACGGGAGGAGAATACACATGAGCTTGCGCTGTACCGGCACGCGCCGCAGTTTGTTCCGGCAGGACAGAGTACGCAGATGATTATCGGGGCAACACCGGAGAGCGATTATCAGATTATCCGTGTGGCAGAGTCTCTTTATCAGAAGTTTGAGTTAAAGAGGGTGTTTTACTCGGCGTTTGTTCATGTGAATGAAGATTCTGCCCTTCCTGCAAGGACGGACCTTGGGCCGCCGCTTCTTCGGGAGCATAGATTGTACCAGGCGGACTGGCTTCTGCGGTATTATCATTTTTCGGCAGAGGAGCTTTTATCGGAAGAACGCCCGAATTTCAATCTGGTTCTGGATCCGAAGTGCGACTGGGCCCTGCGGCATCTGGAGTATTTTCCGGTGGAGGTCAACCGGGCTGATTACCAGATGCTGCTTCGGGTGCCGGGGATCGGCTATACATCCGCCAGACGGATTGTGCGGGCAAGAAGAACAGGAACGCTGGATTTCACAGATTTGAAGAAAATGGGCGTTGTGTTGAAGCGGGCGCTTTATTTTGTGACATGCAAAGGGAAGATGATGTATCCGATACGGATGGATGAAGATTATATTTTAAGGAATCTTCTGGATCCGAGGGAGAAGCTTCCGGGGAGACTTGGGGAGATTACCTACAGGCAGCTGTCGCTTTTTGATGACATGAAGATCGGGGAAGTGGGAAGATGAAACGAAGATATATCTGTACGGAGACCATGACAGGAGTACTCTCCGCCATCTATGATGCGTGGACCTTTGACAGGAGTGACCAGGAGGCAGGGATTGTTTTCTGGGGCAGTGTGCAGCAGGAGATGTTCTGTGAGTACCGGGAAGTGAGAGAGGATGAAAAGAAAGCAGAGGCAGTCCGCAGGCTGATTCACCGCCATCTGGGAGAGGAGGCTGAACTGTCTGTCGGATATGCCTTGCTTTCAGAAGATCCCGGAAAGGGAACGGCGATTCTTCGTATGATGATGGAGGCAAGAAACCTTCCTGACGGGAAGAAGATTATGGGGCATCTTTCCCATCCGGAGGTGCGCCGTGTGTTTGAACTGAGCAGAAATGTTGGCAGGGAAACACATGCGTGGAAAGAGTTTCTTCGTTTTCAGGAGCTGGAAGGAGGGATTCTTTATGCCAGCATTACACCGCATAATTTTGTCCTTCCGGGGATTGCTGATCATTTTTCCAACCGGTTCCCGCTGGAAGATTTTGTGATCTGCGATGAGACACATGCTTCTTTTCTGATCCACCCGCAACAGAAGCCATGGCTGATTATCAGAGACGAAGAGCGCAAATGGGAAATAGAAAAATCGTTTTCGGAAAAGGAAAAAGAGTGGCAGAGATTATGGAAGGGATTTAAAAAGAGCGTGACGATTCAGGAAAGGAAGAATTTGAAGCTTCAGCAGATGAATATGCCGCTGCGCTACCGGGGCGAAATGATGGAATACCGGGACGGAGAGCAGTCTTAGGACAGGAGTTTCATTTTGCGGATTTTTTGAGCGGTTTCGACAAAGAAAAGAGGAAAACCTGGAAAATACTGGCATTTTTACAGATTGATTTTCAAAAAAGATGATGGCATAATACATGGGAACACAGAAGGGAGTGTATTCAAATGGAACATAAACGAAAAATCAAATTGACCCCTGCAGATGTCCATGAGTTTGTCACATCCGCAGAAAAGTGCGATTTTGATATCGATGTATTTTACAATCGATTCATCGTAGATGCCAAATCGATTTTAGGCGTTTTCAGTCTCGATCTGAACAAAACTCTGACTGTGCAGTATGCTGGAATCGATCCGCATTTTGAAGCAACTTTGAATAAATTCTGTGTCGCATAAGGCGGCATTTGGCAGGGTATAAAAAAGAAGTGTTTCCATTCCGACAAGACGGGGAAGCACTTCTTTTTTATACTGTGTTTATGTTATAATAAACAAGATTAGACAAAAATGAAAGAAAAGACGTGACCCGGGATGGAAGAGAAAAAAGAGGAGAAGGTACGGATTTCGGTCCGAAATCTGGTGGAGTTTATTCTAAGAGAGGGAGATCTGGACAGCAGACAGGGAGGCACAACGGATAAAGGGGCCATGCTGCTTGGGGGAAGGATTCATCGGAAAATTCAAAGACAGATGGGAGGCGGATATCATGCGGAGGTGCCGCTTCAGATTGTCGTGCCGTGTGAGAAACTGGATATTATAGTGGAGGGAAGAGCGGACGGAATTATTGAGGAGGATGGCCGGACCGCAGTGGATGAAATCAAGGGAATCCTGCAGGATCTGGATCTGATCAAAGAACCGAAGAAGGTGCATCTGGCCCAGGCAAAGTGCTATGCCTATATATACGCCAGCATAAAGGAACTTTCTGAAATCGGAGTACAGATGACCTACTGTCAGATGGAGACAGAGGAAGTAAAGCGTTTTTATCAGACTTTTTCCTGTGAAGAACTGAAGAAATGGTTTTTTGATCTGGTGCACCGGTATGAAAAATGGGCCGTTTTTCAGATAGAGTGGAGGCAAAAGAGGAATCAGTCCATCAAACAGGTGGAGTTCCCTTTCGGTTACCGGGAAGGGCAGAAAGATCTGGTGGTATCGGTGTACCGGTCGATTCTCAGGAAGAAGAAGCTGTTTATTCAGGCGCCGACAGGAGTAGGGAAGACGATGGCGACAGTGTTCCCTGCGGTAAAGGCGGTTGGCGAAGGACTGGCGAATCAGATCTTCTATCTGACAGCCAAGACGATCACAAGGACAGTGGCGGAAAAGGCTTTCCTTACGTTAAAGGAGCAGGGACTGGCCTGCAAGGTTATTACTCTGACTGCAAAAGAGAAGATCTGCTTTTGTGAAAAAGCGGAATGCAATCCGGATGCCTGCCCGTATGCGAAAGGACACTTTGACCGGGTCAATGATGCGGTATTTGATATGCTGACCCACACTGATGATATGAGCAGGGATCAGATTGAAGCCTATGCAAGAAAGCATACCGTATGTCCGTTTGAGATGGCGCTGGATCTTTCTGTCTGGACTGATGCGGTCATCTGTGATTACAATTATGTATTTGATCCGAATGCCCATCTCAGGCGCTTTTTCGGAGAAGGAACGAAGAAGGAGTATCTCTTTTTGATTGACGAGGCGCACAATCTGGTGGAAAGGGGGAGATCCATGTACAGTGCCTCCATCTGCAAGGAAGATTTTCTGGAGGTCAGAAGAGCGGTAAAAGAGGAGGATGCAAAACTGGGAAAAGCCATCAGCGGGTGTAATGAGCAGCTTCTGACACTGAAAAGGGAATGCCCGGGACATGCTTTATATTCCAGTGTCTCCCATTTGGTGCTCCGTCTGATGAATGTGATGACCGAAATAGAGCGTTTTCTGGAAGAGTGCAATCAGGAAGAGATTCGGGAGAAGGTGCTGGATCTGTATTTTGAGATTCGGGACTTTCTGTATATTCATGATAAACTGGACGAAAATTATATGATTTATACGGAGCTTACCGAAGAAGGGAAGTTTTATGTCCGGCTGTTCTGCGTGAATCCGGCAGTCAATTTAAGCGAGTATCTGAATTACGGAGTCAGTACGATCTTCTTTTCGGCAACCCTGCTTCCGATTCAATATTATAAGAAGCTGTTGAGCACGCAGACAGATGACTATGCGGTGTATGCCCATACCCCGTTTCCGGAAGAGAATAAAAGGGTTCTGATCGGAAGCGATGTTACGACCCGATATACGAGGCGCAGTGAGGAGATGTACGAGCGGTATGCCAGATATATGCTGGAGACGGTTCGAAAGAAAAATGGGAATTATCTTGCCTTTTTCCCATCCTATCGGTTTTTAAATGATGTGTATGAGGCCTTTTTGGCACTTCAGAAAGAAGAGGAGGAGATTTTCTGCCTGATTCAGGATCCGGGCATGACGGAGGAAGAACGGGAAGAATTTCTGAATTACTTTGAAGAAGAGCGGGACGGATCACTGATCGGATTCTGCGTGATGGGCGGGATTTTTTCAGAGGGGATCGATCTGACAGAAGAGCGGCTGATCGGGACGTGGATTGTCGGCACAGGACTTCCACAGGTCTGTCTGGAGAGAGAGCTGTTAAAGCAGTATTTTGATGAAAAAGGAATGAGCGGATTTGATTATGCCTACCTGTATCCTGGAATGAATAAAGTCATGCAGGCGGCTGGACGGGTGATCCGAACCGATACGGACAGAGGAATGATTTTTCTTCTGGACGACCGTTTCCTGCTTCGACAGTACCGGGCGGTCTTTCCCAGAGAATGGAGCAAGGCTTTCTCCATCCGGCTTCCCCAGACCGCGGAAGCGGTGGCTGCATTCTGGGATGCAACCAGGACGCAGCCATAGAACACTCCGAAAACGTAAGAATCCGGCTGTGATCCAAAGATTAGAAGTAATCGAGAAAAGCCTGTACAGACCGGGACATCGGAATCCGGTCATTGTAGGCGATCAGGAGCTGCCGTTTTGGCAGCTCTTCTTTTGTCTCCACGATAAAGAGCCCTTCCGGGTCACGGCTTAAACAGTAATCCGGAATGAAAGCGATGCCAAGGCCGATCTTTGCAAGATCGATGAGAAGATCATTGCTGCTCAGCTCGATTTCCGGTACAAGATCCAGCTGATGCTGCTGGAAAAGACTGTGAAGGAATTCACTGGTCGTACTTTTCCGGTCCAGCATCAGGATCGGTTGATCCAAAAGTTCCTGGTAGGAAAGTTTCTTCCCTTTCAGGTGGGAGAAGGAATCATTGGCGACAAAGACGTCCCGGAACGTTTTGATCTTTTTGACGGTAGAAAGCTGGTTGATATAATTGTTAGGGTAATTGATAAAAATCAGATCCACCTGTCCGTTTTCCAGAAGATCCACGCATTTGATGGACGTCTGGTTTGTCACCTTGATGTGAGAACTTGGAAAACTCCTGTGAAAACGCTCTAGATACGGTACGAGAAAGTAGCGGCAGATGGTATCACTTGCCCCGATCCGGATCTGACCGCCTGTGGAGGCGGATTCCAGAAGCTGGTTTTCTCCTCTTTTGATCAGATTCATGGCCGGTTCCACATGGCGCAGAAGGATCTCCCCTTCCGGAGTGAGCTGGACTTTCTTTGTACTCCGGATAAACAGGACCTGATCCAGTTTCTTTTCCAGAGCCTTGATTGACTGGCTGACTGCGGACTGGGAAATGTAAAGCTGCTTGGATGCTTCGGAGAAGCTTAAACTTGACGCAACATAGTAAAAAACTTTATATAATTCATAGTTGATATCCATCATAAGTCCTCCTTATAAATTCTAGTTTTATTATAAGGAAAGAATGGAAAAAAAACAAGGCACAAAAGTTTTGCTGGAAGGACAGGCCGACAGCATATATAATAGGAAAAGAAGACAGACAGAAAGGAACGGCGATAAGAATGAAGACAAAAAAAGTGCTACACGGATTTCTGGCAGCAGCGGCAGCGGTTTCGCTGATTCTGATTTTACTGCTGAGTGCTTTCGAGATCGCAGCATACAGTGATTTTGGTTTTTACCAGAAAGAATATGAAAAGTATGAAATTCAGGAGACACTCCCGATGGAGATGGACGACATCATGGATGTTACGGAAAAGATGATGTCCTACTTACGAGGAGACCGGGAGGAGCTTTCCGTCATGACTACGATTGATGGGGAGCGTCAGGACTTTTTCAATGAACAGGACCGGTTCCATATGGGAGAGGTCCGGGATCTGTTTCTTGGAGGGTTTGCCCTCAGAAGATATGCGGCGGTTATACTGGCTGCGGCGGTAGTGCTTCTGCTCGTTTTGAAGGCGGATCTCAAACGGATTCTGCCGAAGGCTTATGAGATCACGGTCGGGGTATTTCTGGCGCTGGTTGCGGCTCTTGGAATTGCGATTGCCGTGAACTTTGACCGGTGCTTTGTCATTTTCCATGAGCTGTTTTTCGACAATGATCTGTGGATGTTTGACCCGGCCACGGATTATATGATCCGGATGCTTCCGGAAGGATTTTTCTTCGATATGACACTGCGGATCGGGGGATTTTTTGTTGCTTTTCTGATTTTCTTTGAATTGATCTGTATTGGACTTCGGATCTGGAGGAAGAAAAAAGAAAATTAGGACAACTTATAAGTAAATTTAAATATATTAATTATACTTATCAAGAAAAGTATGATACACTAGGGTCAGAATCGAATAATCTTGTAAAAAGAAGAATGGAGGAAATTCATGAGCGGTGTAAGACGTGTATATGCAGAGAAAAAGCAGGATTTTGCCGTACAGGCGAAAGCATTAAAACACGAGATCAAAAGCTACCTGGGGATTTGCGGCGTGACCAATGTCCGTGTGCTGATCCGCTATGATATTGAAAATCTGTCAGACGAGACATTTGAGAGAGCGTGCAACGGTGTGTTCGCGGAGCCGCCGGTAGATACCTTATATAAAGAGACTTTCCCGATGAAAGAGGACGAGCGGGCATTTTCCGTAGAGTACCTGCCGGGACAGTTTGACCAGAGAGCGGATTCTGCTGTACAGTGCGTACAGTTTATCCGTGAGGATGAAAAGCCGGTAATCAAGACGGCGACAACTTACGTAATCGAAGGAAGCGTAAGCGACGAGGAGTTTGCGGCAATCAAGGCGCACTGCATCAACCCGGTGGATTCCAGAGAAACCGGAATGGACAAGCCGGAAACACTGGTGACACAGTTTGAGGAGCCTGCAGACGTCCTGATTTTTGACGGCTTCCAGGACATGGAAGACGGAAGCTTAAAAGAGCTTTATGATTCCCTTGGCCTTGCCATGACATTTAAGGATTTCCTTCATATTCAGAATTATTTCCGGACAGAGGAGAAGCGTGATCCGTCCATGACAGAGATCCGTGTGCTGGATACATACTGGTCTGATCACTGCCGTCATACGACATTCTCCACTGAGCTTACCAATGTAACTTTCGGAGAGGGAGACTACCGTGAACCTCTGGAAGAGACATACCGGGAATATTTACAGACACACAGTGAAATTTTCAAAGGCAGAGAGGACAAGTTTGTCTGCCTGATGGACCTTGCCCTGATGGCAATGCGGAAGCTGAAAAAAGAAGGAAAGCTTCAGGATCAGGAGGAGTCCGATGAGATCAATGCGTGCAGTATCGTAGTGCCGATCGAAGTGGACGGAAAGGAAGAAGAGTGGCTTGTCAACTTTAAGAACGAGACACACAATCATCCGACCGAGATCGAGCCGTTTGGAGGCGCTGCAACCTGCCTTGGCGGAGCCATCCGTGACCCACTGTCCGGCCGTACTTATGTTTACCAGGCAATGCGTGTGACAGGAGCGGCAGATCCGACCGTTTCTGTGAAAGATACGATGAAAGGAAAGCTCCCTCAGAAGAAGCTTGTCAGAGAGGCTGCCCATGGATACAGCTCCTACGGCAACCAGATTGGACTTGCGACAGGTATGGTTAAAGAGATTTACCACCCGGACTACGTGGCAAAACGTATGGAGATCGGTGCTGTTCTCGGGGCTGCTCCGAGACGTGCGGTTATCCGTGAGACATCCGATCCGGGCGATATCATCATTCTGCTCGGCGGACGGACAGGAAGAGACGGATGCGGCGGTGCAACCGGTTCTTCCAAAGTACATACAGAGGCATCCATCGAGACCTGTGGCGCGGAAGTTCAGAAAGGAAATGCGCCGACAGAGCGTAAGATTCAGAGAATGTTCCGCAGAGAAGAAGTCAGCCGTCTCATCAAGAAGTGTAATGACTTTGGCGCAGGCGGAGTTTCCGTTGCGATCGGAGAGCTGGCAGATGGTCTGAGAGTGGATCTTGACAAAGTGCCGAAAAAATACGCAGGACTTGATGGAACAGAGATCGCTATTTCCGAGTCCCAGGAACGTATGGCTGTTGTAGTAGATCCAAAAGATGTCGCACAGTTTTTAGAGTATGCCAAAGAGGAGAACCTGGAGGCGGTGGAAGTGGCAGTTGTCACAGAAGAACCTCGTCTTGTACTCTCCTGGAGAGGCAAAGAGATTGTCAACATTTCCCGTGCATTCCTCGATACAAACGGAGCACATCAGGAGACAGAAGTCTTTGTTGAGATTCCGTCAAAAGACGGCAACATGCTGGAAGAACGCAAGGATGTTCCGGATGTGAAGGAAGCATGGCTTGATACATTAAAAGACCTCAACGTATGTTCCCAGAAAGGACTTGTGGAGATGTTTGACGGTTCCATCGGAGCAGGATCTGTCTTCATGCCGCACGGCGGAAAATACCAGATGACAGAGACCCAGACCATGGTAGCCAAACTTCCGGTACTGAAAGGGGCATGTGATACGGTATCCATGATGAGCTTTGGATTTGACCCGTATCTTTCAAGCTGGAGCCCGTATCACGGAGCAGTTTATGCAGTGACCGAGTCCATCGCAAAGATCGTAGCTTCCGGCGGAGACTACCGGAAAATCCGCTTCACATTCCAGGAGTATTTCCGCAGAATGACAGAAGATCCGAAACGCTGGAGTCAGCCGTTTGCGGCACTCCTTGGTGCATACAGCGCACAGATCGGATACGGACTTCCATCCATCGGAGGAAAGGACAGTATGTCCGGAACCTTCCAGGATATCGATGTACCTCCGACACTGGTTTCCTTTGCTGTGGACATTGCGAAGGTTGGAGACATTATTACACCGGAACTCAAAGCAGCAGGCAATAAGCTTGTATGGCTTCGGATTGAGAAAGATCAGTACAGCCTCCCGGTTTACAGCCAGATAATGGATCAGTACGGCAAGTTCCGCGAGGATATTCAGAATGGAAACATTGTTTCCGCGTACGCTCTGGACCGCCACGGTATTGCTGCGGCTGTCAGCAAGATGGCATTCGGAAACGGCATGGGTGTCAAGATTGAGCATAATGTAGACCCGAGAGATTTCTTTGCTCCGGGATTTGGAGATATTATCGCAGAAGTACCGGCAGATAAAGTCGGAAAACTTGCGATTACATATACAGTGATCGGTGAAGTGACAGATAACGGTACCTTCTCTTATGGAAATACGGAAATTACACTTGCAGAAGCAGAGTCAGCATGGAAAGCACCTCTGGAAAAGGTATTTGCAACCGTTTCAGGTGAAGAATCAGCACCGGAGTCCGTATATGTGGCGCCGGCAGATCCGGAAGCACGTATCACGGAAGACGGATGCTACGATACAAAGAAAGTTCACATCTGCTCCCACAAGATTGCGCAGCCGACTGTCTTTATTCCGGTATTCCCGGGAACAAACTGCGAGTACGACAGTGCAAAGGCATTTGAGCGCGCAGGTGCTAAGGTGATTACAAAGGTATTCCGGAATCTGGATGCGGCAGATATCCGCGATTCTGTAGCTGAGTTTGAAAAGGCAATCGGACAGTCTCAGATTATTATGTTCCCGGGCGGATTCTCCGCAGGAGATGAGCCGGACGGATCTGCGAAGTTCTTTGCGACTGCATTCCAGAACGCAAAGATGAAAGAAGCAGTAGAGAAGCTCTTAAATGAAAGAGACGGTCTTGCGCTTGGTATCTGTAACGGATTCCAGACACTGATCAAACTGGGCCTTGTTCCGCACGGCAAGATTGTCGGACAGACAGAAGACGCGCCGACATTGACATACAATACCATTGGACGTCATATTTCCAAGATGGTTTACACAAAAGTAGTTACAAACAAGTCCCCATGGCTTCAGATGGCAGAGCTTGGCGGAGTTTATACAAACCCGGCTTCCCACGGGGAGGGACGTTTTGTTGCAAATGAAGAATGGCTTAATACCCTCTTTGCAAACGGACAGGTAGCGACACAGTACTGCGATCTGGACGGAAATGTAACGATGGACGAGGAATGGAATGTTAACGGTTCCTACCGCGCGATCGAAGGTATCACAAGCCCGGACGGACGTGTACTTGGCAAGATGGCACATTCCGAGCGTAGAGCGGATGGTGTGGCAATCAATATTTACGGCGAACAGGATATGAAGATCTTTGAATCCGGCGTCGCATATTTCAAATAGGGCATATAATTGATAGAGAAAGAGGACAGATCAGAGCAGGATTTGTCCTCTTTCCGTTTCCCTTGAGTATTTGACAGAAGAAAACACGATGATTATAATGTAAGCGTAAAATTGCTTAATGGTTTTATTAAGGGAGGGACAGATATGCCGTCCAGTAAGATCGGAAAATATATTTCTATTCTAAACCGTCAGTCACAGAAGTATCTGCACCATCTGGTGGAGCAGTACGGGATCGGCTATTCCAGCTATTATTTTGTCATGTATATTGGGGCCAATCCAAAGTGCAGCCAGAGAGAGATGTGCGATTCCATGGCCATGGATCAGGCAATGGCGACGAGAGAGATGCGCCGCCTCGAGAAAAGTGGATATATAATCAGGGAAAAACGTCCGGGAAATGCAAAAACATACGAAATTTCGCTTTCAGAAAGCGGAGAAAAACTGTATCTGAAGCTGAAAGACAAGTTGACGGAATGGTGGGGAGAACTGCTGGCCGAGAGCGAAATCGATCCGGAGCCGTTTTCCGAACAGCTGCGAATACTGGCAAAAGCTGCCCATGAGAAGGCCGCGGGAATGGAAAATCAGGAAAAACGAACCAAAAAGACAAGGTAAAAAATTCTTGACAATGACATGAAAATGCTTTACAGTGTTAAAGAAGAAAAGCGATGTATGTTTATGCAGACTTTTTTAGGAAAAGAAGTAGGAGGAAGATGTTATGTCATACGTAGATGAAGTGATTGACCTTGTAGTAAAGAAAAACCCAAACGAACCGGAATTTCACCAGGCTGTCAAAGAAGTTCTGGAATCTCTCCGTGTCGTGATTGAGGCAAATGAAGATAAATACAGAAAAGAAGCGCTTCTGGAAAGACTGACAGAGCCAGAAAGACAGCTGCTCTTCCGTGTGCCGTGGGTAGACGACAACGGACAGGTACATGTCAATAAGGCATACCGGGTACAGTTCAACAGCGCAATCGGACCATACAAAGGAGGACTCAGACTCCATCCGTCTGTAAATTTAAGCATTATCAAATTCCTTGGATTTGAGCAGATTTTCAAAAACTCCCTGACAGGTCTTCCAATCGGCGGAGGAAAAGGCGGATCTGACTTTGATCCAAAAGGAAAATCCGACAGAGAGATCATGGCATTCTGTCAGAGCTTCATGACAGAGCTGTGCAAATACATTGGAGCAGACACAGACGTGCCGGCCGGAGACATCGGAACAGGGGCAAGAGAGATCGGCTACATGTTCGGACAGTACAAGAGAATCCGCGGCGTATTTGAAGGCGTGCTCACAGGAAAGGGTCTGACATATGGAGGATCCCTTGTTCGTACAGAAGCAACAGGATACGGACTGCTTTACTTCACGGAAGAAATGTTAAAACTCGCAGGCAAAGACATGAAAGATAAAGTCATTGCCATCTCCGGAGCAGGAAATGTTGCGATCTATGCAGCAGAAAAAGCAGTACAGATGGGTGCAAAAGTCGTGACCATGAGCGATTCTACCGGATGGATCTACGATCCGGAAGGCTTTGATCTGGATGCAGTGAAAGAGATCAAAGAAGTAAAACGTGCAAGACTGACCGAGTACAAGACATACCGTCCGAACTCCGAATACCATGAAGGTGCAGGCGTATGGTCCGTAAAATGCGACATCGCACTTCCTTGCGCAACACAGAACGAACTGCACCTTGAAGATGCAAAACAGCTTGTGGCAAACGGATGTATCGCAGTTGCAGAAGGAGCAAACATGCCGACTACAATGGAAGCAACAGAATACTTACAGGCAAACGGCGTGCTCTTCGCACCTGGAAAAGCATCCAATGCCGGCGGTGTTGCAACATCCGCACTGGAGATGTCACAGAACAGCGAGCGTTTGAGCTGGTCTTTTGAAGAAGTTGATGCGAAACTGAAAAACATCATGGTAAACATCTGCCACAACGCAGCAGACGCAGCAAAGAGATACGGATGCGAAGGCAACTATGTTGTAGGAGCAAACATTGCCGGATTTGAAAAAGTAGCAGCCGCAATGGAAGCTCAGGGAATTGTTTAAAAATTTCCGCAAAATAAAGACGCAGATTCATTGAGATCCTGCTATAACAGTCTGAAACGGAAAAAGCCGCAAAGACCACCAAAAAAAGTGAAAAAATCTATGTCAAAAAAGATAAAAAAAGTGTTGACATTTATCAGATGTTAATAGTATAATAATCAAGCGGGTTGCGAAAGCGACCCGCGATATATGGGATCTTAGCTCAGCTGGGAGAGCATCTGCCTTACAAGCAGAGGGTCATAGGTTCGAGCCCTATAGGTCCCATTTCGTAAGAAATTACGAACATATGGCGGGATAGCTCAGTTGGCTAGAGCATACGGTTCATACCCGTAGTGTCGCTGGTTCGAATCCAGTTCCCGCTATTCATATGGGATCTTAGCTCAGCTGGGAGAGCATCTGCCTTACAAGCAGAGGGTCATAGGTTCGAGCCCTATAGGTCCCATTTCTTATGAAAATTACAAAACATATGGCGGGATAGCTCAGTTGGCTAGAGCATACGGTTCATACCCGTAGTGTCGCTGGTTCGAATCCAGTTCCCGCTACTACAAATTCATAAGTACAAAAAAGAGACGAAAGTCTCTTTTTTTGTTGTGTTTTACTTTCGGCGGGGACGTGTTCCGATACACAGGTACACGACGTAAATGACAAAAAAACCCCCGAAACCCACATAAAATAAGGCAAAACTCAAATTGTCAGATTTTTTCCATCGGGGACAGGTTCCGATACACCGGAACACGTCCCTGATAATTTGGCAATAATTCTAAATAATTCTTAATATTTCTGGAATATGGTTTTTTACGTTGTATCTGGCAGACTTTTTAGATATAATATTGAAAAAATCGAACGAAAAGGGGAAGGATATGGAATTACGTTTAAATAATGTGAAGAAATCTTTTGGCAGCAAGGTGGTTTTGCATGATTGTTCCTTTGTGTTTGAAAAGGGAAAGATTTATGGGCTTCTTGGGCGTAATGGAGCTGGTAAGACGACGTTGTTTAATTGCCTGAGTGATGAGATTCAGCCGGATTCAGGGGCTGCTATGCTCTGGGACGGAGAAAACGAGCGGGAGATAATGCCGGATGAGATTGGATATGTGTTTTCGGTGCCGGTGCTTCCGGATTTTTTGACGGGTGAAGAGTTTGTGCGGTTTTTTATGGATATTAACAGGGACAGGATTGAGCCGGGGACGAGTGCGGAAGCGTATTTTGATCTGGTGCAGATTGACCAGGAGGACAGGAAGAAGCTGATCAAGGGATATTCTCATGGAATGAAGAATAAGCTTCAGATGATTTGTTTTATGATCTCAAGGCCGCCGGTGATTCTTCTGGATGAGCCGCTGACTTCACTGGATGTAGTTGTTGCGCTGGAGATGAAGCGTCTTCTGCGCAGTATGCAGAAGGATCATGTGATCATTTTCTCTACGCATATTCTGCAGCTTGCGACGGATCTCTGTGATGAGATCGTCATTTTAAGTGACGGGAGACTCAGGCAGATCGACCATGAGATGTTGAAGCAGAAGGATTTTGAAGAACAGATCATTGAATTATTGAAGGATGAGGAAAGCCATGGTTAGAACATTACAGCAGATTATTATGTTAAAAGCAACAATTGTGACGAATACGTTCCTGTATTATCTGAAGAGACTGTGGGTGATCGGGAAGCATGTTCCGGACAGTGTGTATGGGAATCGGGAACTGAAGATGGTGCTTGCGGTGTTGTTTACAATTCTTGGTCAGGTTTTCAGTCTGGCGGGGAAGGCGCTTTACATATTTCTTTTTGCTGTCCTTCCGGCACTTTTTGCTGGTACGGCGGAAAGTGGAGTGAGATTTGACAGTCTGGTTCAGATCCTGTTCTTTTTGTCCTGTATCATGGGACCGCTTCAGGATAGTGTGGTCTTTAAAGTAACGAAAGAGAAATTTACCGCGATACGGTACATGAAAATGGATGTGGAAAAGTATACAAAGGTATATCTTCTTTACTGTTATATCCCGTTCGCATTGTATTTTCTGATTTGCATCATGACAGCTTCCTGGTTTACGGGAGGAAGTATTGCAGACGGTATATGTCTCTGGATTGTCATTGTGATGATGCGTGCTGCGGGCGAGGCGTTTCAGGTATGGCTGTATGACCGGAAAGGGATTGTGTTCTCCAGAAAAACCGGATGGGTATGGACAATTATTTTTCTGTCCGTTGCCGGTGCATATACTGTGTTCGTGCCGTGGGGACCATTTTTGACTGCAGAGAGACTGTTTCATCCTGCTTTACTTGTTCTGATTTGTATTGTGGGTGTGATTTCGGCGTGGTATATTCTGTCAGGATACCGTTGTTACCGCCGGAAACTCCACAGGACGGTAGAAGAGCAATGGCTGTTTTCTTCCATTGTCAATCAATCCACTCAGGCGGCAAATGAGAAGTCTGTGGGAATTCGGGAGCAGGATCTGCATGCAGACAGCAGAAAGATGGCGGGAGTGGAAAAGCTTCACGGCTATGAATACTTTAATGCTTTGTTTTTCCTGAGGCACAGGAGGCAGATTCTAAGACCGGTGTACTATCGTCTGGCGGCAGTCGTGGGCTTTTTTATCGCAGGTGTAATGTTCAGAGTGGGAATGCCGGAAGTAGCGTATCTGGGAGCAGAAAACCTTCCGGATTTCCTTCCGATTTTCGTTTTTGTTATGTATATGATGACGGTGGCTGACAAGGCCTGCAAGGCAATGTTTTATAATTGCGATAAAAGTATGCTGAAATTCGGTTTCTACCGGAATCCAAAGACGCTTCTATCCAATTTTCGGATCCGTCTGGTAAAAATCGCGGGGTATAATCTGGTGATCGGAGCTGCAATCTGTGCAGCGGTGGCAGGATTTCGTGGAATCTGCGGTATCTGGAATTTTGGACAGAACATGTTTTTGTTTTGTGCGGCAGTACTGATGCTTTCTGTGTTCTTTACCGTGCATCACCTGTTTTTGTACTACGTATTCCAGCCGTATTCTGAAGAGATGAATGTAAAAAATCCGTTTTTTCAGGCAATTAATATGGCGGTCTATCTGATTTGTTTTCTGTGTTATGAGCTTCAGGCAAACGGTACTCTCACAGGAAATCTTCCGTTTACCGCAGGTGTGCTGGTTGTGACACTTGCCTATATTGTGGCGGCGCTCATTCTGGTGTACCGCTATGCCCCGAAAATGTTCCGCGTTAAATAATGTTCCCGAAAAATCAGTAGTTTTTGGGAAGAATATGTTAAAATAAGATGGAAAAGAGTACAATACATGACAGATGAACGCGAAAAGGAAAGGAGGAGTCTTATTGAGAGTAGGAATGGGATATGATGTCCATAAATTGACAGAAGGAAGAGACTTGATTATCGGAGGGGTGAAGATTCCATATGAAAAGGGGCTTTTGGGTCATTCGGACGCGGACGTGCTTTTGCATGCGGTCATGGATGCGCTTCTCGGCGCCGCGGCCCTTGGAGATATCGGTCTTCACTTTCCGGATACAGACGAAACATACAAAGGAGCATCCAGCCTGAAACTTCTGGAACAGGTTGGAGAGCTTCTTGATGAACACTTATATGTGATTGAAAATATCGATGCGACAATCATTGCGCAGCGGCCAAAGATGCGTCCGCATATTGATGCCATGCGGGAAAATATTGCAAGGACGCTTGCCATTGATGTGGATCAGGTCAACATCAAGGCAACCACGGAAGAAGGTCTTGGATTTACCGGAAGCGGAGAGGGAATTTCCGCCCAGGCAGTCTGCTGCATTGAAAAGGCAACGAATTTCAGCTATGACGTGACGTGGCAGGAAGGCGGATGCCGGGGATGCCCTGGATGTCACGGTGTGTCGGATGACCGGGTGATGGAATGAAAATAAGAAAGTTGAAACAAGAGGAGCACAGAATGACCCGATCGCTCTGGGAAGAGATTTTTACGGAGGACGACGAGGCGTTTCTTGATTATTATTATCAGGTGAAAACGGCGGAGAATTCCATCTATATCATAGAAGAAGAGGACGGGCCGGTCTCCATGCTGCAGCTTAATCCATATCCGGTGCAGTTTTTGGGGGAAACATGCCTGCTTCACTATATTATAGCGGTGGCAACAAAGAAGGAATACCGGAGCCGGGGCTATATGACGCGGCTTTTGCAAATGTCTGCCAAAGACATGTATCAGGCAGGAGAGCCGTTCACTTATTTGATGCCGGCTGCGGAGGGAATTTATTATCCGCATGGATTCCGGTTTGTCTATCGTCAGCTCCGGATAGAGGGGAAACCATCCGGAGAAAAAGGACAAGACGGGACTTTGGCAGGATGCCAGGTGCGATACGCCGGGGAATCGGACTGCCGGGCACTTGCCTGTTTTGCGGAGAAACTGCTTGGACAGATGCCTTTCGTCCGTGCAGCCCGGACAGAACGTTATTACAGAACGATCTTAAAAGAACAGCAAAGCGAAGGCGGAGGAATCCTGCTTACGGAAAAGGACGGAAAACCGACCGGATTTGTCGTTTATGGATGTTATGAAGGAAAGGCAGAGCTTCGGGAGCCGCTGTTCGAGAAAAAAGAAGACTGGGAGCAGATCCTCGCGTTTCTGAATGAGGAACCGGTAAAAACCGTCCAGATTTCAGGGGCCCGCCCGGAGGATGCGGCATGGCTTAAAGAAGAACTGGAAGGAGCCGAAGAAAAGGAAGTTCCGATGATCATGGTCCGGATCGTCCATCTTCAGCACTTTCTGGAACGGTTCCTTGCCCGGAGCAATTTTGAGATCCGGCTTCATATAGAAGATGGACTGATTCCGGAAAATACTGGATACTGGGAGATCCGGGGACAGGAGGGACAGACTTTATCTGTCCGGAAAACCAAAGCCTCCAAAGAGGCGGAAACGGTTTCTCCGGGGGAACTTGTGACGGTATTGTTTGGCTACCGGTCAGAGCGCAAAGAGGAGCGGGAAGTCTATGAAAACATGGGCCCGCAGATGCGCGTGCTTCTGAAGGGCACCCAACCCGCACCACCGGTATTTTTGAATGAGATTGTATAGAAATGGGAGTTGACAAAATGAGAGTTATCCCATACACTATAACAACAGAAGGATAGAAAAAGGCAGAGAACGGAAAGAGTAGCATATGCATACTTTACAGAGAAGGAAGGCCGCCGGCTGAGAGCCCTCCGAAAGAACGGATATGTGAAGTGCGTCCGGGAGCCGGGTCTGCGAAGGAAAAGTAGCAGATCACGTAGGCAGTCGTTACCTGCACAGATGAGTGGAAAGGGCATCTGCCCTTTTTAATAGAGTGGAACCGCGGATCAACTTCGTCTCTTGGATGTTATCAGGGACGAAGTTTTTCTTTTTATGTGCCGGGAAAATTTTCCTGTGCGATAGAAATGCTCCGTAAGACTCTGCAAAAAAAGAAAAGGAGGAGAATGACAGATGAAACTGTACAATACGATGACACGAAAAAAGGAAGAATTCGTGCCTCTGGAAGAGGGAAAGGTAAAGATGTATGTATGCGGCCCGACCGTTTATAATTTTATTCATATTGGAAATGCAAGACCGATGATTGTCTTTGATACGGTACGCCGCTATTTTGAATACAAAGGATATGAAGTGAATTTTGTTTCCAACTTTACAGACGTAGATGATAAGATCATTAAAAAAGCACTGGAAGAGGGCGTGACGGCAGATGAGATCGCGGCACGCTATATTGCGGAGTGCAAAAAGGATATGGAAGACCTCAACATCAAGCCGGCTACCGCAAATCCACTGGCGACCCAGGAGATCGGCGGAATGATCGAGATGATCCGGGAACTGATTGAAAAGGGGCATGCCTATGAGAAGAACGGAACCGTTTACTTCCGCACAAGAAGTTTCAAAGACTATGGAAAGCTGTCCCATAAAAATCTGGATGACCTGCAGTCCGGCGGAAGAGAGCTTCTCGTATCCGGCCAGGACGAAAAGGAAGATCCTCTGGATTTCGTACTCTGGAAGCCGAAAAAAGACGGCGAGCCGTTCTGGGATGCACCGTGGAGTAAAGGACGTCCGGGATGGCACATCGAATGCTCGGAAATGTCCAGAAAATATCTGGGCGAGCAGATTGACATTCATGCCGGCGGCGAAGATCTTATTTTCCCGCATCATGAAAATGAAATAGCACAGTCCGAGGCATGCAACGGCAAGGAATTTGCGCGTTACTGGATGCACAATGGATTTTTAAATATTGATAATAAGAAGATGTCAAAATCTCTCGGAAACTTCCGCACTGTACGGGAGATCGGGGAGAAATATGACCTGCAGGTATTCCGGTTCTTTATGCTGAGCGCGCATTACAGAAGCCCGCTGAATTTCAGCGCGGAGCTGATGGAAGCAGCAAAGAACAGTCTGGAGCGTATTACCAATGCTGCAGACCATCTGAAACACCTGATGGAAACAGCACAGACAGAGCAGATGACAGATGTAGAGAAAGAAAACGCGGCAAAGACTGCAGAGTTCATCAAAGAATTTGAAGACGCTATGGAAGATGACTTCAATACAGCCGATGCCATCACTGCTATCTTTGAACTTGTAAAATTTGCCAACACAACAGCAGACGGAGAAAGCTCCAAAGAGTACGCAAAGGCACTTTTTGATCTGATTGTGCGTCTTTGCGATATCCTCGGACTGATTGTGGACAAAGAAGAGGAAATGCTGGATGCGGACATCGAGGCTCTGATCGAGGAGAGAACAAAGGCAAGGAAGGAAAAGAATTTCAAACGTGCTGATGAGATCAGGGATGAGCTTCTGGAAAAAGGAATTGTCTTAAAGGACACAAGAGAAGGAGTACAATGGAAGAGAGTATAACGATGGAACTGGATTCGTATCTGTGTGAAGTCTTTCAGACAGAGGAACATGATATCAGAAGTTATTCCCCTTTGTCCCTTGCCTTTATCGGGGACTGTGTCTATGACCTGGTGATCAAATCGCTGATTATCAGAAAGGGAAACCGCCCGGTGAATGTTATGCAGAAAGAGACGAGCAGGCTTGTGCAGGCATCTGCACAGTCTGCCATGATGAGGGTGATGCAGGAACATCTGACGGAAGAGGAACATGCGGTTTACCGGAGAGGGAGAAACGCAAAATCCGTTTCCCCGGCGAAGAATCAGTCCATCACGGACTATAGACGGGCAACAGGATTTGAAGCGCTGATCGGATATCTTTATCTGAAAAAAAACTACAGACGGATCGTTGATCTGATCAAAACCGGCCTTGTCGGGCTGGAGGAAGCAGAGGAGAAGGATGAAAGACCAGAAGAATAGAAATGAATCGATGATTGAAGGAAGAAATGCGGTGCTGGAAGCATTCCGCTCCGGGAAACCGGTGGATAAGCTGTACGTTCTGGACGGATGTCAGGACGGACCGGTGCGGACCATCGTACGGGAAGCAAAAAAGCACGATACGATTTTAAACTTTGTTACAAAAGAGCGGCTTGACCAGCTCTCGGAAACAAAAAAGCATCAGGGCGTTATTGCAGTAACAGCCGCGTATGAATACTCGGATATTGAGGATATGTTCAACCTTGCGAAGAAGAAGGGGGAGGATCCGTTCCTGATCCTTCTGGATAATATCGAGGATCCGCACAATCTGGGAGCCATTATCCGGACGGCCAATCTGGCGGGTGCCCACGGGGTGATCATTCCGAAACGCCGGGCGGCAGGATTGACCGCGACAGTCGCAAAAACATCGGCAGGGGCGTTAAACTATACTCCGGTTGCAAAGGTGACCAATCTGGTGAAAACAATGGAAGAATTAAAGGAACGGGGACTCTGGTTTGTCTGTGCCGACATGGGAGGCGATGTGATGTACGATGTCGATCTCAAAGGGCCGATCGGGCTTGTGATCGGGAACGAAGGAGAGGGAGTTTCCAGACTCGTAAAGGAAGCATGTGATTTCACTGCGTCAATTCCTATGAAAGGAGAGATTGATTCTCTCAACGCATCTGTGGCGGCCGGCGTACTGGCTTACGAGATTGTTCGCCAGAGGACAAGGTAAAGGAGCGGCAGAAAGATGGCTGATTATGAAACCAGAACAGATGAAGAGCTGATCCAGAGCCTTCGAAGCGGAGAAGCCGAGATTATGGATTTCCTTCTGGAAAAGTATAAGCCCGTGGTTAAGAAAAAAGCGCGGGCGATGTTCCTTTTGGGCGGGGACAGTGATGACCTGATTCAGGAGGGAATGATCGGTTTGTTTAAAGCGGTGCAGGATTACGATCCGGAGCAGGAGGCTTCCTTTGAAACCTTCGCGACGATCTGTGTGACAAGACAGCTGTATTCAGCGATCCGGGCATCGAGGAGGAAGAAACATCTGCCGCTGAATTCCTATGTTTCTCTCTATGATAAACAGGAGATTTCCGAGGAAAAGGAATCCGAGCTGATCGGTCTCCAGAATACTTCATCCAACAATAATCCGGAGGATCTGGTGATTCACAAGGAATCCGAGGATTCTTTCATGAAAGATCTGGAGGGACGTCTGAGTGATCTGGAAAAGAGGGTGTTGTACCTGCATCTGCTTGGAACCGATTATAAAACGATTGCAGGGCTTCTGGGAAAGAAGCCGAAGACGGTGGACAATGCCCTGCAGAGAATTAAAACAAAAGCAGAGGACCTGCTCTGATTATATTGTAAAACAGTGAAAACCGCCAAAATATTCATTGAAAAATGCGAGTGTTTTGGCGGTTTTTCTGTTATATAAATAACAATTGGAAAAATGTTGACAGGTCAAGAAAAAAACCTTATAATCCTACTGTTAGGAAACGAACAAATCATAGGAGTGGAAACGATGGACCAAGAGTTACGTAAGGCACGGGAGCATCACGTTGGGAGAATCATCCATATGCTGTCCCATCAGCTGAAAAGGCGGGGAACGATGCCGGAAGTGGAGATGGGGCTGACGCCGATGCAGAAGCATGTCCTGACCTTTATTCTGTTTGAGACGATGGAGCGGGATCTGTACCAGCGGGATATCGAAGAGGAGTTCCGTATCAGAAGATCTACCGCAAGCGGGATTTTGCAGCTGATGGAAAAAAACGGATTTATTTACCGCAATAGTGTTGCGAGGGATGCAAGGCTCAAACAGATTATCCCTACGGAAAAGGCAGAGAAACTCAGGATGGATATTCTGGTAAATATTCAGGAGATGGAAAAGAAGCTGACCGGAGGGATTCCGAAAGAGGACCTGGAAGTGTGTCTTCGTGTTCTGCGGAAAATGATCTGCAATCTTTCGGAAGAAGAACAGATCAAATGAATAACTTCAGGAGGTAGAGATGAACAGAAAGCTTTTTAAATCAATCAGGGAATATAAAAAAGAATCCGTTCTCGCACCGTTTTTTGTCATTCTGGAAGTGTTGATGGAAGTATTGATCCCGCTTCTGATGGCAAACATTATCGATATCGGAATTCAGGACGGCAATCTTCCCTACATTATTAAGATGGGCGTCCTTCTGGTCGTTATGGCCATGCTTGCTCTCTGGTTCGGAGTAAAGGCCGGTACCTATGCGGCAAGAGCCGGAGCGGGATATGCGAAAAACCTGCGGCATGATATTTTTTACAAGGTTCAGGAGTTTTCCTTTAAAAACATTGACCACTTTTCCACATCCAGCCTTGTAACACGTATGACGACAGATGTTACCAATGTGCAGATGGCGTATATGATGAGCATCCGTCTGCTTGCAAGAGCACCGATTATGATCGTTCTGTCATGGATCATGACACTGACGATCAATGTAAAAATCGCGCTCCTGTTCCTTATTGTAATCCCGCTGCTGGGAGGGACACTGATTTTCATTGCCAAGAAGGCCCATCCTCATTTTATCAAAGTATTTGATGAATACGATGTTCTGAACAACGAGGTACAGGAAAATGTCAATGCGGCCAGAGTGGTAAAGGCATACGTAAGAGAAGATTATGAAATCAGGAAGTTTCATAAAGTCTCCCGGACTGTCTACGATCTCTTTACGAAAGCAGAAAAAATCGTGGCCTGGAACTCTCCGACCATGCAGTTTTTTGTATATGCGGTTGTACTTTGCATGGTGCTGATTGGAGGAAAGGATATTGTATTTGAAACGATGGAAACAGGAGAGCTGACAAGCGTTATTGTCTATGCACTTCAGATTCTTTCTTCCCTGATGATGGTATCTTTTGTTTTCGTTATGATTATGATTGCGGAGGCTTCCAGTGACCGTATTGCGGAGGTACTGGATGAAGTGCCGGAGATGCAGGATAAAGAGGATGCTGTCAAGGTCGTTCCGGACGGATCCATCGATTTTGAACATGTGGATTTCAGCTATGCCGGGGAAGGTGGAAATCTTTCCCTGAAAGATGTCGATATTCACATCAAATCCGGCCAGACAATTGGAATTATCGGCGGTACCGGAAGTTCCAAATCTACGTTTGTGCAGCTGATACCAAGACTTTACGATGTGACAAAGGGATGTGTTAAAGTCGGGGGTATTGATGTCAGAGAATACAACCTGGAAGCACTGCGTGACCAGGTATCCATGGTGCTTCAGAAAAATGTGCTTTTTACCGGAACAATTTACGACAATATCCGCTGGGGTGATGAAAACGCATCTGATGAAGAAGTGCAGAGAGTATGTAAGCTTGCCCAGGCAGACACCTTTGTGCAGGAATTCCCGGCTGGCTACAATACAATGATTGTTCAGGGCGGAAACAATGTTTCCGGCGGACAGAAGCAGAGACTTTGTATCGCGAGAGCCCTTCTGAAAAAACCAAAGATTCTGATCCTGGACGATTCCACAAGTGCGGTGGATACGAAGACGGATGCCATGATTCGAAAGGCATTCCGGGAAGAAATTCCGGACACAACAAAGATCATTATCGCGCAGAGAGTCTCTTCTGTTGAGGATGCAGACCTGATTATCGTCATGGATGATGGTAAGATCAACGGAATCGGCACATCCGAAGAGCTTTTAAAGACAAACGCGATTTATCGGGAAGTTTACGAATCGCAGGTAAAGGGAGGTGAGGAAGATGAATAAGAATGACGAAAAGGTACGTGTTTCCAAAGGAACCTTAAAGACGGCAAAACGACTGCTCGGCTATGTGACCAGCCGCTTTAAAGTACAGTTTTTTGCAGTATTTATCTGTATCATTATCAGTTCCATCGCGTCTATTTCGGTATCTCTGTCACTGAAATTTCTGCTGGATGACTTTATTATCCCGCTGATCGGGCAGGAGTCGCCGGATTTCTCAGAGCTTTACATGGCGCTTGGAGTACTTGGAACCATCTTCCTGGCCGGAGTGATTTCTACATTTGTTTACACAAGACTGATGGTAACGATCGGGCAGGGTGTGTTAAAACAGGTCAGAGATGATATGTTTGAACATATGCAGAAACTTCCGATCCGCTATTTTGACCAGAATACCAACGGCTCCATCATGAGTCTTTACACCAATGATACGGATACCCTGCGTCAGATGATTAACCAGTCCATCCCGCAGGTGCTGATGTCTTCCATTACCATCGTGGTTACGTTTATTTCCATGGTGGCGCTGAGCCCGATTCTGACGGTTCTGGCTGTTATTATGATCTTCCTGCTCATCTTTGTCGCAAAGACGATCGGAGGAAACAGTGGAAAATATTTCCTGAAACAGCAGATTGCCATCGCAAATATTACCGGGTTTGTGGAAGAGAGGATGAACGGACAGCGTGTCATCAAGATTTTCAACCATGAGCGCGTATCGGAAGAAGAGTTTGATGAGTTGAATGAGAAACTTTATGACAGCGCCGCAAACGCAAATACCTTTGCAAACATGATGGGACCGATTATCGGAAACATTGGAAACCTGCAGTTTGTACTTACGGCGGTACTTGGAGGATTCCTGTCCGTCATGGGAGTGGGCGGCATCACCCTTGGTGTTATGGCTTCCTACCTTCAGTTTACAAAGAGCTTTACCCAGCCGTTCATGCAGGTGGCACAGCAGTTTAACTCCATTGTCATGGCGCTTGCCGGCGCGGAGCGGATCTTCTCGATGATGGATGAAGAGCCGGAAGTGGACGAAGGATATGTGACACTGGTCAATGTCCGCAAGGATGCAGACGGCAATATGATCGAGTGCAAAGAGAGAACCGGTATGTGGGCATGGAAGCATCCGCATCAGGCGGATGGTACCGTGACCTACACGGAACTGAAAGGGGATGTACGGTTCTACGATATGACATTCGGGTATACGGATGAAAAGATGGTGCTCCACGATCTGACACTCTACGCAAAACCGGGACAGAAGATTGCGTTTGTAGGTTCCACCGGAGCCGGAAAGACGACCATCACAAACCTGATCAACCGGTTCTACGATGTGCAGGATGGTAAGATCCGTTACGATGGCATCAATATCAACAAGATCAAAAAGTACGATCTGAGACGTTCTCTTGGAATTGTATTGCAGGATACCCATCTGTTTACCGGAACAATCATGGAAAATATCCGGTACGGAAGACTGGATGCAACGGACGAGGATGTATACGAGGCAGCAAAACTTGCCCACGCGGATCAGTTTATCAATATGCTTCCGAATGGTTATCAGACCATGTTAAGCGGTGACGGAGAAGAACTTTCCCAGGGGCAGAGACAGCTTCTTGCCATCGCGAGGGCAGCTGTATCCAATCCGCCGGTACTGATTCTGGACGAAGCAACATCCAGCATTGATACCCGTACGGAAAGCATCGTACAGAAAGGTATGGATAACCTGATGAAAGGACGTACGGTATTTGTCATTGCCCATCGCCTTTCCACGATCCGGAACAGCGATGCTATCATGGTTCTGGAACACGGACGCATTATCGAACGGGGCAATCACGAAGATCTGATCAAACAGAAAGGGACATACTACCAGCTTTATACAGGAAAACTGGAACTGTCATAAACAGAAAACCTTCCGGTACAGCACGAAAAGAAGCTGTACCGGAAGGTTTAAAATTTTCTCTTGACATTTCTGATAATTTACGATATAGTAAATGAGCGTGTTAAATATGCTGCCTTGGCTCAGTCGGTAGAGCGTCGCCTTGGTAAGGCGGAGGTCGGCGGTTCAAGTCCGCTAGGCAGCTTAAAAAACTCCTGAGAAATCAGGAGTTTTTTTAATGCCCGCACATATTCCCTCATTTTTGCTGATACGACGTGTTTCCTGAACGTCATAAACTTCAAAATTTTCAAACAGCATTGCAAAATGCCTCCGTTCGATCTGATCTGAAAAAACCGGAAAAAGCAAGAGGAGATTTGAGACTCTTCCGGAGAAATGATATAATTAGAATCAGTGAATAATATAGTATCAGGGAAAAGGAGGCGTTTACGTTGAAAGCAATGGTTTATCAGGGAGAGGGAAGAGCCGCGCTTCTTCAGAAGCCGCGCCCGGTCATCCAGAAGCCAACGGATGCTGTCATCCGGGTGACCCTATCAACGATCTGTTCCAGTGATATTCACATCCTGCATGGTGCGGTTCCAAAAGCGGTGCCGGGTGTGACTCTGGGACATGAATTTGTCGGCATTGTGGAGGAGACCGGACCTGCAGTCAGAAGCGTTTCCGTTGGAGACCGGGTGGCGGTCAATGTAGAGACATTCTGCGGAGAATGCTTTTTCTGCAAAAGAGGATATGTGAATAACTGTACTGATCCGGAGGGTGGATGGTCGCTTGGATGCCGGATCGACGGAGGACAGGCGGAGTACGCAAGGATTCCTTTTGCAGATCAGGGACTTATCAGGATACCGGATGAAGTGTCTGACGAGGAGGCACTGTTCACTGGGGATCTTCTTTCCACCGGATACTGGGCGGCACAGATGGTGGAGATCCGGAAAGAAGATACGGTCGTGGTTATCGGGGCAGGACCTGCGGGACTTTGCACGATGCTCTGCGCAAGACTGTATGAGCCAAAACGGATTATTGCCATTGACTGTATGAAAGAACGCCTTGCCTTCGCGGAAAAATACAAGATGGCGGATCTGACATTTACACCGGACGATATGGATCTTCTGGAACGGGAGATCCGGGCACTGACAGACGGACGCGGGGCTGATGCTGTCGTAGAGGCAGCAGGAGGCACCAACACCTTTGAGATGGCATGGAGACTGGCACGTCCCAATGCAGTGATCGGGCTGGAAGCCATGTACGAAGAACCACAGACACTTCCGCTCCCGGATATGTACGGGAAAAATCTGATCTGGAAATCCGGAGGGGTAGACGCATGCAAATGCAAAGAGATTCTGGAACTGATCCGGGAGGGCAGACTGGATGCCAGACCTTTGATCACCCACACATGCACACTTTCCGAGATCGAAAAGGCATACCGGATCTTCGAAAACCATGAAGACGGCGTGATGAAATACGCAGTCTATACGGAATAGTTTGATGCCGCTCGTTTGCGGTTTTGGCTTGTGGTTGCAGGTGTTTTATGGTAACATAAAAGTTATGAATAAAACCAAACCTATGAGGAGGGCTTTATGGAGACAACAGCAACTGAATCCAGGAATTTTATTGAGCAGGAAATAGAAAAAGATTTGAGGGAAGGAGTGTATGATCATGTCTGCACACGGTTTCCACCGGAGCCGAATGGATATCTGCATATCGGACATGCAAAGTCAATCCTTCTGAATTATGGTCTCGCACAGAAATACAATGGGGAATTCCACATGCGTTTTGATGATACGAACCCGACAAAAGAGCGTATGGAGTTCGTAGATTCTATTAAGGAAGATATCCAGTGGCTCGGCGCGGACTGGGGCGATCATCTCTACTTTGCATCCGATTATTTTGATGTGATGTATGAGTGTGCGGTAAAGCTGATTAAAAAGGGAAAAGCATATGTCTGTGATCTGACTCCGGATGAGATCAGAGAATACAGAGGAACTTTGACAGAGCCTGGCAAGGAGAGTCCGTACCGGAACCGTTCTGTAGAAGAGAACCTGGAATTATTTGAAAATATGAAGAATGGCGTTTACAAAGATGGAGAAAAGGTACTCCGTGCCAGGATAGACATGGTATCCCCGAATATCAATATGAGAGATCCGATCCTGTACCGTGTGGCGCATATGACTCACCACAATACAGGAGACAAATGGTGCATCTATCCGATGTACGATTTCGCGCACCCGATTGAGGATGCGGTTGAGAAGATCACACATTCCATCTGTACACTGGAGTTTGAGGATCACCGCCCGCTTTATGACTGGGTAGTCAGAGAGTGCGAGTTTGATCACGGCCCGAGACAGATTGAGTTTGCAAAGCTTTATCTGACCAATGTCGTGACCGGAAAGCGTTACATTAAAAAGCTGGTAGAAGAAAAGATCGTCGATGGCTGGGATGACCCGAGACTGGTGTCAATCGCTGCCCTCAGAAGAAGAGGATTTACGCCGGAATCCATCCGGATGTTTGTAGAGCTGTGCGGGGTTTCCAAAGCACAGAGCTCTGTAGACTATGCGATGCTTGAGTACTGCATCCGTGAGGATCTGAAGCTGAAACGCCCAAGAATGATGGCAGTACTGGATCCGATCAAACTTGTGATTGACAACTATCCGGAAGGAGAAGTGGAATATCTCGAGGCAGATAACAACCTGGAAAATGAAGCACTTGGAAAACGTATGGTACCGTTTGGCAGAGAGCTTTATATCGAGAGAGAAGATTTCATGGAAGAGCCTCCGAAGAAATACTTCCGTCTGTTCCCGGGCAACGAAGTGCGCCTGATGAATGCGTATTTTGTAAAATGTACCGGATGCGAAAAGGATGAAAACGGTAATGTGACAGTCGTACACTGCACCTATGATCCGGAGACAAAATGCGGCACCGGATTTACCGGCCGGAAAGTCAAAGGAACGATTCACTGGGTGGCAGCGCCGACAGCAGTGAAAGCAACCGTACGTCTTTATGAAAACCTGATTGATGAGGAGAAAGGCGTATACAATAAGGAGGACGGGTCTTTGAACCTGAATCCGAATTCTCTGGAAGTAAGAGAGTGCTATGTAGAGCCGAATTTCCAGGATGCAAAGGCATACGACAGCTTCCAGTTCGTACGCCAGGGATACTTCTGTGTGGATTCCAAAGATTCCAGACCGGATGCACTGGTATTTAACAGAATCGTATCACTCAAGAGCTCCTTTAAACTTCCGAAAAAATAAAAATGAATGAATTGACAATGAATCTGGAACCGCACAGTGCGGTTCCTCTTTATGAACAGATTTATCAGTATATAAAAAATGACATACAGAAAGGGAGGATTTCCGCAGGGGAAAAACTCCCTTCTACCCGTTCTCTGGCCGGCTATCTGGAAGTCAGCAGAAGTACGGTGGAACTTGCCTATGAACAGCTTGTATCGGAAGGTTATATCGAATCGGTACCGTACAAAGGGACATTTGTGCTGGATGTTAAGGAACTGTACCGGCTAAAACCGAAAAAGACAGTTGCAGGAGGACAGCAGGAGAAGAAAAAAGATATCCTGTATGACTTTTCTCCGCACGGGGTAGATCTGAAGCGTTTCCCGTATCAGGTGTGGAGAAAGCTCTCGAAAGATGTGCTGGGGGAGGACAAGTCCGAGCTGTTCCGGATGGGAGATCCGCAGGGGGAATATGGACTGAGAAGAGTCGTCGCCTCCTATCTTTACCAGGCGCGGGGGGTCAACTGTACGCCGGAACAGATCATCATCGGGGCAGGGAACGACTATATGCTTCTTCTGCTCCATACCATTCTCGGACATAATCATAAAGTGGCGTTCGAAAATCCGACTTACCGACAGGCATACCGGATGTTTGAGCGGCTCGGATATCCGGTATGTACCGTGGATATGGACAAATACGGAATGGAAGCCAGTATCCTTCGGGAGACGGATGCGGATATTGCCTATGTCATGCCGTCCCACCAGTATCCCCTTGGAATTGTTATGCCGATCAGGCGGAGAATGGAGCTCCTGGCATGGGCAGATGAAAAAGAAGGGC
This sequence comes from Drancourtella sp. An12, assembly GCF_002160935.1. Taxonomy (NCBI): domain Bacteria; kingdom Bacillati; phylum Bacillota; class Clostridia; order Eubacteriales; family Oscillospiraceae; genus Drancourtella; species Drancourtella sp. An12. The sequence continues at coordinate 104,592 of NZ_NFLO01000003.1, read as the reverse complement.
GTTATCTGATCGAGGATGATTACGACAGTGAATTCCGTTATAAAGGAAAACCGATCCCGGCGCTGAAAGGTTACGATGCGTCGGAGAAGGTGATCTATCTCGGCACTTTTTCCAAATCCATCGCTCCGGCTATCCGTATGAGTTACATGGTACTTCCGGAAAGCCTGATGAAAGTTTATCAGGCGGCCTGCCGGTTTATCAATCCGACCGTATCCAGAGTGGATCAGATGATTCTGCAGAAGTTTATCGAAGACGGTCATTACGAGCGTCACCTCAACCGGATGCGGGCACTTTATAAAGGAAGGCACGATACCTTTCTGAACTGTCTGAAACCATTTGCAGGAAAATGCAGGATTTCCGGAGAACATGCCGGTGTCCACCTGCTTTTGACATTTGAGAACGGACGGTCGGAAGAGGAATTGATCCGGCTTGCAAGGGAGGAAAAAGTGGCGGTCTACGGTCTTTCCTCCTACGATACACAGGGGACCAGAAAAAACCAGGCTTCTGTGCTTCTCGGTTATGCCAATATGGAAGAAGACCAGATTAAAGAAGCAGTGGAAATCCTGAAAAAAGCCTGGCTTTCCTGAGAAAAATCAAATGTGAATTTTTCAAAAAAAGGCTTTCAAAATCGTGGAAAAACGAGTATAATAAGGAGCTGTCTGATAAGAAAAATATGCACATAAGGCAGGAGAAAAACAATGAGAGAGGTATATGTGAATATTGGTTCAGTGGAGAAAGCAAAAGGACTGAATGGAGTTCTGAGAAAACTGGAGGGGGATTTCGATCTGGTTCAGGGGAGAGCCACGATTGATGCGAAATCCTTTTTGGGGATCCTTAGTATGGATTTATCCAAATCTGTCAAGCTGATCATTCATGACAGTGATTCGGTCGACATGACACTTCTGGAAGAATATATGGCATAGTGACAGAGAGGATAAAAGGGAAAAAGAAAGAAGCATCAAACGGGGATGCTTCTTTCTTTTCATAAAGAGAAACCCGGAAACAAATTTAAGCAGGAGATTAAAAATGGAGAACAGAATAGAAATAAAAGATGAGATTTATGTTAACGGAGAAAAACTGCAGATCATTTCAGGAAGTATCCATTATTTCCGGGTAGTTCCGGAATACTGGAGAGACCGTTTGGAAAAATTAAAGGCCATGGGCTGTAATACGGTGGAAACCTATGTGGCGTGGAATGTCCACGAGCCGTACGAAGGGGAGTTTCACTTTGAAGGAGAATATGATCTTTGCAGATTCATGGAACTGGCACAGGAGCTGGGGTTATATGTGATTTTAAGACCGTCTCCGTATATCTGCGCAGAGTGGGAGTTCGGCGGATTCCCGGCATGGCTTTTAACGAAACCGGGAATCCGGCTTCGCTGCAATAACAAAGTATATCTGGACTGCGTAGAGCGTTATTATGACAAACTGATTCCGATGATTGTGCCGTATCAGTTCACAAAGGGCGGTCCGGTACTGATGCTTCAGATCGAGAACGAATATGGTTCTTATGGAAATGATAAAGAATATCTGAACGCATTGAAAACAATGATGGTAGAACGAGGAATTGAAATACCATTTGTGACTTCGGATGGCACAGATGATCATATGCTGGCTGACGGAGGCGTTGAAGATGTCTGGCAGACTGCAAATTTCGGTTCCAAAGGTTCGGAGAGATTTGACGAGTTGGAAAGTGTCATTGGAAATCAGCCGCTGATGTGTATGGAATTCTGGGATGGCTGGTTCGATCACTGGGGACAGGGAGAACATAAAGTTGTAGGTCTTGAGGACCATAGAAAATCCCTGGAGGATATGCTGAATCGGGGACATGTGAACTTCTACATGTTCCATGGTGGAACAAACTTTGGGTTTATGAATGGTTCTAATTATGATGGAAAGCTTCTTCCGGATGTGACATCCTACGATTACGATGCTCCATTAAGCGAGGATGGCCAGATTACAGAGAAGTATCTGGAATTCCAGAAAGTGATTTCCAAATTCCGTGAGATTCCGGAAGTGGAGTTTACAACTCCAATTACAAGAAAATCATATGGAACATTGCAGGTACAGGAAAAAGCAGGACTTTTTGATACGCTGGATACATTAAGTACCCCGGTCAGAGAGGCCATGCCGTTGTCCATGGAGGAACTTGGACAAAATTATGGCTATGTTCTCTACAGAAGTACAATTACCAGAGGAAAAGAGATTCGTTCCTGCGAAATCCGTGGCGGAGCAGACCGTGCAATTCTCTTTGCGGATGGAAAACAGGTAGATATCCGTAATGATTATGAGATGGACAGAACGACTGGATTTGAACTGGAAAATGAACAGGGAAATCTTGATATTCTGATGGAAAATATGGGAAGGGTCAATTACGGACCGGAAATTGAATTACAGAAAAAAGGAATTACCCATGGGGTTCTGGTCAATGGAACGTTCCATATGGGATGGGATATGTATCCGCTTCCGCTTGAGGACATCTCAAAGGTGGATTTCGCAAGAGATTATGAAGAAGGGCTGCCTGCATTCTACAAATTTACATTTGATGCCGGGGAGACGGGAGATACATTCCTTGACGTGACCGGATTCGGAAAAGGATGCGTGTTTGTAAATGGTAAAAACATCGGAAGATTCTGGGAGGCCGGCCCGCAGAGACGTCTTTATATTCCGGGACCGCTGTTGAGAGAAGGAACCAATGAAATCATTCTGTTTGAGACGGACGGAAAATCAGTTGAGACAATCTGTCTCATGGATACACCGGATCTGGGATAAATAAAAAATATAACACAACACAAAAGATGTCCCTTGTCCACGGAAAACCTGCATAGTATAATAAATAAAAAGGGTTTCGGCCCTTGAAAAAGGGCAGAGTCCAAAAGGAGAGGATTGCCATGCAGGAGTTAAACAAGCTGGACACATTGAGGGAGATTATCGACAGAGGGCAGTATATTGTCGCATTATGCGGTTCCGGGATGATGGAAGAGTGCGGAATTTATCCGCTCAAGGATCAGGAACGTGCTTACCGGATTGAGGAAAGGTACGGACGATCTCCGGAATACCTTTACACGGACGCCTTTTTTAATACACGGACAGAAATGTTTTACGATTTTTATAAACACGAGATCCTTGCAGATCTGGAGCCGTCGGCATCTACCTATGCTCTTGCGGCAATGGAGCGGGCAGGAAAGCTGAAATGTATTATTTCAAGCAATATCTATGAGTTAAGTGAACGGAGCGGATGTAAAAACGTGATCAATCTTCATGGAAGTGTTTATCACAATCATTGCCAGAGATGCGGAAAAACATATTCTGTTGATTATATCAGACAGGCAAAGAAAGTTCCGTACTGTGAAGTGTGCGGAGGCGTGATCCGTCCGGATGTGTCGTTTTTTGGAGAGATGCTTGACAGCGAAAAGCTTTCCAGAACACTGGAAGAGATTGAAAAGAGTGATGTACTGCTTCTGCTGGGCACATCGCTTAGTTCGGAAGTATTCCATAACTATATTAAATGCTTTGAGGGAAGCAAGATCGTCTTGATTCACAATGAAGAGACGCTGATGGATGAAAAAGCAGATCTGCTGATTTATGACGAACCGAAAAATATTCTTCCCAAACTTGGCTATTAAAGAATAAAGACTGCTGTGCGATTTCAACAGCAGTCTTTTTCCGTGCATTGACGCAAATGGAAAAATCCCTTATCATATCTGGTAGTATGATCGGATACAGAAAGAATGAAATCGAAGAAGACAGGAGCAGCAAAGAGATGAATATCATAAATATAGAACACATTACAAAACGATTTGGCGATAAGTTTCTTTTTGAAGATGCCTCTTTTGGGGTACAGGAAGGAGACAAAATAGGGATTGTCGGAATTAACGGTACCGGAAAATCCACCCTTCTGAAGATGATTGCCGGAGAGGAGGAGCCGGATGAAGGACAGATTATCCGGCAGAATGGGAAAAAGGCTGCCTATCTTCTGCAGAATCCGGTGTTTTGCGCGGATTCGGATATTGCCGGATATGCACTGGACGGAAATCCGGATACGGACTGGAAGGTGCAGAGCAATCTGACGAAGCTTGGAATTCTGGACTATACGGCAAAGATGGCAGACCTTTCCGGCGGACAGAGGCGAAAGGTGGCGCTGGCGAAAGTGCTGGCCGAAGATGTGGATATTCTGCTTCTGGACGAGCCGACCAACCATCTGGATGAGGGAATGATTATCTGGCTGGAAGACCACCTGAGAAATTACCGGGGTGTTGTACTGATGGTAACCCATGACCGTTATTTTCTGGACCGTGTGACGAACCGGATTCTGGAAGTGGATAATGGAAAAATCTATGGATATGAGGCCGGTTATTCCGGATTTCTGGAACTGAAAGCCCAAAGAGAAGAGATGGAACTTGCATCTGAGAGAAAGCGTAAAAGTGTGCTCCGTATGGAGCTGGAATGGGCAAAGCGGGGATGCCGTGCAAGAAGTACAAAGCAGAGAGCGAGACTGGAACGGCTGGAGGCACTGAAAAACGGAAAAGTGCCGGAGGCGGAAAAGAGTGTGGATGTTGCAAAGATCAGTACCAGGATGGGAAAGAAAACCATCGAACTTCACCATATTTCAAAAGGATATGGGGAGAGGAACCTGATCCGGGATCTGGACTACATTGTTCTGAGAGACCAGAGGCTTGGCATTATCGGACCGAACGGCTGCGGAAAGTCCACACTGCTGAAAATGATGGCGGGGCAGATTGCTCCGGATGAGGGAGAGATTGAAATCGGGGAGACGATCCGGATCGTTTATTTCGCCCAGGAAGTGCCGGATATGGATAACAGTGTCCGGGTGATCGATTATATCAAGGACTTCGGAGAATATGTCCAGACGGAAGAAGGAAAGATCAGCGCATCGGCAATGCTGGAGCGATTCCTTTTCACGCCGGAGATGCAGTACACGCCGGTGGAAAAACTGTCCGGAGGAGAAAAACGCCGCCTTTATCTTCTGAGTGTTCTGATGCAGGGAGCGAATGTCCTTCTGCTTGATGAACCGTCCAATGATCTGGATATTGCAACGGTGACCATTCTGGAAGATTATCTGAATTCTTTTGAGGGGATTGTCGTGGCCGTATCCCATGACCGCTATTTCCTCGATAATGTTGTGGACCGGATTTTCGAACTGGACGGAAACGGGGATGTAACACAGTACGAAGGAGGATACACCGATTATCTGAATGCCAGAGGTGAACAGAGAAAAGAGACGGAAGAGGCGGAGAAATCAAGGAAAAACGAAGCGGGAGACTGGAAGAAGCCCCGTCAGGCAAAACTGAAATTTACTTACAAAGAGCAAAAAGAGTATGAGGGGATTGATGATGAAATATCATCTCTGGAAGCAAAGCTTGAAAAACTGGATCAGGATATGATGGCGAATGCCACCAATTCTATGAAACTGACAGAATTGACCCGGGAAAAAGATAAAACAGAAAAAGAACTGGAAGAAAAAATGGAACGGTGGGTCTATCTCAACGATCTGGCCGAGCGGATTGCAGAACAGAACGCACAGTAAGAAACAGAAAAGAAAAAAGATTTAATGCTTTACTTGACAAAAGGATGATTCATTGTTACAATAAAAAAACAGAACGCACTCTGTTTTTAGAAAAGAAAGTAGAGGTAGGTTGTATGAGAAAGCAGGTTTATTCTTTATTGGTGGATAATACACCGGGAGTGCTGAGCCGTATTGCAGGACTTTTCAGCAGAAGAGGGTTCAGTATTGACAGCATTACGGCAGGTGTGACAGCGGATCCGCGTTTTACAAGGATCACGGTTGTGGCAAGCGGGGATGAGAGGATTCTCTCTCAGATCGAAAAGCAGGTTCGGAAGCTGGAAGATGTACTGGAGATTAAGCTTCTCAATGATGAGGAAGCGGTTTACAGAGAGCTTATTCTTGTAAAGATCAAGGCAGATGCGACGCTTCGGCCGGGTATTATCGCGATCGCGGATGTGTTCCGTGCGAAGATCATCGATGTGGAGAAAGAATCTCTGATTATAGAGCTTACCGGAGCACAGTCTAAACTGGACGCGTTTTTGAATCTGCTTGACGGCTACGAGATTCTAGAACTTGCGCGGACCGGAATCACCGGACTTTCCAGAGGAAATAAAGATATTGCGGATGCAGAGGAGATTCTGAGAAAACGGGCCGAGGAAAACGGTCTGGACTAATCAGCAGCTGAAGGGATGATCCCTTTGACGATTATATCAGAAAATCAGGAGGTAGAGTAACAATGAACAAACCAAAAATCTATTATCAGGAAGACTGTAATTTAGCATTGCTGGAGGGAAAAAAGATTGCCATCATCGGATATGGAAGCCAGGGACATGCACATGCCCTGAACTTAAAAGAATCCGGATGTGATGTTGTAGTCGGACTTTACGAAGGAAGCAAGTCCAAAGCAAAGGCAGAGGCACAGGGACTCAAAGTCATGACAAACCAGGAGGCTGCAAAATGGGCTGATATTATCATGATCCTGATCAACGACGAGTTACAGGCCGACATGTACAAAAAAGACATCGAGCCAAATCTGACAGAAGGTAAGATGCTGATGTTCGCTCATGGATTCGCAATCCACTTTGGACAGATCAAACCACCGGCAGGCGTGGACGTAACTATGATTGCTCCGAAAGCGCCTGGACATACAGTAAGAAGTACATATGTAGACGGACAGGGCGTTCCGGCTCTCGTATGTGTAGAGCAGGATGCATCCGGAAGAGCACTGGATCTGGCACTTGCCTATGGTGCAGCAATCGGATGTGCAAGAGCAGGTCTTCTGACAAGTACATTCCAGATTGAGACAGAGACAGACCTTTTCGGTGAGCAGGCAGTTCTCTGCGGCGGTGTATCTGCACTGATGCAGGCTGGATTTGAAACTCTTGTTGAAGCAGGATATCCGGCAGAAAATGCATACTTTGAATGTATCCATGAGATGAAACTGATCGTTGACCTGATCTATCAGAGCGGTTTCGCAGGAATGAGATACTCTATCTCCAACACAGCAGAATACGGTGATTACATCACAGGACCAAAGATCATCACAGAAGATACAAAGAAAGCAATGAAGAAGATCCTCTCAGACATCCAGGACGGAACATTCGCAAAAGACTGGCTGTTAGAAAACAAGATCGGTGCACCGCACTTCCACGCTATGAGAGCAAAAGGCGCTCAGCATGAGTCAGAAGTAGTTGGAGCAGAATTAAGAAAACTCTACAGCTGGGCTGAAGACGACAAACTGATCAACAACTAATTTTTGATGCACGAATAATGCTATATGGAGAGTCGATATTGGGACACATGTTTCCCGGTATCGGCTTTCTTTTTGCTGTTTCACATGATAAAGACTATATGATACAATGAAAGAAAAGGGAAGAGGGAGTGAAATAGATGAAAAAGTGGAAGTATGAGATCATGGCAGGGACTCTTCTGCTTCTGGTCAGTATCCGGATTTATGAAATCGAAATTGGAACTCTGGTGGGACTTGTGTGCCTTATACGGGGATTGGAAGAGCTCTACCGACAGACGGGAGATCAGAGGTTCCGGTATGCCTGGATTGCAGGAATTGGAACGGCAATGGTTCGGTTTACAGGCACCTATGAGACAGGACCCTGGAGATGGGCGGGGCTCCTGGCGCAGCTGTTTTATCTCGTTATGGCAACATTGGCAGTCTGTGCCGCTGCCAGGGATGATCCGGAGCAGGAGCAGAAATCAAAACGCTTCGCCGTATGGCAGATGTTGTTCCTGATTTATACAGCAGTCTGTGGATTCAGAAGCTTTGTGGGAGATCAGGCTTCGTATGCCTGGATGTTAAGTCTTGTGTTACTGGCAGGAGGCGTGCTGCTGGCAGTGACGCTTGGCATCCTGATCCGAGACTGCAATGTGATCAGAGATGTTCCGGCAGAATAAAAAAACAGAGATACCTTTGAGCAAAGAGAAACAACAAATAAAAAAGACATCCTCTGACGGTTTCAGGATGTCTTTTGCTTTTTGTTTCTATAAATTAAGCGATAGAGTTTACAGCTTTTGTAAGGCGGGAAACTTTTCTTGCGCAAGTGTTTTTGTGGTAAACACCTTTGCTTCCAGCCTTGTTGATCTCAGAGATTGCTACGCTGAGTGCTTCTTTTGCAGCAGCAGCGTCTTTGTTAGCAACAGCTGTCTCAACTTTCTTCACGCAAGTTTTCACTTTAGATTTGATCGCCTTATTTCTTGCAGTTCTTGTCTCAGCAACTAAAATTCTTTTCTTTGCGGATTTAATGTTAGCCATGACCTACACCTCCAACTCTGGTAAATTCATTTCTTGTTCATCGTCAGAGCCGGACACGGAACGATCTGACGAAGCATACTCATTTATTTTATGTCAATAAATAATTTCTGTCAATACATATTTCGGCTTTTTTTTGAGAAACTAGTGTTTAAATGAAAAAAAGCGAGGTTTTATCATGGTTGAGAAGTATAGTATCCGGACCGATCTGGCTTTGGAGGAGAAAGAGCGATTTGAAGAAGAAAATGTGGAAGTTCAGGGCGTCGTTCTGGAAGAGGAGTATGACGAGGAACGGGAAATCAGGACTACGACGGTAAAGATCAAGACAGAGAACGGAGCAAAAACGATGGGAAAGCCTGTTGGAACATATATTACAATGGAGGCACCGAATCTTGCCGTACCGGATGAGGGGTATCACAGGGAAGTTTCTGTAAAGATCGCAGAGTGTGTGGAGAAACTTCTGAAGGGAAAATGGAAAAAAAGAAGCAAGGATGAGGACATTTCGATCCTGATGGTGGGACTGGGGAACCGGGAGGTGACGCCGGACGCTCTGGGACCGTATGTGGCGGACAATCTGAATATTACGAGGCACATTGTCCGGGAATATGGAAAGTACGCGATGGGCGAGGATGAAGTGACCCTGGTAAGCGCTCTTGTCCCGGGGGTAATGGCACAGACCGGCATGGAAACCGCAGAGATCGTCCGTGGCGTTGTGGCAGAGACGAAGCCGGATGTAATCCTTGTGGTGGATGCGCTGGCGGCCAGAAATTCCAAACGTCTGAACCGGACAATCCAGATTGCGGATACGGGGATCAGTCCGGGCTCCGGCGTCGGAAACCACCGCAATGCCATTACCGAAGACAGTATCGGTATCCCGGTGATTGCCATCGGTGTACCAACGGTTGTGGACGCTGCTACCATCGTAAATGATGCGATGGAAAACCTGATGAAAGAGATGGAACATTCCGAGGCGCTCAAGGGAGTCGGTGTGGTGCTGCAGGGGTATCATGCGGCCGAGAAATATGAATTGGTCAGACAGCTGATTTCCCCTCATCTCAACGGTATGTTTGTCACGCCAAAAGACATCGATGATACGGTAAAGCGGATCAGCTTCACCATATCGGAGGGCCTGAATCTGTTATTCTCCAGGAATGAGGAGAGCGGCGAAATGACAGGACAGGCACATAATCACGAAGAAAAAGGCATATAGTGTTAAGACATGAAAATCCTGATATGGTAAGAAAGTAGAGTGAGGCATTTGAGTGGAAACATACACCTTAGGCATCTCCTGATCGGAGGTGTGGTGAGTGTGCTTGGCGGATATATTATTCTGGGAGGTTATGAAAGTTCGGCAGAGTTTATCCGGGCAGAAATCGGGAGGACTATTCAAAAAGGGGCGGAGGCAATGTATTTCCCCGCCCTTGTCCGGGTGAACGATCAGCCGGAAGGAACGGTCGGTGAGTGGGTGGCCAGGCAGGCGATGCAGATGACGCCCCTCGGAAACTATGTAAAAGCGAATGAAGTAAGCGAGACGGAAATCGAGGACTCGGAAACGTATGAGATGCTTTTGAAAAAGGAGGCGGAAGATGAGAACGTGGTAGATGAAAATGGAAAGCTGATTGAACAGAATCAGGATACCACGACGGAAAAACCTCATGAAACGCAGATTCAGGGGACCATCGACCGGGAGAAGCTGAAGGACTATGAGTATCTGACCAGTCATTTTTATACGATTGACAGTACGACGATGACCAGCCCGGAAGAGTTGAATGCGGAAACGCTGCTTGCGAAAAACATGAAATTTGAGAATAAGGACAACGGGCCGAAAATTCTGATCTATCACACGCACTCGCAGGAAACGTTTGTAGATTCGGTTCCGGGGGATGATTCCACTTCCATCGTGGGAATCGGAGATTACCTGACGGATCTTCTGAACAATACTTACCATATTCCGACGATCCACGACCGGGGTGTCTACGATATCATCAATGGGAAACTGGACCGAAGCGAAGCCTATGAGCTCTCCGGAGCCGCGGCGGAAAAGATTCTGGCTGAAAATCCATCCATCGAGGTGGTCATTGACCTACATAGAGACGGAGTTGCCGAAACGACCCACCTGGTGACGGAAGTGAATGGAAAGCAGACGGCAAAGATCATGTTCTTCAACGGCCTGTGCCGGACGAGGGCAAACGGAGATATCCAGTATTTCAACAATCCGTATATTCAGGATAACCTGGCGTTCTCCCTTCAGATGAAGCTGGATGCCGATGAGCATTATCCGGGATTTACGAGAAATATCTATCTGAAAGGATACCGCTATAATATGCAGCTTGTCCCGAAGATGCTTCTCGTGGAAGCGGGAGCCCAGACGAACACGGTGCAGGAGATGAAAAATGCCATGGAGCCGCTGGCAGAGTCCTTAAACCGTGTGCTGAACGGGTAAAATTTAATTTCTTGAATCGTATGTTCGATTGTGGTAAACTGTTGAAAGTAATGGATTTTTTGAAAGATACGAATAATCAGAAGGAAGAAAGGAAGAATACGATGGCGAAACATACGACATACGATGCGGACAGTATCGCGGTACTGGAAGGTCTGGAGGCAGTCCGGAAGCGTCCCGGCATGTATATCGGAAGTGTAGGTACAAAGGGGCTGAATCATCTGGTATACGAGATCGTGGACAATTCCGTGGATGAACATCTGGCCGGATTTTGCATGAATATAGAAGTGACGCTGGAAAAAGACGGCTCCGCAACAGTCTCCGATGACGGGCGCGGCGTGCCGGTTGGAATGCATCAAAAAGGCGTATCGGCGGCGCGTATTGTCTATACAACACTGCACGCAGGGGGAAAGTTTGACGATTCTGTCTACAAGACAAGCGGCGGGCTCCACGGTGTGGGCTCTTCCGTAGTCAATGCCCTTTCCGAATATATGGATGTGAAGATCAGCCGTGACGGGGCCATTCACCATGACCGATATGAGCGGGGAATTCCGGTGGTGGAACTGGAAAACGGGCTTCTTCCGGTGATCGGAAAGACGAAAAAGACAGGGACGACCATTAATTTTCTCCCGGACGGCGAGATTTTTGAAAAGACAAGATTCCGGGAGGAGGAGATCAAGAGCAGGCTTCACGAGACTGCATATCTGAATCCGGAACTGACGATTCATTTTACAGATAAGAGAAAAGAGCCGGAAGAGCAGATTACCTACCATGAGCCGGACGGACTGATCGGGTTTATCAAGGATCTGAATTCCAAGAGCGAGCCGGTTCACGACCCGGTCTACTTCAAAGGGGAGGCCGAGGGCATCGAGGTGGAGGCGGTTTTTCAGTATGTCAATGAGTTTCATGAGAACATTCTTGGATTCTGCAACAATATCTATAATGCAGAAGGAGGAACTCATCTGACAGGCTTTAAGTCCACCTTTACGACAGTGATGAACCAGTACGCAAGGGAGCTTGGAATTCTGAAGGACAAGGATGCCAACTTTACCGGCGCGGACATCCGGAACGGGATGACGGCGATTGTCTCTGTCAAGCACCCGGATCCTAGATTTGAGGGGCAGACAAAGACGAAACTGGACAACCAGGATGCAGCCAAGGCCACAAGCAAGGTGACAAACGATGAAATCGTGCGTTACTTTGACCGGAATCTGGATGTCTTAAAGAAAGTGCTGTCCTGTGCGGAGAAGGCGGCAAAGATCCGGAAAACGGAGGAAAAGGCAAAGACAAACCTGCTGACAAAGCAGAAGTATTCTTTTGACAGCAACGGAAAACTCGCAAACTGCGAATGCAGGGATCCGAAAAAATGTGAGATCTTTATCGTGGAGGGAGACTCCGCAGGCGGTTCTGCCAAGACGGCGAGAGACCGGATGTACCAGGCGATCCTTCCGATCCGCGGAAAGATTTTAAATGTAGAGAAGGCAAGTATCGATAAAGTGCTGGCAAACGCGGAGATCAAGACAATGATCAATGCCTTTGGCTGCGGATTTTCCGAAGGATACGGAAATGATTTTGATATCAGCAGGCTGCGGTACGATAAGATTATCATCATGGCCGATGCGGACGTGGACGGAGCGCATATTTCCACGTTGCTCCTGACCTTGTTTTACCGCTTTATGCCGGAGCTTATTTTTGAGGGACATGTCTATATTGCCATGCCGCCTCTTTATAAGGCCATGCCAAAAAGCGGCAAGGAGGAATACCTCTACGATGACCGGGCTCTGGAAGAGTACCGGAAGAAGCACAAAGGGCCGTTCACGCTCCAGAGATACAAAGGTCTGGGAGAGATGGATGCCCAGCAGCTCTGGGAGACGACACTGGATCCGAAGACCCGGATTTTAAAACAGGTGGAGATCGAAGACGCCCGGATGGCTTCCAGCGTGACAGAGATGCTGATGGGTACCGAAGTACCGCCGAGACGGACGTTTATCTACGAGAATGCCAGAGAGGCAGAGCTGGATATTTAGCAGGAAACGGACAGTTACCATTAGAAATGAGGAAGATACATGAGTCAGAATGAAAGTGAACAGATCATCCGGACCGAATATTCGGATGTCATGAAAAAATCATATATTGATTATGCGATGAGCGTCATCGTTTCCCGTGCCCTGCCGGACGTCAGGGACGGCCTGAAGCCGGTCCAGAGACGTACCCTTTATGATATGTACGAACTGGGAATCCGGTATGACAGACCGTACAGAAAGTGCGCGCGTATTGTCGGGGACACGATGGGTAAATACCATCCTCACGGCGACAGTTCCATTTATGAGGCTCTTGTCGTGATGGCACAGGATTTCAAAAAGGGCATGGTGATGGTGGACGGCCACGGAAACTTCGGTTCCATCGAAGGGGACGGGGCTGCGGCCATGCGTTACACCGAGGCAAGACTTGCGAAGGTGACCCAGGAAGCGTTTCTTGCGGATCTGGACAAGGACATTGTCAACTTCGTTCCGAACTTTGACGAGACGGAAAAAGAGCCGGAAGTTCTTCCGGTCCGTTTCCCGAATCTTCTTGTCAATGGAGCGGAAGGAATCGCAGTCGGTATGGCGACAAGCATCCCGACCCACAATCTGGGGGAAGTCATCGACGCGGTGAAAGCATACATGAAGAACAATGCCATCAGCACCAGGCAGCTGATGAAATATCTGAAAGGCCCGGATTTCCCGACGGGCGGCATCGTGGTCAATCAGGACGACCTGCTGCAGATCTACGAGACCGGAAGCGGGAAGATCAAGCTGCGTGGAAAAGTGGAGATTGAAGACCTAAAAGGCGGGAAAAAGCGTCTTGTCATCACGGAGATTCCATACACGATGATCGGAAGCGGAATCGGTAAATTTTTAAATGATGTCTGCGCCCTTGTGGAGACGAAGAAGACATCGGACATTGTGGATATTTCCAACCAGTCCTCCAAAGAGGGAATCCGTATCGTCATCGACCTGAAAAAGGATGCCGATGTGGAAAATCTGACGAACATGCTTTACAAGAAGACGAAACTGGAGGATACGTTCGGCGTCAACATGCTGGCGGTGGCGGACGGAAAGCCGGAGACGATGGGGCTGAAAAAGATCATTGAATATCATGTGGATTTTCAGTTCGAGATTACTACAAGGAAATACCGGACACTGCTTGCAAAAGAGCAGGAAAAACGTGAGGTACAGGAAGGTCTCATCAAGGCCTGTGATGTGATTGACCTGATTATCGAGATCCTGCGGGGAAGCCGTTCGGTCAAGGACGCCAGGGCCTGTCTGATGTACGGAATCACCGATGAGATTACATTTAAAAGCAAAACTTCAGAGAAGATGGCAAAGCTTCTTTCCTTTACAGAGCGGCAGGCAACGGCCATTCTGGAGATGCGTCTCTACCGGCTGATCGGTCTGGAGATCGAAGCGCTTCAGAAAGAGCATGAAGAAACAATCCGTAAGATCGAGCGTTATGAGAAGATCTTAAATGACTACGATGAAATGTCGGCTGTCATCATTGATGATCTGAATAAGCTGAAGAAAGAATATGCGGTGAAGCGCCGCACCCTCCTTGAAAATGCAGAGGAAGCAGTTTACGAGGAGAAAAAGATCGAGGAGCAGGAAGTGATCTGTCTGGTGGACCGTTTCGGATATGCAAGGACGGTGGATCCGTCTGTTTACGAGCGGAACCAGGAGGCGGCGGACGCAGAAAGCCGCTATATTATCCGCTGCATGAATACCGGAAAGCTCTGTCTGTTTACTGCTGAAGGACGGATGCACCAGATCAAGGTACTGGATATCCCGCATGGCAAATTCCGGGACAAGGGACTGCCGGTGGACAATATCAGTAATTATGACAGCACAGGGGAACATATCGTTGCCTTGATGAATGAAGCGGATCTGGAAGGAGAATTCCTTCTGTTTGCTACAAAGGACGGACTTGTCAAACGGGTGGCAGGATCGGAATTCCTTGTTTCCAAGCGGACAACCGCGGCGACCAAGCTTCAGGAAGGTGATGAAGTACGAGCTGTGCTTCCGATGAACGGGCAGGATTTTGCCGTGCTTCAGACAGAAAACGGCTACTTCCTCAAATTCCCGGCGGAAGATGTATCCGAGAAGAAAAAGGGAGCCCTCGGAATCCGGGGAATCAGGCTTCAGAAGAAGGACGCTGTGGAAAGCGCCTATGTTTTTGCAGAAGGAACTGAGACCAAAGCAGTATATAAGGAAAAAGAAATTTCGCTGAACCGTCTGAAAACAGGAAAGCGTGACACGTCGGGCGTAAAGCAGAGAGCATAAAAAAGACCTCCTTTTTGTGAAAATGTCTTGACTCTGGGATAGTACCAGAGTTTAAGATAAACATAAAGGAGGTTTTATGATGTTGAAGAATAAGATGAGATGAACAGTACAAAGACTGGTTGAGGGAATTACGGTGCCGATGTTGTTATGGATTGCCGTGGGAGCGGCAATCTGTACCTTCGGTATCCACAATATTCATTCACAGACCGGGATTACTGAAGGAGGTGTCATTGGCATGACACTGTTTGCAAACAAATGGTTTCATATTCCAAAAGGACTTGTAACCCCGATCCTTGATCTGAGCTGCTACCTTCTGGCATTCCGGTTTCTTGGAGGAAAGTTTATCAGGATTTCCGTGATTTCCACCTTATTTGTGTCTCTGTTTTATGATCTGTGGGAACAGTTTCCCTACATGCTGCCGGATCTGTCGGATTATCCGCTTGCGGCGGCGCTTCTGGGAGGTGTTTTTGTAGGAATCGGTGTCGGCCTGATTGTACGTCAGGGCGGATCAAGCGGCGGAGACGATGCACTTGCCCTTTCCATTTCCAGAGGAACCGGGTGGAGACTTTCCAGAGCCTATCTTTTTACGGATCTGGTAGTACTGGGACTTTCCCTTTCTTATATTCCGGTCATCCGGATTGCGTTTTCCGTGGTGACAGTGATGCTTTCATCACTTTTAATTGACTTTGTACAGAATTTTAGAAGACAACCCGAACCTGAGACGGCGGGCGAATAAAACCACTCCAATAAACATTGGGGACGTGTTCCGGTGAAAAGGAACCCGTCCCCAATGTTTTTTTGTTAAATGAATTTTACATTTCCTGAAAAGACAGTAACGTGATTTTTGCAAAAGCTTTACGCAGGCCGGATGGAACAAAAAAACGTAAAGAGTTATAGTGCTATAAGATGAAAAAAACGATGAAATGTAGAAAATCTGGATAAAAGAAAGGGGCATTTGTACATGCTGGAATTAAAGCATATCAAAAAATCATTTGACGGAGTGAATGTTTTAAAAAACATCAATCTGCAGATCGAGGATGGCGAGATTGTATCGATTCTCGGACCGTCCGGATGCGGGAAAACAACACTTTTAAATATCATCCTCGGACTGACACAGGCAGATGCCGGTGAACTGATTTTTCAGGGTGAAGATATTTTAAATGTACCAATGGAAGAGAGAGGATTCAATATTGTATTCCAGGATTATGCGCTCTTCCCGAATCTGAATGTGAAACAGAATGTTACATACGGCCTTCGCAATAACAAAAACATTGTAACGGTGGAGGAAGTCAATGGACTGATCAATCTTCTGGGACTGAAGGACCATCTGGATAAGAAGATCGAACAGCTTTCCGGCGGACAAAAACAGAGAGTGGCTCTTGCGAGAACCATGGTAATGAAGCCGAAGATCCTGCTTCTTGACGAGCCGTTGAGTGCTTTGGATGGCGTGATCAAAGAATCCATCAAAGACAAGATCAAGGAGATTGCAAGAGAATATCATCTGACAACCATTATAGTCACACATGATCCGGAGGAAGCGCTCACCCTTTCCGACAAGGTTGTCATCATGAATCAGGGAACGATCGCCCAGTACGGAAGACCGGAAGATATTATCAATACACCGGAAGAAGATTTCGTAAAGAACTTCATTTTAAGACAGCTCGAAATCAAGAGAAACAACATCATGATGCTGTTCAGTGAATCAGAAGCAAAGAGATTTCAGGTGGTGTAAAAGATGAAGAAGATAAAAGAAAAAGAAATCAAAGGAATTTACGGGATTGCGCTTCTTCTGTTTTTGATCTTTCTGTTTGTCCCGGTTATCGTACTGTTTCAACAGTCTCTTGCAGGTGAGTCAGGACTTTCCCTGGCACACTACAGTGAAATGCTGACACAGAGAGGATTCGGCCTGGCTGTACGGCACAGCCTGGAAGTATCCATCGTCAGCGCGGTGGTGGCAACACTCCTTGCGTTTTTACTTGCGTACACCGTACATTATACAAATGCACCTGGAAAATATAAGAAATTTATCCGTCTGGCAGCACAGCTTCCAATGCTTCTGCCGACTATTACATACGGATTTGCCATTATCTATTCCTTCGGAAAACAGGGACTTCTGACAAGGCTCTTTGGAAGACAGCTGTTTGATATCTACGGATTTAACGGACTTGTGATCGGATATGTGATCTACACCCTTCCGGTATCCTTTATGCTTCTGTCCAATACGATGGAATATATCGATAAGAAATTTACGGTTGTCTCCAGAATCATGGGAGACTCCCCGCTGAAAACATTCCAGCAGACGATCATCCGTCCGTTGCTTGGAACCTTTGCAACATCCTTTGTACAGTGCTTTTTCCTCTGCTTTACCGATTACGGTATTCCGGAATCCGTGGGAGGAGAGTACGAAGTTGTTGCAACCGTACTTTACAATGAGATGCTTGGAAGTATCCCGAATTTCAACAACGGAGCGGTAGTAGCCGTGATCATGCTGATTCCTTCGATTGTCAGCATCCTGCTTCTGAAATTCCTGGAACGATACAACATCCGGTATACGAAGATCTCCGCAATCGGGTTAAAGAAAAACAAGACAAGAGACATCCTCTGCTCGGTCGGATCGGCTGTGATCCTGATCTGTGTATTTGCAGTCTTTGCTGTGATCTTCATCATGCCGTTTATTCAGGAATGGCCTTATCAGGCAGTGTTTACACTGGATCACTTCCGCGATGTATTCAACGACAATACATTGACGGCAGTATATAAAAACTCATTGTTTGTAGCATTTATGACGGCGATTTTCGGAACCCTGCTTGCTTACGGATGTGCGCTTGCTTCCGCGCGGAGCAGCCTGAGAGGATCCGCAAAGCAGGTGGTAGAAAGCACAGCCCTGATCACCAACACCATTCCCGGAATGGTTATCGGTATTGCATATATGCTTGTGTTCTCAGGAACATCGCTTCAGAACACTTTTTTACTGATCATCATCTGTAACATGATCCATTATTTTTCTACACCATACCTGATGATCAAGAACGCGCTTCTGAAGCTGAACACCTCCTGGGAGGCGACAGCGAAACTGCTTGGCGACTCCTGGGGGAAAACCCTCATAAGAATTATCACACCGAATATGTCATCTACACTTCTGGAAGTGTTCGGATACTATTTTGTGAACGCAATGGTAACCGTCAGCGCGGTGATTTTCATCGCGGGAGCGAGAACCATGGTCATTACGACAAAGATCAAGGAATTACAGTACTTTATGAAATTCAATGAAATTTTCGTACTGTCCACCCTGATCCTTTTGACCAATCTTTGCATAAAGGGAGTATTAGTCCTCCTTTCAGATAGAAAAAAATCTGAATTTAAAGTGAAAAAGGAGAAAAAAATTATGAAGATGAAAAGTGTGACAGCAATGTTTATGGCATGTCTGATGGCCGGCTCCGTAATGCTTGGCGGATGTTCCGGATCAGATGCGGCTTCAGGATCTTCAGAGGATCAGATCATTATCTATTCCAACGCTGATGAAGAGGCGGTAGATGCCATGAAAAAAACACTGGATGATAATGGATATGAAGGCGAATATGTATTCCAGACATTCGGAACATCCGAACTGGGAGGAAAGCTGATCGCGGAAGGAAAGAATCTGGAAGCAGACATGGTGACAATGAGTTCTTTCTACCTGGACAGTGCTCAGGAGCAGAACAGCATGTTTAAAGATCTGACATTTGACTATACAACACTCAGTGAAAATGACAGTTCTGATTTCTACGCACCGATTACAAAACAGGAAGGCGCGATCATTGTCAATACAGAACTCTTAAAGGAAAACAATCTGGACACACCGACCTGCATCAAGGATCTGGCAGATCCGCAGTACAAGGACATGATTTCCGTGACAGATATTAAGAGCTCTTCTACGGCATGGCTTCTGATTCAGGCACTTGTAAGCGAATACGGTGAGGAGGAAGCACAGAATATTCTGTCGGATATTTACGCAAATGCAGGCGACAACATCGAAGATTCCGGTTCTGCACCGCTTAAAAAAGTACGTGCCGGAGAAGTGGCAGTCGGATTTGGTCTGAGACATCAGGCGGTAGCAGATAAAGAAGAAGGACTTCCGATTGACTACGTAGACCCGACAGAAGGAAACTTCTCTTTGACAGAGTCCGTAGCTGTTCTCGACAAAGACAACGGAGACAAAGCAGACAAGGCAATGGAGATGGCGCAGTGCATCATTGAAAAAGGAAGAGAAGAACTTCAGAAAACATACCCGCTTGCTGTATATGAAGGAGAGACAGATTCCGACAACAAATCTGCTTATCCAAAGGTATTCCCGGAAAAACTGACAGTAGACTTACTGGAAAAACATCAGGAAATCTCAGAAGCAGCAAAATAAGACATGATCAATTAAGACAAATGCAGACTGCCGGAAAATAAGGCCGGCGGTCTGTCAATACGTCCGAGCGGATGCGAAAATACAGGAAAAAGGAAAGGAAAACGAAAATCATGAAGAACTACAAATTACTCACACCAGGACCGCTCACCACAACGGATACTGTAAAAAAGGAGATGCTGTTTGACCATTGCACATGGGATGACGACTACAAACAGATTACACAGGAGATCAGAAAAGAACTGTTAAAACTGGCTCATGTTTCCGAGGAGGACTACACCGTTGTCCTGATGCAGGGAAGCGGAACATTCGGCGTGGAGTCTGTACTGACCAGCGTCATTGGAGAAGATGAAAAACTTCTGATCGCAGCAAACGGTGCTTACGGAAAGCGTATGGCATCAATTGCGGAACATGCAAAAATTGACTACGTTCTTTATGAAGAAAATTTTGATAAAGTACCGGATGCCGGAAAGATCGCGGAATATCTGGATGAGGATGCAAAGATTACGCACGTTGCCATGGTGCACAGCGAGACGACATCCGGAATCTTAAATGATATCGAATCTGTTGCAAAAGTAGTAAAAGAAAGAGGAAAGACATTCATCGTGGATGCTATGTCAAGCTTCGGCGGCGTGGATATCCAGGTGGGAGAACTTGGTATTGATTTCATCATCAGCAGCGCCAACAAATGTATTCAGGGTGTTCCGGGATTCTCCTTTATTATCTGCAGAAGAGACAAACTGATGGAGAGCAAAGGAAAAGCAAGAAGCCTTTCTCTTGATCTCTACGATCAGTGGGAGACAATGGAAAAAGACGGAAAATGGAGATACACATCACCGACTCATGTGGTACTTGCATTCAGACAGGCGCTTCGCGAACTGGAGGAAGAAGGCGGCATTGAAAAGAGACAGGAACGCTACGAGAAGAACAATCAGATTCTCATTGAAAATCTGGCAGAGCTTGGTATCAGGCCATATGTAGGAGCAGATGTTCAGGGACCGATCATTACAACCTTCTACTATCCGGAACACCACAACTTCTCCTTCCAGGATATGTACCAG
This sequence comes from Drancourtella sp. An12, assembly GCF_002160935.1. Classification (NCBI taxonomy): domain Bacteria; kingdom Bacillati; phylum Bacillota; class Clostridia; order Eubacteriales; family Oscillospiraceae; genus Drancourtella; species Drancourtella sp. An12. Next base: position 84,094 of record NZ_NFLO01000003.1, on the reverse strand, counting down.
TACATCAAAGAAAGAGGATACGCGATTTATCCGGGAAAAGTAACGGATGCAGATACATTCCGTATCGGAAACATCGGAGAGATCTATCCGGAAGATATGGTAAAGGTGACAGCAATCATTTCAGAATTTTTAAAGGAAAGAAACTAAGATGAAATACGAAGCAGTGATTTTTGACTGGGCAGGAACGACAGTGGATTACGGATGCTTTGCACCGGTACAGGCATTCCTCGATTCCTTCCATGAATACGGAATTGACCCGACCATGGAGGAGGTCAGAGGACCGATGGGAATGCTTAAAATCGACCATATCCGGACCATGTTTCAGGGAGAACGCATCAGCGGACTGTGGAAAGAAAAATATGGAAGAGACTGGACCGAGGAAGATGTCCATGCGGTTTACGAGCTCAGCGAGAAGAAACTTCTGGAAAACCTTCCGAACTTCGCAGATCCGAAACCGTACGTGATCGAAACGGTGAAAGAGCTCCGCGAGATGGGAATGAAGATAGGATCCACAACAGGATACACCGATGATATGATGGCCATCGTTGCTCCGAAGGCAAAAGAGCTCGGATATGAGCCGGACTGCTGGTTCAGCCCGAATGCGGTGGGAAACCACGGACGTCCGTACCCGTACATGATCTTCAAGAACATGGAAGCACTTGGACTTTCTGATGTGAGAAAGGTCATCAAAGTCGGAGATACGGTATCCGATATTAAAGAAGGAAAGAACGCAGGAATGGAAGCGGTCGGAATCCTGGAAGGAAGTTCTGTTCTCGGACTCTCCAAAGAGGAATTTGACGCTCTTTCCGAAGAAGAAAAGAAAGCACAGTACGAAAGAGCGGAGAAAATTTACAAGGATGCGGGAGCAGACTATGTGATTCTCGACATCAGAGGCATTCTCGATATCGTAAAATAGGAGAAAACCGCTAAAATCGGCAAAAAACCTTGATTTTGTCAAAAAAACGTGCTATAGTGCATATAGTTACATAAGAAATCGGCAGAAGAGTGGACGTCATGTTCACTCTTCTTTAATTCTGCGGGTTGTCCGCATACAGGACGGTTTTTTATGACAGGCATGAAAATCTGAAAGAGAAAGGATGTTAGGATGTCAAAAAGAGAAAGCTACGAACAAAGAACAGAGGAATTGCTGATTCCGATCCTTACGAAGTATGAGTTTGAACTGGTTGACGTAGAATATGTGAAAGAGGCTGGCACCTGGTATTTAAGGGCCTATATCGACAAGCCGGGCGGAATTGCCATCAACGACTGCGAGGTCGTAAGCAGAGAGCTCTCTGATCTTCTGGATAAAAAGGATTTTATCGACGACAGCTATATCCTGGAAGTGAGTTCGCCGGGGCTTGGAAGACCGTTAAAGAAAGACAGGGACTTTGCAAGAAGCATCGGGGAAGAAGTGGAGATCCGGACATACCGGATGATTGACAAGCAGAAAGAGTTTACCGGAGTGTTAGAGGAATATGACAGTGATTCTGTGACGATTTCTTATGAAGATGGAACAAAACAGAAGTTTGACAGGAAAGAGATTGCATTGATCAGGCTGGCATTTGATTTTTAGTGTTTAGGAGGAAAAGAAAGCAATGAGTACAGAATTAATGGAAGCACTTACCATACTGGAACAGGAGAAGGACATCAGCAAGGAGACCATGCTGGACGCAATTGAAAATTCCCTGATGAACGCCTGCAAAAACCATTTCAAAAAAGCGGATAATATTAAGGTCGTGATGAACCGTGAGACCTGCGATTTCGCGGTTTACGCTGAGAAGACCGTAGTGGAGGAAGTGGAAGATCCGGAGGAGGAGATCAGTCTTGTAAATGCAAAGATGATGGACTCCAAATATGAACTTGGCGATATTGTACAGGTACCGATCGATTCAAAATCCTTTGGACGGATTGCGACACAGAACGCGAAGAACCTGATCCTCCAGAAGATCCGGGAAGAAGAACGCAAGGTCGTTTATGATCAGTACTTTGAGAAGGAAAAAGACATTGTGACAGGAATCGTGCAGCGTTATGTGGGACGCAACATCAGCATTGATCTTGGAAAGGCAGACGCCATGCTGACAGAAAACGAGCAGGTCAAAGGGGAAGTATTCAAACCGACAGAGCGTATCAAACTTTACGTGGTAGAAGTAAAGAATACGACAAAAGGACCGAAAATTCTCGTATCCCGTACCCATCCGGAGCTTGTAAAACGTCTCTTTGAGTCCGAGGTGACTGAGGTGAAAGACGGTATTGTTGAGATCAAGAGCATTGCAAGAGAAGCAGGATCCCGTACAAAGATTGCCGTATGGTCCAATGATCCGGACGTGGATCCGGTTGGAGCATGTGTCGGAATGAACGGACAGAGAGTGAATGCCATCGTGAACGAATTACGTGGCGAGAAGATCGACATCATCAACTGGAGCGACAACCCGGCCATCCTCATCGAAAACGCGCTGAGTCCGGCGAAGGTTATTTCGGTTGCGGCAGATCCGGAAGAGAAGACGGCAAGCGTCATCGTGCCGGATTACCAGCTTTCTCTTGCCATCGGTAAAGAAGGACAGAATGCAAGACTGGCCGCAAGACTGACCGGATACAAGATCGACATCAAGAGTGAGACTCAGGCAATCGAATCCGGAGAACTTCCGGCAAACTACATGGATATGCCGATGGAAGAAGGTGTATTCGAGTCGGACATTTATGAAGATGACGTTTATGAGGACGACGTCTATGAGGATGACGCATACGAAGACGACATTGATGAAGAAGAAAGTTACGGGGATGAAAGTGATGAATAAAAAGATCCCAATGCGCAAATGTGTCGGGTGCGGGGAGATGAAAAACAAAAAGGAGATGCTCCGCGTCATCCACACGAAGGAAGGGGAATTCCTTCTGGACGCAACAGGAAGAAAAAACGGAAGAGGAGCCTACCTCTGCTTTTCCAGAGATTGTTTTCTAAAAGCAGTAAAGAACAAAGGGCTGGAACGCTCTTTTAAGCAGGCGATTCCAAACGAAGTGTATGAACAGCTGGAAAAGGAGATGGAGCAGATTGAAACTGAATAAAGGTCTGTCACTTTTAAGTCTGGCTACCAGGGCGGGAAAGACAAAAAGCGGAAACTTTCAGACAGAGCAGGCGGTCAAGTCAGGGACGGCTTATCTTGTGATTATCGCCGCGGATGCCTCTGAGAATACAAAAAAGAAATTCCGTAACATGTGCAGCTTTTACGACGTTCCGATTCTGTTTTATGCAGATCAGGACACCCTGGGTCATGCAATGGGAAAAGAATTCCGCACAAGTGCTGCGGTGACAGATGCGGGATTTGCGGACGAGATTAAGAAACAGCTGACAGTGGAAGAAGAATAAAATTGCATATAGGAGGTAGTTGGATGTCAAAAGTGCGAGTACATGAATTAGCAAAAGAGATAGATAAAACGAGCAAGGAAATTATGGATTATCTGAAAGGGAACGGAGCGGACCTGAAAAGCCACATGAGTTTTCTGACAGAGCAGCAGGTGGAGGATGTGAAGAAGAAATTCGGAAGCGCCGGACACAATGCAGAAGCTCCGAAAAAGAAAACTATTGTTCAGGTTTTCCGGCCTCAGAACACACAGGGAGGACAAAGACGCCAGAACGCAAGAGGTGCCCAGAGACCGGGCGGACAGCAGGCGTCAGGAAGAACAGGAATGGATAAGGAAAAGAGAGAAGGATACGTATCTGCCCAGGAGAGAGGGCGCGACAATAACCGTACGGCAAGAGACGGAAACAAAGACCGTCAGGGAAGAGATTTTCGCGACAGAGACCGTCAGGGTCAGGGAAGAGACGGCAATAAAGACCGCCAGGGAGGAAAAGACTTCCGTGACGGAAGAGACCGTGACAGAGACCGTCAGGGCAGAGGATCAAGAGATAATAAAGACAGAGACCGCCAGGGCAGGGATTTCCGCGATAAAGACCGTCAGGGAGGAAGAGATTTCCGCGACGGAAGAGACCGCGACAGAGACCGCCAGGGCAGAGATTCCCGCGACGGAAGAGATCGTGACAGAGACCGTCAGGGCAGAGGATCAAGAGACGGAAGAAACAACGGACCGTCTATCCCGGCACCGATGGTAGCCGAGCAGAAGCCGCAGAGAAGAAACCAGAAGGATAATTATAAGAAGAAAGACTATGACCGCGATGATGAACGGGAAGGCAGGTTTGGCCAGAAGCAGGGAAAAGGCAGGAAGAACCAGCAGCCTGTAATGGAGAAACCGCAGCCGAAGCAGGAGAAGAAGGAAGAGCAGATCAAGCAGATCACAATTCCGAAGATGCTCACCATCAAGGAGCTGGCAGACGCGATGAAGATCCAGCCGTCCGCTATTGTCAAGAAACTGTTCCTTCAGGGCAAAATCGTGACAGTCAACCAGGAGATCGACTTTGATACTGCAGAGGAGATCGCAATGGAGTTTGACGTGCTTTGCGAGCAGGAAGAAGAAATCGATGTAATCGAAGAGCTCTTAAAAGAGGAAGAAGAGGACGAAAAGAAGATGAAAAAACGTCCACCGGTTGTCTGCGTTATGGGACACGTTGACCATGGTAAGACTTCCCTCCTCGATGCAATCCGTCACACGAATGTAACAGACAGAGAGGCCGGCGGAATCACACAGCATATCGGAGCATCTGTTGTCAACATCAACGGAGAGAGCATCACATTCCTTGATACACCGGGTCATGAGGCATTTACGGCAATGCGTCTTAGAGGTGCATGTTCCACAGATATTGCAGTACTTGTCGTTGCCGCAGACGATGGTGTCATGCCGCAGACGGTAGAGGCGATCAACCATGCCAAGGCGGCGGGCGTTGAGATTGTTGTCGCGATCAACAAGATCGACAAGCCAAGCGCGAATATCGAACGTGTAAAACAGGAGCTGACAGAGTATGAGCTCATCCCGGAAGACTGGGGTGGAAGCACGATTTTCGTTCCGGTATCCGCGCATACAAAAGAAGGTATTCCGGAGCTTCTTGAGATGATCCTTCTGACAGCGGAAATGCTTGAGTTAAAAGCAAACCCGAACAGACGCGCAAGAGGTCTTGTGATCGAAGCGCAGCTTGATAAAGGAAAAGGACCGGTGGCTACTGTCCTTGTACAGAAAGGAACACTCCGTGTAGGTGACGCCATTGCAGCCGGATCTGCGTTTGGTAAAGTCAGAGCCATGATGGATGACAAGGGAAGACGTGTCAAAGAGGCCGGCCCATCCATGCCGGTTGAGATCCTTGGATTCAATGACGTTCCGAATGCGGGTGAAGTCTTCGTTGTAAGCAAGAACGAAAAAGAGGCAAGAAACTTTGCGGAAACCTTTATTTCCCAGAATCGTATGAAGATGCTGGAGGAGACAAAATCCAAGATGTCTCTGGATGATCTGTTCAACCAGATTAAAGAAGGAAACTTAAAAGAACTGGATATCGTAGTCAAAGCGGACGTACAGGGATCTGTAGAGGCGATGAAGCAGAGCCTTCTGAAGCTGTCCAACGATGAAGTTGTTGTAAAAGTGATCCACGGCGGAGTTGGAGCCATCAACGAATCCGACGTTATGCTTGCATCTGCGTCCAACGCGATCATCATCGGATTTAATGTTCGTCCGGATGCGGCAGCAAAAGAGACAGCAGAAAGAGAAAATGTTGACGTTCGTCTGTACCGTGTCATCTACAATGCCATCGAAGACGTGGAAGCTGCCATGAAGGGTATGCTCGATCCGATCTTCGAAGAACAGGTGCTTGGACACGCGGAAGTACGCCAGACATTCAAGGCTTCCGGAGTCGGAACCATTGCCGGTGCTTACGTTCTGGACGGTATCTTTGAACGTGACTGCTCCGCAAGAATTATCCGCGACGGAATTGTAGTATTTGAAGGAAAACTTGCTTCACTGAAGCGTTTCAAAGATGATGTCAAAGAAGTAAAAGCAGGATACGAATGTGGTTTCGTATTTGAAAAATACAATGACATCAAAGAAGGCGATCAGGTAGAAGCATTCAAGATGGTAGAAAAACCAAGATAGGATGAAAATATGAGAAAAAACAGTATCAAAAACACGAGGGTCAATACAGAAGTGATGCATGAACTGTCCAATATGCTGCGCGGGGGGATCAAAGATCCCCGCGTGGCAGAGTTCACCTCTGTCGTTGCGGTGGAAGTCGCACCGGATCTGAAGACCTGTAAAGCCTATATCAGTGTTCTTGGTGATGAAAAGGCACAGGCAGATACAATCAAAGGGCTTCAGAGCGCAGAAGGGTATATCAGAAGAGAGCTTGCACATTCTCTGAACCTTCGTAACACCCCGGAGATCCGCTTTATTCTGGATCAGTCGATCGAATACGGGGTGGCAATGTCAAAGAAGATCGACGATATCACGAAAGGCAGTAAGAAAGAGGAAGAGTAATATGCTGAAACTGGATGAGATACTGAAAGGAGTAAAGCGGGCCGGCATTGCAGGGCATGTACGGCCTGACGGGGACTGCACCGGTTCCTGCCTGGCGCTTTACCAGTATTTACGTATGTATTATCCGGAAGTCAGCACGGATGTGTATTTGGAAGAGATCCCGAATTCGTTCCATATGCTGACAGGGGCAGACGAGATCCGTCACGGGCTGCCGGAAGATACCGGATATGATGTGTTCTTCGCACTGGACTGCGGGGATACGAAAAGACTCGGATTTGCAGGTACACTGTTTGAACAGGCCAAAAAGACGGTCTGCATCGACCACCACGTGAGCAACCTGGCATTTGCGGATGTAAACCAGATCGTTCCGGACGCAAGCTCCACCTCTGAGCTGATCTATGATCTGCTGGAAAAAGAGAGGATCACAAAGGAGATTGCGGAAGCACTGTATCTGGGAATTGTACACGACACCGGAGTGTTTCAGTATTCCTGCACAAAGCCTTCGACCATGGAGGCAGCTGCGGAGCTTTTAAGAAAAGGAATCGACGGACCGAAAATCATAGAGAAAACATTTTATGAAAAGACCTACGCTCAGAATCAGGTGCTTGGAAAGGCGCTTCTGGAGAGTATCCGTCTGATGGACGGAAAAGTAATCTTTTCCTACATTACAAAGAAAAGCATGAACTTCTTTGGAGTGAAGGCAAAAGATCTGGAAGGCATTGTCAGCCAGCTGAGAGTGACAACCGGCGTGGAGGCTGCGATTTTCCTCTACGAACTGGAAAGCGGAGAATTTAAAGTCAGCCTCCGTTCCAAAGAGAAAGTGGATGTCAGCAAGGTTGCCCAGTACTTTGGCGGCGGCGGACATGTGCGGGCCGCAGGACTTACGTTCCGCGGAACCGTCCATGATGCAGTCAACAACATCGTCGGACAGGTTGCCCTTCAGCTGGAGGAAGAAGCATGATCCACGGAATTCTGAACGTAAGAAAAGAAAAGGGCTTTACTTCCCATGATGTGGTGGCAAAGCTTCGGGGAATGACAAGACAGAAAAAGATCGGACATACCGGGACGCTGGATCCGGATGCGGAAGGCGTCCTTCCGGTCTGCCTTGGAAAAGCAACCAGGCTCTGCGAAATGATGACGGACAAAGAAAAGGCATATGAAGCCGTGATGGTGCTTGGAAAAGAGACCGATACCCAGGATCTTTCCGGTACAGTTCTCGATACTTCCGCGACCGACCATCTGACCGAAGAGGAAGTGCAGGAAGCCATCCTTTCTTTCGTAGGGATCTATGACCAGATCCCGCCGATGTACTCTGCGGTAAAGGTTGGCGGGAAAAAGCTCTATGAACTTGCAAGAGAAGGTAAGGAAATCGAACGGAAAGCCCGCCGGGTGGAAATCCGTTCCATCCGGATTCTTGAGATGCGGCTTCCGGAAGTCAGGTTTGAAGTAGTCTGCTCCAAAGGAACCTACATCCGCACCCTCTGTCATGATATCGGCAGAAAACTTGGATGCGGGGCATGTATGGGCGACCTGCTCAGAACAAAATCCGGAAACTTTACATTGGATCAAAGTCGGACTCTTTCTGAAATTCAGGAGTATCTGGATGGCGGCAGGATCGGGGAGATTCTTGTTCCGATCGATGCCATGTTTCCGGATGCGCCGAAAGTATCGGTGAAGCAGGGAAAGGAAAAGACCGTTTACAACGGGAATGCCCTGTCGCCGGATCAGATCGAGGACCACATCCCGGAAAAGGACGGGGAGACCATCCGGGTCTACGGTCCGGACGGAAGATTCCTCGCACTCTACCGCTATGCCGGGAGAGAAAAGAAATATCAGGTGGAAAAAATGTTTTACAGTCCGGAATAAGAGGAAAGAACATGCAATATATTACAGGATTTGAACATTACCAGGAAGAAGCCGGAACTGCCGTAACGCTGGGAAAATTTGATGGTCTGCACAGAGGACACCGTAAACTGGTGGAGCGGATTATGGAACATGTGGAGCAGGAGCCGGATTTAAAAAGTGTTGTTTGTTTTTTCGAGATGACCGAATTCAAAAAAATGTGTCACCTTGACCAGAAAAAACTGATGATGAATGAAGAGCGTGCCATCCGTCTGGACGGAAGAGTGGATTATCTGATTGAATGTCCGTTTCTGTCCGTAAAAGAGATGGAGGCGGAAGTATTTATCGAGAAAATTCTCTCGGATCTGTTTCATGCAAAATACATTGTGGTTGGCGAAAACTTCCGGTTCGGGCACGAGAGGCGTGGAGACGTCGGGATGCTCGCAAAGTACCAGGAAACGTACGGATACCGTCTCGAAGTGATACCAAATGAGTATTACGGAGAACGCATCGTAAGCAGTACTTATGTAAAGGAAGTCATGAAAACAGGAGATATTGATCTTGTGAACCGGCTGCTCAGTTATCCTTATACAATCGCGGGTACAGTGAGGAAAGGAGAGGGCATGGGACGCCGGATCGGATATCCGACGATGGATATCTTCCCGTGTCAGGAAAAAATCCTGCCTCCTGCCGGAGCCTACGTCTGTAAGCTGGAGGTGGACGGACAATGGTATCAGGGTGTGTGCAACATCGGAAAGAAGCCTACTGTATCAAGCGGGGAAGATACCATTCTTTCGGTTCATCTCTTCTGCTATGAGGAGAAGGAAGAAGCAGACGGAAAGCAGGTCGTACTGCAGCTTTATCATTATCTGAGACCGGAAGAAAAGTTTGACGATATAGATGAACTTAAAAGGCAGATTCAGACAGATATACGGGAAGGAAAGAGACACTTTCTTCTCACAATGGAAAGCAGACGCATGCTTCTGGAAATCAAAAACAAAAGTGAAGAAAAGAATTGACATCCGGCAGGGTGCCATGATATACTCAAAAAGTATGAGTGAGCCGATATCCAGTGGACGGAAGACTCCGACCGCCGCCTGATATCCGGCGTTTCAAAAATAAGGAGGATAAAAACATGATCGACAGAGAAAAGAAAGCAGCTATTATTGCTGAGTATGGAAGAAGCGAAGGAGACACAGGATCTCCGGAAGTTCAGGTAGCAATCCTGACAGCAAGAATCAATGAATTAACAGAGCATTTCAAAGCAAATCCAAAGGATCATCATTCCAGAAGAGGTCTTTTGAAGATGGTAGGTCAGAGACGTGGTCTTCTTGCATATTTAAAGAAAAAGGATATCGAAAGATACCGTTCTTTGATTGAAAGATTAGGACTCAGAAAATAGTCAGGCTATTCAGAGAGGACGGACACTTATCCGTCCTCTTTTATACTGCCGGGATATTTTTCCGGTTTTCAATATTTGTCAAAATCATGCGAAATGTATGCGGGGAGAGACACCGGGACCACTGAAAAGCAAGCCAGTATATGACTTGTTTTTCAGTAGTTTCGGGATTCTTCGCACGACAAAAAAAGAAAAGAAAAATGAGGAGGATCTTATGTACAAGACATTTGAGATGGAACTTGCCGGACGTCCTCTGCGTGTTGATGTAGGCAGAGTGGCAAAGCAGGCAAACGGTGCAGCACTGATGCACTATGGAGAAACAACAGTACTTTCCACAGCAACAGCTTCTGAGAAGCCAAGAGAAGGAATCGATTTCTTCCCGCTGAACGTAGAGTACAATGAAAAGATGTATGCAGTTGGAAAGATTCCGGGAGGATTCAACAAAAGAGAAGGAAAGGCATCTGAAAATGCGATCCTGACAGACCGTGTCATCGACCGCCCGATGCGTCCGCTCTTCCCGAAGGATTACAGAAACGATGTTACCCTGGAAAACCTTGTCCTTTCTGTAGATCAGGACTGCAGCCCGGAACTGACAGCAATGATTGGATCCGCAATCGCAGTTGCGATCTCCGATATTCCGTTTGACGGACCGACAGCTTCTACACAGGTAGGACTTGTAAACGGTGAGTTCGTATTCAACCCGACTGCAGAAGAAAAAGCAGTATCCGATATGCAGCTGACTGTTGCATCTACAAAAGAAAAAGTCATCATGATCGAAGCCGGAGCCAACGAAGTACCGGAAGATGTGATGATCAAAGCGATTTTCGCGGCACACGAAGTAAACCAGACGGTAATCGCATTCATCGACCAGATCGTAGCAGAGTGCGGCAAGCCGAAACATGAATATGAAAGCTTCGCAGTACCGGCAGACCTGATGGAAGAGATCCAGAAGCTCGTTCCGGCTGAGGAGATGGAAGAAGCAGTATTTACCGATGACAAGCAGACAAGAGAGGCGAACATCCGCGTGATTCAGGATCGTCTCGAAGAGGCATTTGCTGAAAACGAAGAGTGGCTGCCACGCATCGGAGAAGCGCTGTACCAGTATCAGAAGAAGACTGTCCGCAAGATGATCCTCAAAGATCACAAACGTCCGGACGGAAGAGCGATCGACCAGATCCGTCCGCTTGCAGCGGAAGTAGACCTGATCCCGAGAGTACACGGTTCCGCAATGTTTACAAGAGGACAGACACAGATCTGCAACATCACAACACTTGCTCCGCTTTCTGACGCACAGAAACTTGACGGACTTGATGAAGCAGAGACTTCAAAACGCTATATGCACCACTACAATTTCCCGTCCTACTCTGTAGGTGAGACAAAGCCGTCCAGAGGACCGGGACGTCGTGAGATCGGACATGGAGCGCTGGCTGAGCGTGCCCTCGTGCCGGTACTTCCGTCTGAGGAAGAATTCCCGTACGCAATCCGTACGGTATCCGAGACATTCGAGTCCAACGGATCCACATCTCAGGCAAGTGTCTGCGCATCCAGCATGTCCCTGATGGCAGCCGGTGTGCCGATCAAGAGCGCAGTAGCAGGTATCTCCTGCGGACTTGTAACAGGAGAGACAGACGACGATTACATCGTCCTGACAGATATCCAGGGTCTGGAAGACTTCTTCGGAGACATGGATTTCAAAGTGGCAGGTACACATAAAGGTATCACAGCAATCCAGATGGATATCAAGATCCACGGACTGACAAGACCGATCATCGAGGAAGCGATTGCCCGTACAAGACAGGCAAGACTTTACATCATCGATGAAGTGATGAACAAAGCAATCGCAGAGCCGAGAGCAGAAGTCGGCAAATATGCTCCGAAGATCATTCAGATGAGCATTGACCCGCAGAAGATCGGCGATGTGGTAGGACAGAGAGGAAAGACGATCAACGCTATCATCGAAAGAACCGGTGTGAAGATCGACATTTCCGACGAAGGAAGCGTATCCATCTGCGGTACAGACAAAGAGATGATGGAAGAGGCAAAACGCCTGATCACAATCATCGTAACAGACTTCGAAGCCGGACAGGTTCTCGAAGGAACAGTAGTCAGCATCAAAGATTTCGGCGCATTCCTCGAGTTTGCTCCGGGCAAAGAGGGAATGGTTCACATTTCCAAGATCTGCAAACAGCGCATCGACCACGTAGAAGATGTTCTGACACTGGGAGACAAGGTCAAGGCAGTCTGCCTTGGAAAAGACAAGATGGGAAGAATCAGCTTCAGCATCAAAGACGTCGCTCCGGAAAACAGATAATCCAAACGGAAAAGTTCAAGCATCCATGCCATAGACGGTGTGGATGCTTTTTTTTGTGGGAAAAGTGTGATATGATGGGAAAAGAGAAGACGGAAAAAGGACTGGGAGGAACGAAAAAATGGAAGAAAAAAAGATCAGAAGATCCTGCGTAGACTGTGCAGTGACAGCATGTGAGAAAAAGGACGGGAACTACCCGGATTTCTGCCTGACTGCGTCACTGGACGAAGAACTGTTGGAGGAGGCGCTTGCCTGCTATGAAGATCCGGAGAATCATAAGCTTGCCATTGCCGCGGCGGAGGTCGAGTATGAAGGATATCTGAAACTGACAAGAGTGGAGGAGATCATTCAGTTCGCCGGAAAAATCGGAGCGAAAAAGATCGGAATCGCGACCTGTGTCGGACTGATCCGGGAGAGCAGGACACTGGCGAAGATCCTGAGATCCCACGGTCTGGAAGTCATCGGAGTAGCCTGCAAAACAGGAGCGGTGGACAAAAGCAGAATCGGCATCCCGGAAGAATGTCAGGAAATCGGCTGCCACATGTGCAATCCGATCTTACAGGCAAAATATCTGAACAAAGAAAAGACCGACCTCAATGTCGTAGTCGGCCTCTGCGTAGGACACGACAGCCTGTTCTACAAACATTCGGATGCACCGGTTACCACAGCCGTGACCAAAGACCGGGTACTGGGACACAATCCGGTTGCCGCACTTTATACGGCAGAGTCTTACTATAAGAAACTTTTATAAAAATACAGAACCGCATTGTATCTGTATAAATCGAAACCGAGTAAAAGAAGCATATCAGGGCAGAAGCATGCTGCCGGATGTGCTTCTTTTTTTATTGCCCGGATGTAAAAAAGAAAAAAATTGTAAAAATTTCCCGTTTTTCTGACCCTTTTTGCTGTTTTATTCCATCTTTATATTATAGAAGGATAAAAACAGGGAAAAGTAAGCGTGAGGAGGAATCATCATGACAGAGAAAGTATATTTTACGGTGAAGGAAACAGATGTTAAGGATTTTAAAACCTATCTATATGAAAGGGAAAACGCGGAGACGACTATTAGCAAATACAGTACAGACCTGCGTTGCTTTTTGAAGTTTCTTGGAAACAGCCGGGAAGTGGACAAGGCAAGACTTCTTGCATATAAAGAATGGCTGATAGAGCGTTACGCTGTAAGCAGCGTAAATTCCATGCTGGCTGCATTGAATCAGTTCCTGGAATTCTGCGGATACGCCCAGTTGAAGGTAAAATGATAATATGGAAATTTTTTAACGGGGACGTGTTCCGACGCATCGGAACACGTCCCCGTTAAACGTCTACATCTCATCTCTTTCAACCTACAAAATATCCCACAACCCCTTGAAAATACTGGAAAAACAGCAAAAGTAAAGAAACAACTATCCAAACAATAAGATCCACCAAACTAACTACGTCGTGTACCTGTGAAAAAAATTAGACAATAATAGATGTATACACAAAACCCGCCTGCCCGATCTAAAAGTTACAAAAGTATGAAATCCAGAAACTACAGAAAATCCGAGACTGCGACAGGGAAATATCTGATGCGCCACATAACAAAAAGATAAAAAGTCGAAAAAGATCGGTAAAAACAACTTAAAGACAACTTCATAATTTTTTCAATGGGGACGTGTTCCGATGCATCAGAACACGTCCCCCTGCATATATTGTGATGTAAAAGGTGGTGGACAATCATGAGTAAGCGGGAGGAGATTTTTCGGATTCTTCCGGAAAGGTTGAAGAGTGTAATAGGAAAGAGAAATCTGGATTTTGATCAGGTTACGGAAATTTGTATCCGGGTCGGGCGGCCGGTTTGTGTTTATGTGGGCGGTCGGGAGGTACGTCTGGATTATTTTCCGGGAAAAGAGGAGTTGAAGGAGATTGTGAATTTTATGAGCAGATATTCGCCGTATGCGTTTGAGGAGGAGATGCGGAAGGGTTTTTTGACGATTGAGGGTGGTCATCGTGTGGGGATGGCGGGAAAGGCGATTACGGAGAGAGACCGGGTAAAGAATCTTAGGTATGTGTCTTCGGTACATATTCGTGCGGCCCATGAGGTGAAAGGGTGTGCGGACCGGGTGTTTCCGTATATTACGAATCAGAAGGAGCTGTACCATACGATGATTATTTCGCCTCCGGGCTGCGGAAAGACGACCTTGCTTCGGGATATCATCCGTCAGGTATCTGACGGCAATACTTATGTGAAGGGCTGTACAGTGGGAATTGTGGACGAGCGTTCGGAGATTGCCGGATGTTATCTTGGGGCGGCGCAGAATGATATCGGCCTTCGCAGTGATGTGCTGGATGCATGCCCGAAGGCGGAGGGGATGCTGATGCTGATTCGTTCGATGACGCCGAAAGTGGTGGCGGCGGATGAGATCGGGACGAAGGAGGATGTGGAAGCGATTGAGTATGCCATGCACTGTGGGTGCAGGATACTTGTGACGGCCCATGGAAATTCGGTACAGGAGCTGAGGAAAAAGCCGGTTCTTGGGAGAATGATTCAGGAGGAGCGGTTTGAGCGGTACATTGTACTGAAGCAGGGGGACAGGCCGGGCATGATCGAAGGGATTTATGACAGGAGGGGACAGCCGTGCTGTTGAAAGTCGCGGGAGCGGTTCTTGTAGTTTCTGCCTGTTCGGCCCTTGGCTTCGGTTACGGGCGGTCGCTGAACCAGCATCTGGAAGAACTGCGTTTCTTGAGAGAATTGTATCAGATGATCCGGGGCGAGATTGAATATACCAGGGAGCCGTTCCCGGAGGTGATGCTGGAGATCTCTTCCAGAATCAAGGAGCCGTATGCATCGTTGTTTGTGCAGGCGCACCGGGTGTTTGAGGAGCAGGGAAGCCTTAAGTTTCCGGAGTGGTTCCGTGAATATGCCTCCCGGACTTTGGAGGCATATCGAAAGGAAAAGCATCTGTCCGCAGAGGAGTGGGAAATATTTCTTTCCCTTGGGAGCCAGACCGGATATCTGGATCTTAAGATGCAGACGGGGATGCTGAAACTCTCGGGAGAGCGATGGGAAAAATGGATCCGGGAGGCGGAAGCGGAGATTGGTCCCAGGCGGAGGATCGGGAACTGTCTTGGAGTGCTTGGCGGGGTTTTTCTTACGATTCTGTTTTTGTAAAAAACGATGGATGAAATGCTGGGAGAAAAAAGAAGGGAAGGAAGTGCGTATGAGTGTCAGTCTGATCTTTAAAATTGCCGCAGTGGGAATTCTGGTCTCGGTTTTAAGCCAGGTGTTAAAGCACAGCGGGCGGGAGGAGCAGGCGTTTTTGACCAGTCTTGCCGGGCTGATTCTGGTCCTGATTTGGATTGTGCCGTATATCTACGATCTGTTTGAAACCATGAGGCGTCTGTTTGCCCTGTAGCTGTAAATAAAATGACGAGGCAAAGGAGGGAGTAGATGTCCATACAAAAAGCAGCGGCCATCGGTGTATGTGCGGCACTGATTGCGTTGCAGTTTAAGGGAGGAAAAACAGAATACGGAATTTATGTCAGTATTGCGGCGGGAATTCTGCTTGGTGCGGGGATTATTGGAAAGCTCGGCACAGTGCTGGATACGGTAAAGGAGATCGGCTCGTTCCTCCAGATTGAAGGCTCTTATCTTGGAGTTCTCCTGAAGATGCTTGGTATTACTTATGTGGCGGAATTTGCCTCCAATATCTGCAAAGATTCCGGCTGCCAGACCATCGCCGCCCAGATTCAGCTCTTCGGGAAGATCACAGTGCTGGCGCTTGGAATGCCGGTTCTCCTGACGCTGCTTCGGACGATTGAGGCGTTTTTATCATGAGAAGAAAGGAAAGCAGAATCGTTCTGGCAGTCATTCTTGGACTTCTCCTGTTTTGGGGCGGCCTGAGTGTGACGGCAGAAGCAGCAAACGGGGAGGAGGAAACACCGGAGGCGGCCCGGGAGATGATGGAGGATCTGGATTTCACGGATGTGGATAAGATGATGCGGGAAATCTTTCCGGATGAGAGAATCCGGTTTGCCGATGTTCTGGAGACGTTTATGGAAGGGGATGTGTCCGGTGCCTTGCAGCTTGCGGGAAAAGGACTTCTTGGCACCTTGTTTTCGGTCCTTTCCGAAAACAGACAGGCGATGCTCCACATCCTGGTGATCGCGCTGATTGCGGCAGTCTTTGCCAACTTCAGCCATGTGTTTGCGGCAGGACAGGCTGCGGATGCGGGATTTTTTATTTTGTATCTGCTTTTGATTACGTTGCTTTTGCAGACCTTTGAGATGATGATGGATGCGGTTACATCCGGGCTGCAGCTTTTGACGGATTTTATGCAGGTGCTCTGTCCGGTCTACCTGATGGCCGCGGCTGTGGTCACGGGGAGCGCGACTTCTGTTGTGTTTTATAATCTGATGCTGTTCCTTATTTTTCTCGTCCAGAATGTGGTCTGCTATCTGATTCTACCGCTGATCCATGTATATCTGATGATCCGTCTGATGGATGAACTCTCCCCGGAACCATTTCTGGGACGGTTTGCGGAACTGGTGGAAACGGTGATCAGCTGGATCTTAAAGACGATGCTGGTAGGAATTGTGGGGATGAATCTGATACAGGGGCTCATCAGTCCGGTACTTGACCAGGTCAGGCGAAGCGGACTGCAAAAAGGGCTGGAATCCATTCCTGGAATTGGAAATACCATTGGAGGAATGACGGAGATTATCATTTCGGCGCTGACGCTGATCCGGAATGGAATCGGAGTGGCCGGCGCGGTTATCTGTGTGGTGATCTGTCTCATTCCGGTTATTCAGATTGCGGTGATGGCGCTTCTATATAAATTGACCGCGGCGCTCCTGGAGCCTGTTTCGGATAAACGGGTGGTCGGATGCATTGCAGGTGCAGGAGACGGAGCGGTGCTTCTGTTAAAAACCGTCTATACCAGTGCAGTGCTGTTTTTGATTACCATCGTGATTGTGGCGGCCGTTCGGTCATAGGAGGAGACATGTTTACATATATATATGACTGGATAAAGAATCTTGTTTTTTATCTGATCTTGATGACAATGCTGATGCAGATCATTCCGGATTCCGATTACAAAAAGTATATCCGCTTTTTTACGGGGCTGGTATTGATTCTGCTTCTGGCAAGGCCGGTGCTTGGGGTATTCCAGCTGGAGGGAGAATTTGAAAACCTGTATCATAGTATGGAATACCGCCAGAACGTAAAGGAAATGGAACGGGCGAGGGAACAATTCGAGTCTGCGGAGGAGGGATATTTTGAATGGCAGCAGGACATGGCTTCAGAATCTTCTGAAGGGCGGGAAAATGCCGATGAAAAATAAGTGGCTGCTTCTGCTGCTTGCCGGGCTTTTGCTTCTGGTGATAGCACTTCCTGTTTCTGAACCTGAAAACAGGAAGACAAAAAAGGCTGAAACCGACACCGTGAATGAAGAGGATTACGCTTCCATGGCTGAGGCTAAGCTGGAAAAGATTCTGGCGCAGATGGAAGGGGCAGGGAAGGTGAAGGTGATGATTACTCTTTCTTCCTCTTCAGAAAAGATAGTGGAAAAAGACAAGGAGACATCCAAAGATGAAACCCAAAGTACAAGCAGCGAGACAACGGTTTATGAAGAAACGACAGACAGGGGACAGACGCCTTATGTGGCAAAAGAACTGACTCCGGCAGTGGAAGGGGTGGTAGTGCTCTGTGAGGGAGGAGATGAACCGGTTGTGGTACAACAGATTACAGAGGCGGTTGAGGCATTATTTCCCGTAGAGTCACATAAGATTAAGGTAGTAAAGATGAAATAGGAAAAGCAGGAGGAATGACGGTGAAACGATTGATTAAGAAAAATCAGGTGATTGTGGCGGCACTGGCATTGATGATCGCGGCGGCAGGGTATCTGAATTATTCAGGAAAACTTTTTGAAAGTACAGATGACAGCGGAGTTTCCCAGCAGGCAAACAGTGAACTGCTTGATATTTCCGAGGAAGATATCGAGACCGGGTCCGGGGATATTGAAAGCCAGGATCAGGACGCGTCCGAGGAAACGGACGGGGATGTGGAAGGCACACCGGGAGAGGCTGTGCTGACAAGCGGAGAGGTGAAAAATACGGTGGCCCAGGCCAAGGTATCCAGAGAACAGGTACGGGCGAAAAACAAGGAGACGTTGCAGGGGATTATCGACAGCGCTTCTGTGACAGAGGAACAGAAAGAAGAGGCGGTAAATCAGATGATCGAGCTGACCAGGGTGGCTGAGCAGGAGTCTGCGGCAGAAACGTTGCTTGCCTCAAAAGGATTTACCGAGACGGTTGTGACGGTCAGTGAAGGGGAAGCGGATGTGGTCGTCGGAAATGTGGAAATGACGGAGGCAAACCGTGCCCAGATCGAGGATATTGTCACAAGAAAAACCGGAGTGGCGCCGGAAAATATCGTCATCACTCCGATGAATAAAAAGGCGGACCAGAATACCGCTGCTGCAGAGGGCACGTCTTCGGATTCGGAAACCAACACGGAAGGCACAGAGAATACGGAAACAGCAGAATAAAAAGCGGACATCACGCGCAAAAGGTCCGAAAAATGCGGTCTGGACGGGAAAACCTGTTGCGAAATTCAGGATGGATGTGCTACAATATTTACCTGTGTGGAATCATATGGAAGATTCCGGGTAGAATAAAAGAAAATACAGGAGAGTATCATGTCAAAGATTACAGATGAAATAAAAAAGCGGAGAACGTTCGCGATTATTTCCCACCCGGATGCCGGGAAGACGACATTGACTGAAAAATTTTTATTATATGGCGGAGCCATCAATCAGGCAGGTTCCGTAAAAGGAAAAGCGACTGCAAAGCATGCGGTGTCAGACTGGATGGAGATCGAAAAGGAGAGAGGAATCTCGGTCACCTCTTCGGTACTGCAGTTTAATTATGGGGGATACTGCATCAATATCCTTGATACTCCGGGACATCAGGATTTCTCGGAGGACACATACCGGACCCTGATGGCGGCGGATTCCGCCGTGATGGTGATCGACGCATCCAAAGGTGTGGAGGCGCAGACAAGAAAGCTGTTCAAAGTCTGTGTCATGCGTCATATCCCGATCTTTACCTTTATTAACAAGATGGACCGAGAAGCGATGGATACCTTCGAGCTTCTGGATGATATCGAAAAGGAGCTTGGCATCGCAACCTGTCCGGTCAACTGGCCGATCGGATCGGGAAAGGCATTCCGCGGGGTATATGACAGAAATGAAGAGGAGATCGAGCTGTTCTTCGATACGAAAAAGGGAACGACTACAGGGGAAGTAAAGAAGATCCGTCTGGATGACCCGGATGTGGACAGTTACATGGATCCGGACCAGAAAGAGCAGCTGTTAGGAGAGATCGAGCTTCTGGACGGAGCAAGTGCAGAGTTTGACCAGGATCTGGTGGATAAAGGAGAGCTTTCTCCGGTCTTCTTCGGATCTGCGCTTACCAACTTCGGAGTAGAGACCTTCCTGCAGCATTTCCTCAAAATGACGACGTCTCCGCTTCCGAGACATTCGGACAAAGGCGACATCGATCCGATGACGGAGAAAGATTTTTCTGCTTTTGTATTTAAAATTCAGGCAAATATGAATAAGGCACACCGGGACCGGATCGCATTTATGCGCATCTGTTCCGGAGAGTTTGACGCAGGGATGGACGCCTTCCATATTCAGGGAGGAAAGAAAGTCCGTCTCTCCCAGCCGCAGCAGATGATGGCAAGTGAGAGAAAAATGATCGAGAAAGCATACGGCGGAGATATCATCGGAATTTTTGATCCGGGCATTTTCTCAATCGGAGATACGATCACCACATCCCCGGAAAAATTTGCCTATGAGGGGATTCCGACCTTTGCGCCGGAGCACTTTGCACGGGTGCGCCAGGTAGATACGATGAAGAGAAAGCAGTTCATCAAAGGGATCAATCAGATTGCCCAGGAGGGTGCGATCCAGATTTTCCAGGAGTTTAACACCGGAATGGAGGAGATTATCGTCGGTGTAGTCGGCGTTCTGCAGTTCGATGTGTTGAAATACCGTCTGAAAAATGAGTACGGTGTGGATATCATTCTGGAAACGCTGCCGTATGAGCATATCCGCTGGATCGAAAATGAGGAAATCGATATGGATCGTCTGACCGGTACATCCGATATGAAGAAGATCAAAGATCTGAAAGAAAGACCACTGCTCTTGTTTGTACACGAATGGAGCATCCGGATGACACTGGAGAGAAATGAAGGACTGAAGCTTTCCGAGTTTGGCCGGTCTTAAACGAAGGGATACAGGTTTGTCAATACCATAGCATTGATGATGAAATTGTTCAGGGGCCGTTGCAGCTTTTTTAAGCTGCAACGGCCCCTCTTTCAATCTCTGACTTTCGATCCTTCTGTTTAAACGAACTGCTTTTGAAAATCGTCTGGGGACATCCCGCATGCAGACGCTGCCTGTTCTAGATTCAGGACCCCTTCCTGATATAATTCCATCACGGCATCCTTCCGTCCCTGCTCATGCGCAGCATCTTTCTGCGCACGAACTGTTTCCAACAGCCTTTGAGCTTCGGAAAGCTTTCCCTGAGTCTTTTCAGACCGTTGTTCCGCCTCAATCGTTTTTTGTTCCGCCTCAATCGTTTTTTGTTCCGCCTCAACCGTTTTTCGTTCAGCCTCGGCAGTTTTTTGTTCAGCCACGGCAGTTTTTTGTTCAGCCACGGCAGCCTTTTGTTCTGCTTCGACTGCTTTCTGTTCTGCCACGGCAGCCTTTTGTTCTGCTTCGACTGCTTTCTGTTCAGCCACGGCAGCCTTTTGTTCTGCTTCAACCACTTTTCGTTCCGCCTCGACTATTTTCCGCGCTGCCTTTTCCAGTTTTTCCTGTGCGTCTGTCAACTGCTGAAAAGTACGTTCGGCCTGTCGCTGCAGGGACAGCTGATCTCGAATTGCACGTTCTCTTGCCTCATATGCACGGCGTTTTTCTTCATCCTGGCTCATTTCCATCAGATCTTCATAGGCTTCTTCAAGATAAGAATTTCCTTTTGACATCTCCTTTAAGTCCTCCTTTTTACCGCCGCGGAAGAATTTCATCCATGCAATGATACCGTCCGGATGATGATACTCCTTGGGAATCTTGGGGAGTTCCAGAACCTGAATTTCCAGCTTGTCACTGTACAGGCTTCCGGTTTCTTCATCGTAAATCCGGGCCTTGCGATAACAGATATCATCATTTTTATAGTAGGTAAAATTCAAAACGCCGACATGCACGCATTTTTGAAGCTGATCATAGTCCTCGCCTTTGTGGAGTTGACTGGAAAACATCTTGCACAGATAAAACAGACTCCGGTCGTCCCAGTAGTGCATGTAGACGACCTGCATCTCGATGTCCAGCTGAGTGCCGTTTTCCAGAAGAACGTGAACATCCAGTACTCCCTTCTTTTCCTCCTCCGACCGTTTGGAAAGTTCATTTTCCAGGATGGTCGTATTCCCGATCTGATCAGGGGAAAGCTTCAGCAATTCGGCGATGAACCCTCTTCTTGTATTCGGATTCCGCATTAGCTCTTTGAAGCACCAGTCGATGTAAGGCTTCATAATAAAATCTTCTTCCGAAGTGGCCGCGGTGGTTTGATTTGTCATGTTGTTTTGCTGCATAAACAGTCTCCTTTCTGCGATGGCAATGCCTCTGACATAAGAAAACTGTTTCCGTTTCTTGTAGTCTACCATACTTTCCGGTATCAGAAAAGAGACACCCCGAAGGAAACGGATTTTCCAGATATATTTTCTAAACACATTTTCCAGACAGGAAGCTGCCAGCCATGTTTCTTTTGTCAAACAGTTGGGTAAATCGGCGAATGCCGTGAACGATGAAAAAGCAGAATGCTTTTTCCGATGGCCAAAGGATAGCACGAAAAACCGGAGCGGACAAGATGGAGAAAGATAAAATTTTTATGAAATGGCAAATCGCCTTGTAAGCATCCGGGGAATTTGGTATAATGAACACAGTAATTGTGTATTCTATACACAGGAAATGTGCATTAAGACCGAGATGAGGAGGTTTCAGATATGGGGAAAGAAGAAAGAAATACCTATACGATCCAGGAAGAGGAGATCGGACAGGTACAGATTGCTGATGAGGTGGTAGCGATTATTGCAGGCCTTGCGGCAATGGAAGTGGACGGCGTATCTTCCATGGCTGGCACATCCACGAGAGATCTCATCAGTAAACTGGGAAAGAAGAATCTCTCAAAGGGAGTCAAGGTAGATGTTCTGGACGGCGTAGTGACAGTATCCTTATCACTGAATTTACGGTTTGGAAAGAATATTATGGAAGTATCTTCCAAGGTACAGGAAAAAGTCAAGACAGCAATTGAAAATATGACAGGACTGACTGTCGCTGATGTCAATATCCGTGTTGTAGGCGTTGATGATGACACAGAAGCATAAAACCCGCACATTGTAAAGAATAAATATACGAGAAAATGCATTTTTATGCACAATAGATTGCCGCATAGCGGAAAGTACGGTATAATGAGGGGTGTCGGGATGATGCCCCTTTTTTATTCCACAGAAAAGTTCTGCCGGTAAAAGGCAGGAAAGCCATGCGGGAAGAGCAGAGAAAGGAAGTAATATGGGAAGATCAGAAATCAGAGAACACATTTTCAGAATTTTATTTGGAAAGGAATTCCACACACCGGAAGAGCTTCCGGAGCAGGCGGACCTCTATATGGACCTTCTGAAGACGGAACGGGAAGTAAGAGAAGAGGATGAGGCGTATATTGAGGAAAAAAGCAGGAAAATTGAAGCACTGATCCCGGAGATTGACGTGCTGATCAATGAACATACGACCGGATGGAAGACCGGAAGAATGAATAAAGTGGACCTGACAATTTTGCGGCTTGCAGTCTACGAGATCAAATGGGACGATGACATCCCGGTCAAGGTGGCGATCAATGAAGCGGTAGAACTTGCGAAGCGGTACAGCAGTGACGAGGGTCCGGCTTTTATCAACGGAGTTCTCGCAAAGCTGGCAGATTAACAGATGATGAAAAATATATATACCGTCAGTCAGGTTAATCAATACATCAAAAATATGTTTACCCAGGACTTTATGCTGAGCCGCATCTATGTCCGGGGCGAAGTGTCAAATTGTAAATACCATCCGAAAGGACACATTTATTTTTCTCTGAAAGATGAGTCAGGATCGATTTCCTGCATTCTGTTTGCGGGAAACCGGAAAGGACTGCCGTTTCGGATGCAGGACGGGCAGCAGGTTGCTGTGTTTGGCTCCATTTCTGTGTATGAGCGGGACGGGACCTATCAGTTGTATGCCAGGGAGATTGTCCTTGACGGTGCAGGGATTCTGGCGCAGAGATTTCAGGAGCTCAAAGAAGAGCTGGAAGAGATGGGCATGTTTGCACCGGAATATAAGCAGCCGATTCCGGCTTTTGCGAAAAAGATTGGCATTGTGACCGCGCCGTCCGGAGCAGCCGTCCGGGATATCATTCACATCGCAAAACGGAGGAATCCATACATAGAACTGATTCTCTCCCCGGCACTTGTTCAGGGAGCGGAGGCAGCGCCAAGTATTGTAAAGGCGCTTGAACGGATTCAGAAAGAGGATGTGGATGTTATTATCGTCGGAAGAGGCGGCGGATCCATGGAGGATCTGTGGGCATTTAACGAGGAAGAAGTGGCAAGAGCCATTTTTGACTGCCCGATTCCGGTGATTTCCGCGGTCGGACATGAGACAGATACGACGATTGCGGACTATGTGGCGGATTTACGCGCGCCTACGCCGTCGGCGGCCGCCGAACTGGCAGTATATGACTGCCGGGCGGTGAAAGACGAAATGGAAACGAGACGCCAGAGCCTGAAGCGGGAAATCAACAGACAGACAGCCATCCGGAAGATGCGTCTTTCCCAGGAATACGAAGTGTTCCGGAGACTGCATCCGGGCACCCGGATTGCGGAAAAAAGGAAGCGTCTTGCGGATCTCGAAATGAGGATCAGGGAAGGAATGGATATAAAAATCCAGAGGCAGCGCCAGCGTCTTGCAGTGCAGATCGAGACTTTTTCCGGTCTGTCTCCAGTGAGCCGGCTCAATCAGGGCTATGCGTTTGTGCAGGATGAAACACGCCATGCGGTAAGGACGACCGGTCAGGTCCGGCAGGGAGACCGGCTGACTTTGTATGTGACAGACGGAACGATTCATACGATCGTGGAAAGGATAAAGAAGAACGACGATGGAGATCAACGAAATCTTTGAAAAACTGGATGAGATCCAGGAGAAGATGCAGTCGGAGGAAATCTCTCTGGAAGATTCCTTCCGGTATTATGCGGAAGCGATGGAGCTTTTAAAACAGTGCGATGAGCAGATCGGCACCGTGGAGAAACAGGTGCAGATGCTGGACGAGAATGGAGAAAAGCATGAGTTTGAATAGTTGGGAAAAAGAAAGAGAAAATAAAGTAAAAGAGCTGGAAGAGATCATCGTCTCCTATCTTCCGAAACAGGAAGGGTTTCAGAAGGTAATCATGGAGGCTATGGAATACAGTCTGATGGCAGGTGGAAAGCGGCTTCGTCCAATGCTGATGATGGAGACCTACCGGATGTTCGGAGGTACTTCCGACATCATCCGGCCGTTTCTTGCGGCACAGGAGATGATTCACACCTACTCTCTGGTGCACGATGATCTCCCGGCGATGGACAATGACGAATATCGAAGAGGGCGGAAGACTACTCACATCGTCTATGGAGAGGATATGGGAATTCTGGCCGGAGATGCCCTGTTAAATTATGCCTTTGAGACGGCTTCAAAAGCTTTTGATATGAAGCCGGAGGCGTCCCGGATGATCGGGAAGGCACTGCAGGTGCTTGCAGGGAAAGCGGGAATCTACGGCATGATCGGAGGCCAGGTTGTGGATGTTGCTTCTACGGGAAGCCGGATCGGGAAAGATAAACTGGACTTTATCTATGAGCTGAAAACAGGCGCCCTGATCGAGAGCTCCATGATGATCGGAGCGATTCTTGCCGGAGCGTCCGAAGCGGAAATCCGGACGATGGAACGCATTGCGTCCAATGTGGGGATTGCGTTTCAGATTCAGGATGATATCCTGGATGTGACAAGCACGACGGATGAGCTTGGGAAACCGGTCCACAGTGACGAAAAGAACGAAAAGACAACCTATGTGACGCTGCGCGGACTTGAGAAAGCAAAAGAAGATGTGGAGCGGATTTCCCAAGAGGCGCTGACGCTTCTTTCAGGACTATCTGTGGAGAATCCATATCTGACATGGCTGATAAAGGAATTGATACATAGAAAGAAATAGTGAGGGATTTCTATGGTACTTGAGAGGATACAAAAAGAAAATGATATTCAGAACATAGCAAAAGACGAACTGCCGGTTCTCGCGCAGGAGATCCGGGAATTTCTTGTGGAGAAAATCAGCCGTACCGGCGGACATCTTGCGTCCAACCTTGGTGTGGTGGAACTGACAATCGCGATGCATCTGTGTTTCCATCTCCCGGAGGATAAGATGATCTGGGATGTGGGACACCAGTCCTACACGCACAAGATTCTGACAGGACGCCGGGAAGGTTTTGACGAGCTGAGAAAATACGGCGGAATGAGCGGATTCCCGAAACGGAATGAAAGTAAGTGTGACGCATTTAATACAGGACACAGTTCCACATCGATTTCCGCAGGACTCGGCTATGTGGAGGCACGGGATATCCGTGGAGAGGACTATTATGTGATCTCCGTCATCGGGGACGGTGCCCTGACAGGCGGAATGGCATTCGAGGCACTGAACAATGCTTCGAATCTGAAGACAAATTTTATCATTGTGCTCAACGATAATCAGATGTCGATCTCTCAGAACGTGGGCGGGATGTCCTGGTATCTGGATGAAATCCGGACGGCGGATGCCTATACGAACCTGAAGAAAAGTCTCGAAAAAGCGATTCGCAAAATTCCGTCAGGCGGCGATCAGATCATGAATCATTTGAGAAAGACAAAGAGCAGTATCAAGCAGCTGTTTGTCCCGGGAATGTTTTTTGAAGATATGGGGATCACCTATCTGGGACCGGTGGACGGGCACAATATCAAAGAACTTGTCCGTGCCTTTCATGAGGCGAAGAAAGTCCAGGGACCGGTGCTGCTACATGTTCTGACGAAAAAGGGAAAAGGATATCTTCCTGCTGAGGAGGAGCCGTCCCGGTTCCACGGTACGGAGCCCTTTGATATCCGCACAGGAAAACCTTTAAAAAAGAAAGAGAAAGACACCTATACTGATGTGTTTGCAAAAGTCATGTATGAGATGGGCGCAAAGGAGCCATCTCTTGTGGCCCTCACGGCTGCAATGGAAGACGGAACCGGCCTTGCCCCGTTCCACCGGAAATACAAGGAACGATTTTTTGACGTGGGAATCGCAGAAGGACATGCAGTGACCTTTGCAGCAGGGCTTGCCGCAGGTGGACTCAAACCGGTGTTTGCGGTGTACTCTTCTTTCCTGCAAAGGGGCTTTGACCAGATCATTCACGATGTGGCCCTTCAGAATCTTCCGGTTGTGTTTGCCGTGGACAGAGGCGGACTGGTCGGAAGTGACGGCGAGACTCATCAGGGGATTTTTGATTTGTCCTATCTGTCCATGATTCCGAACATGACAGTGATGTCCCCGAAGAATAAATGGGAGTTTGCGGATATGATCAGGTTTGCTATCGGATTTACCAAAGGACCGGTTGCCATCCGCTATCCAAGAGGAACGGCATATGACGGATACCGGGAGTTCCGGCCGGCGATAGAATATGGAAAATCAGAAGCAGTCTTTGAGGAGGAGGACATTGCCCTGATCAGTGTCGGTCATATGTTTGAAACGGCTGCAAAAGTCCGGGAAAAGCTAAAAGAGGCGGGTCTCAATGCAAGCCTGATCAATGCCAGATTTGTAAAGCCTCTGGATGAAGAGCGGATTGCAAAGCTGGCGGAAGATCACAGACTTCTGGTAACAATTGAAGAAAATGTAGAAAGCGGCGGTTTTGGAGAACGGGTGCTGGAGTTTGCCAATCGAATGGCTCTGGATGTCCGGATCTTAAACATCACTCTTCCGGATGATTATATTGAACACGGCAGTGTGGATATGCTGAGAAAAGAGGTCATGCTGGACGAAGAATCGATTCTGAAAAAGGTTCTGACCGTCTATGCGGGTATGCAGCATGAGATAGCAATGAAAAAAGGAGACCAGTAAAAAATGAAAGAACGTCTGGACGTATTACTTGTAAAACGAAATCTGGCTGAATCCAGAGAAAAGGCAAAAGCAGTCATCATGTCCGGCAATGTTTTTGTGGACGGACAAAGGGAGGACAAGGCCGGGACAACGTTTCCGGAGGATGTCGCCATTGAGGTGCGGGGCCATGCGCTCCCCTATGTCAGCAGAGGCGGACTGAAACTGGAAAAAGCCATGAAAGAATTTGACGTGGAGCTGCAGGATAAAGTATGCACGGACGTGGGATCCTCCACCGGAGGGTTTACAGACTGTATGCTTCAGAACGGGGCAAAAAAAGTATTTGCCATTGATGTGGGGAGAGGACAGCTTGCCTGGAAACTGAGGCAGGACGAGCGGGTGGTATGCATGGAAAAGACCAATATCCGCTATGTGACGCCGGAGGATCTGGGAGAGCCGATTGACTTTTCTTCCATCGATGTATCCTTTATTTCCCTGACCAAGGTTCTTCTTCCGATTTATCAGTATCTGACGAAGGACGGAGAGATTGTGGCGCTGATCAAGCCGCAGTTTGAGGCCGGCAGGGAAAAAGTCGGCAAGAAAGGGGTCGTGCGGGAAAGAAGCACACATGAAGAAGTGATCCGGATGGTGACGGACTATGCAGCTTCCATCGGATTTACGGTGAAGGATCTGACCTTCTCCCCAATCAAAGGACCGGAGGGAAATATCGAATATCTGGTCCACTTAAAGAAAACAAATGGGGAGGAGGATCGGGATGTGCCGTCAGATGAGGCGATCAAACGTGTCGTGACAGAGGCCTTTGAGACACTGGCAAAATAGAAAGATGAAACAGATTTACATTATCACAAACAGTGGAAAAGACGAACATCATAGAGTGACAAAGCAGGCGGTGTCTTATCTGGAAAGTCATGGTGTGCGCTGCATTCTGAACCGGGAAGAGGCGGAACAGGAAACAATCGACTGCGCCCTTGTCATCGGAGGTGACGGGACATTGATTCTTGCGGCCAGAGAGCTCCTGGGACGGGATGTTCCGATTCTCGGAGTGAATATGGGAACACTTGGATATCTGACAGAAGCGGAGGTGCAGAATCTGATTCCGGCACTGGACCGGCTGCTGGCGGGAGAATATTCTGTGGAAAACAGGATGATGCTTTCGGGAACGCTTAAAGATCTGAGGACAGATACGGCACTCAACGATATAGTTGTAACAAGAAGTGAATCGCTTCATATTGTCAGGCTGAATCTATATGTGAACGGAGAGTATCTGACTTCCTATCAGGCGGATGGCCTGATTATCTCTACGCCGACCGGATCTACTGCCTACAATCTGTCGGCAGGCGGTCCGATTGTGGAGCCGACGGCATCGCTGATTTTGATTACGCCGATCTGTTCACACTCCCTGAATAACAGCAGCATTGTCGTATCGGATGCTGATCTGATTGAAGTGGAGATCGGATCCAGAAGAAACAAAGAAGAGGAAGAAGCGGTCGTGACCTTTGATGGAACCGACATTATGAGGCTGAAAACAGGAGAACGGGTGCGTATCCGAAAAGCCAAAGAAGTGACGAAACTGATCCGGCTAAGCAGGATCAGTTTCCTGGAGACACTGCGGGAAAAAATGAAAGGAAATTAGCCGAATGAAAGTAAACAGACATGCAAAGATTGTGGAATTGATCCGGAAATATGATATCGAGACACAGGAAGAGCTGGCAGAGCGCTTAAATGAGGCGGGATTCAAGGTGACACAGGCAACCGTCTCCAGAGATATCAGGGATCTGAAACTGACGAAAGTGCCGTCAGAGAACGGGAGACAGAAATATGCCCTTCTCAGGCATGATGGAAAAGAAATGAGCGAGAAGTACATCCGTATTTTACGGGATGGCTTTGCGTCAATGGATATGGCAGAAAATATTCTGGTTATCAAAACCGTGCCGGGAATGGCCATGGCTGTTGCGGCAGCCATTGACGCCATGCAGTGGCATGAGATTGCCGGATGTATTGCAGGGGATGACACGATCATGTGTGCCATCCGAAGCAGGGAAGAAACAGTGGAAGTGATGGACCGGCTCAGAGGAATGGTCATGTAACTGCAGCCGGACGGATGTGCATAGAAAATGGAGGAGACATGTTACAAAGTCTGCACGTAAAAAATCTGGCGCTGATCGAAGAGGCAGAAGTCGAATGGAAGGACGGGCTGAATATCCTGACCGGGGAGACCGGAGCGGGAAAGTCCCTTCTTCTTGGTTCAGTACATCTGGCTCTCGGAGGAAAATACAGCGCCTCCATGCTCCGCGAAGGAGCGGATTACGGACTGGTGGAAATGGTCTTTTATATCCGGGATCCGAGACAGAAAGAAAAGCTTGTAGCACTCGAAATTGAACCGGAGGACGGGATTGTGGTTCTGAGCAGAAAACTCATGGACGGAAGGAGTATCAGCAGGATCAACGGAGAGATGGTTCCCATCGGGCGGCTGAAAGCAGCAGCGGAGATCCTGATTGATATTCACGGACAGCATGAGCACCAGTCCCTGCTGTACAAGAAAAAGCATCTGGAAATTCTGGATGCCTACGCAAAGGAAGAGGCAGACCCGGTAAAGAAAAAAGTCCGGGACGCATACCGTGTATACCGGGAGGCGGTAAAGACGTTGGAAGAGGCGGACAAAGCAGAGACCGAGCGCAGGAAAGAGGCCGATTTCCTTTCCTTTGAGGCAGCGGAAATTCGGGAAGCATCCCTTGTAACCGGAGAGGATGAGGAACTGGAACAGCGCTATAAAAAGATGCTCAATGCAAAGAAAATCACAGACAGCATTCAGGAAGCCTACCAGTGCACAGGGGAACTCTCCGATGTATCGGCATCCAGTCTGTTAAGCAGAGCCATCCACGCCATGTCGGAAGCATCGGCGTATGATGAACATATTAAAGAGCTTTACGGAGAACTGCTGGAGATCGACAGTCTGTTGAATGATTTCAACCGGGAACTCTCCGACTGTCAGGAAGAATTCCGCTTCTCCGAAGAAGAGTTTTATGAGACCGAAAACCGGCTCAATACGATCAATCATCTCAAAACAAAATACGGAAAGACCATTGAGGACATTCTGGCATACGCGGAAGAGACCGAAAAAAAACTCGCTGTACTGGCAGACTATGACGCATATCTGGAACAGCTTAGAAAACAGAAAGAAGAAGCACGAGAAGAGCTTCAGATCTGGACGGAGCAGCTGACCCGGATCCGGAAATCCTATGCAAAAGGACTTTCCGAAGAAATCCGTCAGGGAATTCTCGACCTGAATTTCCTGAACGTTGAATTTGAGACAGAGATCCGGCCTCTTTCCGATTTCACCGAATACGGAAAAGACGAGGCGGAATTCATGATTTCCCTCAATCCGGGAGAAAAGAAAAAGCCCCTCGGCATGGTAGCATCCGGAGGAGAACTCTCCAGAATCATGCTGGCCGTCAAATCTGTACTGGCTGACAAAGATGAAGTTGAGACACTGATCTTTGACGAAATCGATACCGGAATCAGCGGCAGAACCGCACAGAAAGTATCCGAGAAAATGGCACTCCTCGGAAAACGCCATCAGGTTCTCTGCATCACCCACCTGGCCCAGATCGCAGCCATGGCAGACGCACATTACCTGATCGAAAAACAGACCGATGATCAGAAAACAACAACCGGAATCCGGCTTCTGAATGAAGACGAAGAAATCCAGGAACTCGCAAGGATTCTGGGAGGAGCCGAAATCACGCATGCAGTTCTTGCCACAGCCCGGGAAATGAAAAAGCTTGCCGGAAACATGAAAAAAACAGAATAGAATACATGGTTTTGAAAATACTAATTGGGGACGTGTTCCGATGCAAAGGAACCCGTCCCCAATGATCATTTTCAGAATATTCAGTTTTTTAGGAGGCGGCGTTATGTGGGTGAAATGGTATCGAAGGGGCGTGCTGATCGTGCTTGTGGCGTTTATGCTCCTGGGTGGGAGCTATTGTTTTCTGGAGTGGAAGCAGGGACAGTTTGAACAGGAGGTCAGTACATCGGAAATTGACGAAAATCTTGTCATTCCCGGAGGTATGCCGGTGGGGCTTTATCTGGAGACAGACGGTGTGATGGTTCTTGGGACAGAGGCTGTGGAGGATGCGGACGGGATCGCAAAGGAGCCTGCCAGACATCTGGTAAAACCGGGAGATTACATTGTAGGAGTCGATGAAAAAGAGATTGGTACGAAAAAAGAGCTTCAGGCGGCGGTGGCCCGGGAGGAAGCAAGTGAAGTTGTCCTTCATCTGCGCAGGGAGGAAGAATACCTGGATGTGAAGACCGAACTGGTTGACAGTGAAGAGGGAAAGAAACTTGGTATCTGGGTAAAGGACAATGAACAGGGGCTGGGAACGATTACCTTTCTGGACAGTCAGAGTCATTTTGGCGCGCTTGGCCATGGAATCCGTGATACGGATACGAACGAACTTCTGGAAATCGGGGACGGACGCCTTTACACGACCAGCATTCAGGATATCCAGAAAGGAAAGGCGGGGGATCCGGGAGGAATGGAAGGCGTGATTGTCTACAATAATTACAATATCCTTGGATCCATCGACCAAAATACCGAGGAAGGAATTTACGGAACCATTGACCGGATTGACGCACTGTTTTCGGATCAGGAGCCGGTTCCGGCGGCTGCAAAAAAAGAGGTTCACACCGGAGATGCCGTGATCCGGTGTGCAGTAAGCGGAGAGGTGGAAGACTACCGGATTCGTATTACAAAAATCGACTGGAATGCCAGGGAAGCAAATAAGGCATTCGTAATCGAGGTGACGGACGAAAAACTCCTCGGCCTGACCGGCGGAATTGTGCAGGGAATGAGCGGAAGTCCGATTCTTCAGGATGGGAAACTGGTGGGGGCAGTAACCCATGTTTTTGTCCAGAACGCGGCCAGGGGGTACGGGATCTACATCGGGAATATGTTGAACCATGTCAGATAAGGAAAAAGAATGCAGGGAGATGTCGAATTGTTACGACAGCAATTTCTTGATTTGGCAAAATGTGAAATTTATAATAGTGATCGTAGCGTTTTTTAGGAAAGAATGGGAGAAAGCGGAGGTTGAAAGGAAAATGGATCAAGTAAATGTAGCGATCGCAGACGACAATGAACGAATGCTGGAACTTTTGGGAAATATTATCACATCGGACAAAGATCTTTCCCTCGTCGGCAAGGCGAACAATGGGGAAGACGTCTATCAGATTATAAAAACAAAAGAACCTGATGTCGTATTGCTGGATCTGATCATGCCGAAAGTCGACGGGTTAAGTGTGATGGACATGGTCAATAAAGACAGGACAATCCAGAAACGGCCGGATTTTATCATTGTTACAGCGGTTGGACAGGAGAAGATTACAGAAGATGCATTCCGCAAAGGTGCGGCCTACTACATTATGAAGCCATTTCGGAACGAAGTACTGATTGAGAAAATCAAAAGCACAAGATGCAAAAGACATATGGAAGCCCCTATGCAGGCGATGGAGGTACGAAAGAGAGAAGAAGACGCAAAGCCTCTGGAGACGAGGGTGACTGATATGATCCATGAGATCGGGATTCCGGCACATATCAAAGGATATCACTATCTGAGAGATGCGATTATCATGGCGGTGGAAGATATGGATGTTCTGAATGCCATTACGAAAATCCTCTATCCGACGGTAGCTAAAAAGCACCAGACAACGGCAAGCAGAGTGGAGCGGGCCATCCGCCACGCCATTGAAGTGGCATGGAGCAGGGGAAAGCTTGATGTTCTGGATGATCTGTTTGGCTATACAGTAAGCAACGGGAAAGGGAAACCGACCAATTCGGAGTTTATCGCCCTGGTAGCGGATACGATCCGATTAGAATACAAACATCGATAAATTCTTTGCAAATGCCGGAAAATGCGGTATAATAAGTCCATAGTTTATGTTTTATTCAGGAGGAAGACTTATGAAGAAAATATTATTTGTAGCATCTGAGTCGGTTCCATTTATCAAAACAGGAGGACTGGCAGACGTTGTAGGTTCCTTACCAAAATATTTTGACAAAGAAGAGTACGATGTCAGAGTAATGCTTCCGAAATACATGTGTATGAAAGAAGAGTGGAAAGAAAAACTGACATATAAAATACATTTTTATATGGACTTAAACTGGAGAGAGCAGTATGTCGGAATTCTGGAGCTTGTTCATGAGGGCATTACCTTCTATTTCATCGATAATGAATACTATTTCAACGGATTTACTCCGTACGGCGATACGAAATGGGATATTGAGAAGTTTGCGTTCTTCTCAAAGGCAGCATTAAGCGCCCTTCCGCTGATTGATTTCCGCCCGGATATCATTCACTGCCACGACTGGCAGACAGGACTTGTGCCGGTTTATCTGGACAATTTCCGGTACGGCAACGAATTCTTCCGCGGCATCAAGACGGTGATGACGATTCACAACCTCAAGTTCCAGGGAATCTGGGATACGAAGACAGTGAAGGACATCACAGGACTTCCGGCATATTATTTCGCGCCGGACAAGCTGGAAGCATACAAAGATGCCAACCTGTTAAAGGGCGGTATCGTTTATGCGGACAAGGTGACGACCGTCAGCAATTCCTATGCAGAAGAGATCAAGCAGCCGTTCTACGGAGAGCGCCTGGACGGTCTGATGAATGCAAGATCCAACTGTCTGTCCGGTATCGTAAATGGTCTTGATTATAATGAGTGGAATCCGGCGACGGACCCGATGATCGAGCACCACTACGATGTAACGAATTTCCGCAAGGAAAAGGTAAAGAATAAACTTGCGCTTCAGGAGGCACTTGGACTGAATCAGGATAAGAAAACCATGATGATCGGTATCGTATCCCGTCTGACTGACCAGAAGGGATTTGATCTGATTGCGTATGTGATGGATGAGCTCTGTCAGGATGCGGTTCAGATCGTGGCTCTTGGAACAGGAGAAGAGCGTTACGAAAATATGTTCCGCCACTTTGCATGGAAATATCAGGGTAAAGTATCGGCAAATATTTATTATTCTGAGCCGATTTCCCATAAGATTTATGCATCCTGTGATGCCTTTTTGATGCCGTCTCTCTTCGAGCCGTGCGGACTGAGCCAGCTGATGAGTCTGCGCTACGGTACCGTACCGATTGTCAGAGAGACCGGAGGATTGAAAGATACGGTAGAGCCGTACAATGAATTTGAAAAGACAGGGACCGGTTTCAGCTTTGCAAACTACAATGCCCATGAGATGCTTGCAACCATCCGGTACGCGGAGAAGATTTATTATGACAAACGCCGTGACTGGAACAAGATCGTAGAGCAGGGCATGAAGAAAGACTTCTCCTGGAAGAATTCCGCAAGGCAGTACGAAGAGCTTTATGAGAGCCTGTAAAGAATAAAACATAGACAGCTTAGGAGTACAACATGAAAATAAGAGAAAAATTACAATCAGGAAAAGTACATATTTCCTTTGAGGTGTTTCCACCGAAGACGGATGACAAATATGAGAGCGTCCTGAAAGCGGTGGATGAGATCGCCACTGTCAGACCTTCTTTCATCAGTGTTACTTACGGTGCAGGCGGCGGCACAAGCAAGAATACGGTGGGTATCGCATCCCATATTCAGAATGATCTGAAGGTGCCAAGCCTTGCTCACCTGACCTGCGTCTCTTCTACGAAAGCAGAAGTGCGGGAAGTGATCAAAAAATTAAAAGAAGAAGGTATTGAAAATGTGCTGGCTCTTCGGGGCGACATTCCGGAGGGAATGGAGTATCCGGCGGAGGACAAGTTTCAGCATGCCATCGGACTGATCGAACTTTTAAAAGAAAGTGGAGATTTCTGTCT
Organism: Drancourtella sp. An12; assembly: GCF_002160935.1. Classification (NCBI taxonomy): domain Bacteria; kingdom Bacillati; phylum Bacillota; class Clostridia; order Eubacteriales; family Oscillospiraceae; genus Drancourtella; species Drancourtella sp. An12. Next base: position 49,064 of record NZ_NFLO01000003.1, on the reverse strand, counting down.
TGGCGGAGCCTGCTATCCGGAAGGACATGTGGAGAGTGAAACACAGAAGGAGGATATCCGGCACCTGAAAGAAAAGGTGGACTGCGGGCTTGATTTCCTGACGACCCAGATGTTTTTTGACAATCATATTTTATACAATTTTCTGTATAAGATCCGGGAGGCAGGAATCACGGTTCCGGTGCTTCCGGGCATCATGCCGGTCACAAACAAAAGCCAGATCAAGAGGATCTGTTCACTGTCCGGAACTTATCTGCCGGAGCGGTTCAAAGCATTGGTAGACCGGTTCGGGGACAACCCGAAAGCAATGCGTCAGGCAGGCGTTGCATACGCGACGGATCAGGTGATCGATCTGATTGCAAACGGAATCAATAATATCCACATTTATTCCATGAACAAGCCGGAGGTTGCAAAGGCGATCATGGAGAATCTATCGGAGATTGTAGATGAATAGAAAGATAAGGGAGGCTGTCCGTTATCTGGGATATGGAAGACATGCGATAGATGAACAGACACTTGCTTTGGTGGAAAGCTCCATGGAGGAGCTTTCTTCCGGGGTAAGAGAGCGATTCATCTATCGCATTTTTGAATTATCTCAGGAGGGGGAGACCTTGAAAATCGGAGATTGGGAAATCAAAAGCAGAAGCCTTTCTAAAAACATGAAAGGCTGCAGACAGGCAGCAGTGTTTGCGGCGACTCTTGGGCCGGAAGCTGACCAGATGATCCGCAGGGCTTCTGTGACGGAGATGGCAAAAGCAGTTGTCCTGCAGGCCTGTGCAGCAGCGCTTCTGGAGGAGTACTGTGACAGCTGTCAGGATCGGATCGCGCAGGAAATGGCAGAAGAAGGAAAATACCTCCGTCCAAGATTCAGCCCTGGATATGGAGATTTTGATATCTGCCATCAGGAGATGCTTTTGAAGATCCTGCAGGCGGACAAGACCATCGGTCTTACGATGACAAAAAGTTTCATGCTGACGCCCACCAAATCGGTGACAGCACTGATCGGAATCAGTACGGAGCAGACGCCCTGTCACAGGCAGGGGTGCGAGGTCTGTGAAAAGACAGACTGCGCATACAGAAGAGACAGCAAGTAAGAAGGAGTGACCAGATATGAGAGAGCGGCTTGGAAAAGAGCTCCTGTTTTTAGACGGTGGAATGGGGACACTTTTGCAGGAGAGAGGTTTAAAGCCCGGAGAGCTTCCGGAGACATGGAATCTGAAGAGAAAGGAAGAGATTATTGAGATCCACAGACAGTATTATGAGGCCGGGAGCGACATAGTGCTGTCCAATACTTTTGGGGCCAATGCGCTGAAATTTCATGACGAGGACTGTTCTCTGCGGGAGATTATCTTTGCTGCGGTAGACAATGTCAAGACCGCCAGAGCTTTGGCCGGAAAGGATGACGGCAGACATTACGCGGCGCTGGATATCGGGCCGACGGGAAAGCTGCTTGAGCCAATGGGAGATTTGTCCTTTGACGAGGCTTACGAAGCCTTTGCTCAGGCGGCCCGTTATGGAGCTGAGGCAGGGGCGGATCTGATTCACATCGAAACCATGAGCGATACGTACGAAGTCAAGGCTGCAGTTCTTGCGGCAAAAGAGCAGACCGGTATTCCGGTGTTTGCGACATTGATTTTTGATGAAAGAGGAAAACTGCTGACCGGGGGCGATGTGACGGGGACAGTGGCCATGCTGGAAGGACTCGGCGTGGATGCTCTTGGAATCAACTGCGGACTGGGACCGGAGCAGATGCTTCCGATTTTAAAGGAGATCTGCCGACATGCCAGTGTTCCGGTGATTGTAAAGCCGAATGCGGGTCTTCCAAAGCAGAGAGACGGAAAGACATGCTACGATGTGACGCCGGAGATTTTTGCGGGATGGATGAAGCAGCTTGTGGAGACCGGAGCCTGCATCATTGGTGGATGCTGTGGTACGACCCCGGCTCATATCCGGGCCATGACAAAGGCATGCAGGGGTATGCAGATCCAGGTTCCAACGGAAAAAACGGAGACGATTGTTTCCTCCTACGGACAGGCTGTGGTACTTGGCGACTGCCCGGTGATTATTGGAGAGCGGATCAATCCGACCGGAAAGAAACGCTTCAAACAGGCGTTAAGAGAGCATGATATTGATTATATTTTAAAGGAAGGCATCCGCCAGCAGGAGCAGGGAGCCCATATTCTGGATGTCAATGTGGGCCTGCCGGATATTGATGAGCCGGCCATGATGGAGGAAGTTGTAAAGGAGCTTCAGGGCATTACGAGCCTGCCTCTGCAGATTGATACGGTGGATCAAAGAGCCATGGAGCGTGCCATGCGGATTTATAATGGAAAGCCGATGGTCAATTCCGTCAGCGGAAAACAGGAATCCATGGACATGGTCTTCCCGCTTGTGAAAAAATACGGCGGTGTGGTGATCGGCCTTGCACTGGATGAAAACGGAATTCCAAAGACCGCCGAAGGACGTGTGGAAGTAGCCGGAAAGATTATCCGGGAGGCTGCAAAGTACGGAATCAGGCCGAAAGACATTGTCATTGATGTGCTGACCATGACTATCAGTTCCGAGCCGGAAGGAGCCATCACGGTGCTTCAGGCACTGGAGATGGTACGGAAGAAATACCATGTCCGCACGGTGCTTGGCGTGTCCAATATTTCCTTCGGGCTTCCGTACCGCCCGGCAGTAAACTCCGTCTTTTATGCCCTTGCCATGCAGAAAGGCCTGACCGCGGGCATCATCAATCCGGGATCCGAAGAGATGATGAAGGCCTACCGTTCCTATCTAGCGTTGATGAACTTTGATAAAAACTGTGAAGCGTATATTGCGGCGTATGCAGATTATAAACCGGCCGGACCGGCCCGGACAGGCAGTCCGGCATCCGGGAAGACAGACAGTGCCGGCGGTGCTTCCGGAACTGGAAACGACCGGAAAACCGGGGAGATGGATCTGCGTTACACCATTGAGCGGGGGCTGAAAGAGGAAGCAGGCCGTCTGGCAAAAGCCCTTGCAGAGACGGAGGAGCCTCTTTCCATTATCAATCAGCATCTGATTCCGGCCCTTGACACGGTGGGAAAACGGTTTGAGCAGGGAACGCTGTTCCTTCCGCAGCTTTTGATGAGTGCGGATGCGGCGAAAGAGGCCTTTGCGGTACTCAAGGATACGATGGAACAAAGCGGCATTGTGCAGGAGAAAAACGGAAAAATCATTCTTGCCACGGTCAAGGGCGACATCCACGATATTGGGAAAAATATCGTCAAAGTGCTGCTGGAAAATTACGGATTTGATGTGATTGACCTGGGAAAAGACGTGGATCCGGAGCGGATCGTGGAAACAGCGGTCAAAGAGGACATCCGCCTGGTGGGATTAAGCGCTCTGATGACAACGACTGTGGTCAATATGGAGGAAACCATCCGGCTGCTCCGAAAAGAAAAGCCGGACTGCCAGGTTATGGTGGGCGGAGCGGTGCTCAATCAGGAGTATGCAGACATGATCGGAGCGGATTTTTACGGGAAAGACGCCATGCAGTCCGTCCATTTTGCGCAGAAAGTCCTGCATTCCGGGGAGAAGGAATCTTGACACCTTCCGTGCAATCCAGTATGATTAATAAGATAAGCAAAAGAAGAGAGAACGCTTGAAATATACAATGAGGAGGCAGACAGCGTCATGCAGACTTATGGAGTCAATGAGTTAAGAAAGATGTTCCTGGACTTTTTCGAGAGCAAAGAACATCTCGTTCACAAAAGTTTTTCCCTGGTGCCGCACAACGATAAGAGTTTGTTGCTCATCAATTCCGGGATGGCACCATTAAAACCATACTTTACCGGACAGGAGATTCCGCCGAGAAGACGGATGGCTACATGCCAGAAATGTATCCGTACCGGTGATATCGAAAATGTAGGAAAGACCGCAAGACACGGTACCTTTTTCGAGATGCTCGGGAACTTTTCCTTCGGAGATTATTTTAAAAGAGAGGCGATCCACTGGTCCTGGGAATTCCTGACCGAAGTGGTAGGACTTGATCCAAACCGCCTGTATCCGTCCGTTTACGTGGATGATCAGGAAGCCTTTGATATCTGGAACAAGGAGATGGGCATCCCGGCAGACCGGATTTACAAGTTTGGAAAAGAAGACAATTTCTGGGAGCACGGTTCCGGACCTTGCGGACCATGTTCCGAGATCTACTATGACCGCGGCGAAAAATACGGCTGCGGCAAACCGGACTGTACAGTAGGCTGTGAGTGCGACCGTTACATGGAAATCTGGAACAACGTATTCACCCAGTTTGATAACGACGGACACGGCAATTACAGCGAACTGGAACAGAAGAATATCGATACCGGAATGGGACTGGAGCGTCTGGCAAGTGTTGTACAGGACGTGGATTCCATTTTTGATATTGATACAATGAAAGCGCTCCGTGACCATGTATGCCGGATTGCGGGCGTGACTTACAAAGAGGATGAGAAGACGGATATTTCCATCCGTGTCATCACAGACCATATCCGTTCCGTGACATTTATGATTTCCGACGGAATCATGCCGTCCAACGAGGGAAGAGGCTACGTGCTTCGACGTCTCCTGCGCCGCGCATGCCGTCACGGAAGAATTCTGAATATCGAAGGAAAATTCTTGTCCGGTCTTTGCGAGACGGTAATCGCCGGATCCAAAGACGGGTACCCGGAACTGGAAGAAAAGAGAGATTTCATTCTCAATGTCATTAGTAAAGAGGAAGACCAGTTTAATAAAACCATCGACCAGGGTCTCGGCATCCTTGCAGAGATGGAAGCAGAGATGAACGAAAAAGGAGAGAAGATTCTTTCCGGAGACAATGCGTTCAAGCTCTACGACACATATGGATTCCCGCTGGATCTGACAAAAGAGATCCTGGAAGAAAAGGGAATTTCCGTAGATGAGGAAGGATTCCAGAAAGCCATGCAGGTACAGCGGGAGACCGCACGTGCAGCAAGAGGCGTAACAAACTATATGGGAGCAGACGTGACTGTTTATGAGTCCATTGACCCGTCTGTGACATCGACTTTTGTTGGATATGAGACATTGACACACAGCTCCAGGGTAACGGTGCTGACGACAGAGAACGAACTGACTGAGGCGCTGACCGAAGGCGTGGAAGGTACGATTTTCGTAGAAGAGACTCCGTTCTATGCAACAAGCGGTGGACAGAATGCAGACAAAGGTGTGATTACTTCCGAAGATGGAAGCTTTGAATTCGTAGTAAAAGACGTGAAGAAACTTCTGGGCGGAAAGATAGCGCATATTGGATATACAGTAAAAGGCATGATCCGTACCGGAGAGACGGTTGTGCTGAAAGTCGATGAGGAGAACAGAAGACTCTCCGCAAGAAACCACAGTGCGACTCATCTGCTTCAGAAAGCACTGCGTACCGTACTTGGAACGCACGTAGAGCAGGCTGGTTCCTACGTGGATGCGGCAAGACTTCGTTTTGACTTTACCCATTTCTCCGCACTGACGCCGGAAGAAATCAAAAAGGTAGAAGATATTGTAAACAAAGCTATCGCAGATGCCCTTCCGGTGAAGGTAGAAAACCTTCCGATCGAAGAGGCAAAAAAGACAGGGGCGCAGGCTTTGTTTGGTGAAAAGTACGGCGATATCGTCCGCGTTGTCAGCATGGGAGAATTCTCCAAGGAATTTTGCGGTGGAACACACGTGGACAATACTGCATCCATCGGATCCTTCAAGATTGTTTCCGAAGCAGGTGTGGCAGCAGGTGTGCGCCGTATCGAGGCACTGACTTCCAAAGGATTGATGGAATACTATGCAAATCTGGAAATGATTCTTCATGAGGCTTCCAGGGCTTTGAAGACGACACCGGATCATCTGGAAGAGAAGATCAGCCATCTGCAGGCAGAGAACAAAGAGCTTAGAAGCGAAGTGGAAAGCCTGAAGAGCAAACTGGCAAAGGATGCCATGGGAGATGTCACAGATCAGGCAGAAGTGATCGATGGAATTTCCGTGATCGCAACAAAAGTCGAAGGCGTAGACATGAACGGACTGCGTGATCTCGGCGATCAGTTAAAGGAAAAAGTCGGTGAAGGAGTCATCGTGATCGCATCTGTGACAGACGGAAAAGTCAGCCTGATGGCGACGGCGACAGACGGCGCGGTGAAGAAAGGCGCCCATGCAGGAAACCTGATCAAAGCCATCGCAGGACTGGTCGGCGGAGGCGGCGGCGGACGCCCGAACATGGCACAGGCCGGCGGCAAGAATCCGGATGGCGTGGATGCTGCACTGGAAAAAGCAAGAGAAACCGCAAAAGAACAGCTGGCATAATCCCGCAAAAGTGCGCACAAAGATGCGAAAAACTCCTTGACGGATAAAGAAAATATGGTATAATACTTGTAGTGCAATAAAATACCCGAACAGTCGTATGATGCACAATACAGGACTGGAGGGGAGGTTAGGTGTGAGACTATGTCAAATGTAATCGTTAAAGAAAACGAAAGTTTAGACAGCGCTTTACGCAGATTCAAACGTAACTGCGCAAAAGCTGGTATCCAGCAGGAGATTCGTAAGAGAGAACATTACGAAAAACCAAGCGTAAGACGTAAAAAGAAATCTGAGGCTGCTAGAAAACGTAAATATAACTAAGATGTGCAGAGACAGGATGCCGGAAGGCATCCTGTTTTTTTCTATGTTTACAGAAAACTTCGGACGTGCTACGATAGGAAAAGATGAGCCAAAAGGAAGGAAGACAGGATGAATATGATTTTGATTGTGGAAGATGATGTCAATATCAATGAGATGCTGAAAGAAGCGTTGGAAAAGGAAGGATACCGCTGCGTACAGGCATTTTCCGGGACAGAAGGGAGATTTGTGCTTTCGCAGGAACGGCCGGATCTGGTCCTTCTGGATCTGATGCTGCCGGGCATGTCCGGGGAGGCGCTTCTGAAAGAGATCCGTGCAAAAGGGGCCATTCCGGTTATTGTTCTTTCTGCAAAAGATGAGATGGACGATAAGGTGGATGTTCTCCTTGGCGGCGCGGATGATTATGTGGTCAAACCTTTTGAGATCCGGGAAGTGCTGGCAAGAGTCCAGGTACAGCTCAGAAAAAGTTCCGGCGCCAAAGAAACGAAAGTGCTGGAGCACAATGGACTTCTCCTTGACCGTGAGGAGCACCAGATCTACGTAGACGGGGTGCGTCTGGAAGGAGTGACCAGGCAGGAGTTTTTGATTCTGGAACTGTTTCTTAGCTGGCCCAAAAAAGTATTCAGCAAGGAAGAGATTTTTGAGGCGGCATGGGAGGAGCCGTTTATGGGTGAAACGAAGGCCATTGATGTGCATATCAGCAATATCAGGAAGAAACTAAAAACAGTATCGGACCGGTCGTTTATCGATACAGTATGGGGAATCGGCTATACACTTTCCAGATGAGATCTTTACGAAGTCTTTACTTTTTATTTGCGAAGGATTTGGAAAGAGAGTGTAAGATGAAAGCAAATAAAAAAAGGAGATGAATAAAAGTGAATCAGACGATAGTCAGAACCCAGGGACTTACAAAGCAATACGGGCATCACAGGGCGGTCAGCCGGATCAGCATGCATGTCCGGAAAGGGGCGGTATACGGACTGATCGGACGAAACGGCGCCGGGAAGACAACGTTTTTAAAAATGCTTGCCGGACTTGCATCGTCAAGCAGCGGTGAGATCGAGATATTCGGGCTGAGGGGAAAAGAACTTGCAAACGTACGGTCCCGGATCGGGTGCCTGATCGAGGCACCGGGGATTTACGGAAATTTAAGCGCCTATGATAATCTGGACCTGAAATGCCGTTTTTTCGGAATTCATAAAAAAGGATACATTGAGGAGATTCTGAAAATTGTAGGCCTTTCAGACACGGGAAAGAAAAAAACGAAGCACTTTTCTCTCGGGATGAAACAGAGACTTGGAATCGGCCTTGCTCTGGTAGGCGAGCCGGACCTGCTGCTGCTCGACGAACCGATTAACGGACTGGACCCGCAGGGAATTGTGGAGATCAGAGATACCATCCTGAAACTGAATAAAGAGAAAAATATGACGATTGTGATTTCCAGCCATATTCTGGAGGAACTCTCCAAGATTGCGACGGATTATGGCATTATCCATCACGGGGAACTGATCGAGGAGATTACACGGGAAGAACTGATGGAGCGCTGCGGCGAGCGGATTGAGATTGCTACGGGAGTGCCGGAACAGATTGTGCCGATACTGGACCGGCTTGGAATTCAGCAGTATCAGATCGTGGATTCCGGTCATGTGTGGGTCTTTGAGAAGATGGACCGGAGCGCATGGTTAAACAGGGAGCTGATTCGTGCCGGGGCGGATATCCGGGAATTGAAGGTGTGCAGCGAGAAGCTGGAGAATTATTATCTGAATCTGACAGGAGGTGCCGGTCATGCTGAATATCATTAAAATGGACTTTTACCGGATGCTGAAATCAAAAAGCCAGTACATTCTCTGGATCTTGCTTACTGTGATGCTGGTTCTCACTACTGCATCCATGCGGGAAGAATATAAGGATCCACAGGCAAGTGCCAATAACTGGGAGACGATGCAGGAAGGAGTAGAAGATACGGCGGAAAATCTTGGCATGTATGTGACAGTGCCGACAGAACCGGGGCAGAAAGCAACGCTCTATGACATGTTTTATGCCAACATGCAGGGGAAAGTGGAAGCGATTTTTATCGTCATTTTTGCCGTTCTCTTTGCAACGGCAGATATTCGGAGCGGATACATTAAAAACATCGGAGGACAGTGCAGGAGGCGGTCGGATCTGGTGATTTCCAAGGCAGTGATTTTATTTTTCTATACGGTACTGACCTTTTTGCTTACTTTGGCAGTTCAGGCTTTCTGTAATGCAGTATTTTACGGATATCTGGAGATCGGTCCGGTATCGGAGTTCCTCGGATATATCGGAACCCAGCTGCTGCTGCACTATGCACTGGCTCTGATTGTGATGGGAATTTCGATTCTTATTCTCAATAATATTATCAGCATGACGCTGGCGATCATGCTCTGCATGAATATGACGGTCCTGCTCTGGGGAATGGTCGGAAGAGGACTTCAATCAGTCTTTGACAGGACAGTGGACGTTCTTTCTTACACGGTAACGGGATCGATCAGTATACTGCAGCTTCACGGAGATCCGGATCTCCTGATCAAGGCAGCCCTGGTGGCGATTGTCTACGGAACAGTCTTCACTGTAGTCAGTGCCATTGTATTTCAAAGAAGGGACATCAGATAAATGGAATGGATCATTGGAATTCTTGCGGCCCTGGTGGCTGTACTTCTTATCATACTGGCAGTATACAAGCGGCAGATACGGGATATCTGCCGCCAGCTGGCGTTTCTGAAAGAATATGAAAGCAATCTTCTGATTACAAGGCAGATGGATGCTTTCGGCATCCGGGAACTGACAGATGAACTGAATGAAATGCTGGAACTGCAGAGAGAGCAGCGGCGGAGATATCTGAAAAAAGAGCAGGATATTTCCGATGCTTATACGAATCTTTCCCACGATATCCGAACCCCTTTGACTTCGCTTGATGGATATTTCCAGCTGTTAAGAGACAGCAAAGAGCAGAAAGAACGGGAACGGTATCTAAAAGTGATTCAGGAGCGGATTGTAAGCCTGAAAGAGATGCTGGAAGAGTTGTTCACCTATACAAAACTGAAAAATGAGACCTATGAGCTGAAACTGGAGCCCCTTTATCTGAACCGGATTTTGACCGAGACGGCGTTTTCTTATTATGATGTCTGGGTGGAAAGAGGCATGGAACCGGAGATTGATCTTACCGAGGAGCAGCTGCAGATCGAAGGAAACGAAGCGGGGCTTCGCCGGACGCTCCAGAATATTATCAAAAATGGTCTCGATCATGGAGAGGGGAAGATGAAATTCTCCATGTTCAGGAAAGATGGCTGGGCTGTGGTGGAGTGTGCCAACTATACGGCCAGCCCGGACGAAATTGATGTAGGAAAAGTATTTGAACGGTTTTATAAGGCGGACGAGGCAAGAAGCAGGACCGCTTCCTCCGGCCTTGGACTTTCCATTGCAAAGGAATTTACTGTACGGATGCACGGAGAGATCCGGGCCTGGCTGAAGGGAAACTGGTTTACGATTCAGCTTCGATTTCCGCTCCTTTCTTGATGGGACAGACATATTTTGGCAGGCAGAATCCTACAATGTAATAAATGCCAGATGAAGAGGTAAGAAGTGAAAAAGTGGATAGCAATGCTGATGGCGTCGGTCCTGTTCTGCCTTTCAGGGAGTATGGCCGTCATGGCAGAAGAAGAGACAGGAGGAGAAAGTGCGGGAAGTGTGACCGTCACGGCTCCTTCTGTTCTTTTGATGGAGGCGTCAACGGGAAAAGTATTGTATGAAAAAGACGCAGATACCAGAAGACCGCCGGCCAGTGTGACCAAAGTCATGACGATTCTTTTGATTTACGACGCTCTTTCGGCAGGGAAAATTCACAAAGAAGATGTGGTGACCACCTCGGAGTATGCCGCTTCCATGGGAGGCAGCCAGGTGTTTCTGGAAGCCGGAGAAGAACAGACGGTGGATACCTTGCTGAAATGTATCGTTGTATCCAGTGCCAATGATGCCTGTGTCGCCATGGCAGAATACATTTCCGGCACAGAGGAGGCGTTTGTGCAGCAGATGAATGAACGGGCCAAAGGTCTCGGGATGGAGAATACAGTGTTTAAAAACTGCAACGGCCTGGATACGGACGGTCATGTGACGACAGCCAGAGATATTGCACTGATGTCACGGGAACTGATTACAAAATATCCGGATGTGTACGAGTATACGAAAATCTGGATGGATACCATCGTACATAAAACGAAAAAGGGCGAGGAAGAGTTTGGCCTTTCCAATACGAATAAGCTCATCCGACAGTACTCCTATGCCACCGGGCTGAAGACAGGATCCACAGGAGAGGCAAAATTCTGTTTGAGTGCCACCGCACAGAAAGACGGAATTGATCTGATTGCCGTTATTATGGCGGCGCCGGACGTAAAGACACGGTTTGCAGATGCTCAGACACTGCTGAATTATGGATTCTCCATCTGCCGGAAGTACGAGGATCAGGACTGGGAGTCCGTGCAAAAAACGGTAAAAGTGGAACGTGGAGAAGAGGATCAGGTAAAGGTCGTGCAGAAGAGCGGTTTCTCTTATCTCGACGTCAGCGGAGCGGATGTAAGCGGAGTAGAAAAGGAAGTGGTGCCAAAGGCCTCTTTAAAAGCTCCGGTGAAGAAAGGACAGAAGGCTGGAACGGTACAGTATCTGCTGAACGGGGAGAAGATCGGAGAAGTGGAGCTGGTTGCGGCGGGCGATGTGCCGGCCATGTCGCTAAAACACGCAATCGAAGATGTTTTGGACAGCTTTTCGTTGTAAAAGGAAGAGAAAAATTATATAATGTCTAGGAAAAGGAGCCAAAAGCATGTTAAAAGAAAAAAAGTATTTTTTATTTGATATTGATGGAACGCTGGCTGTCGGAGAGACATTATATGACGGAACCAAAGAGTTGCTGGAATGGATTGAAAGAAAAGGCGGCCGGAGTTTCTATATCACAAACAATTCTACAAAGAGCAGGAAAGACTATGTTGACAAATTTGCAAGATGGGGTATCGCAGCTTCGGAGGAGCAGTTTATGACTGCTTCCTACGCGGCATGCCTTTATATGAAAGAACACTATGCGGGGAAGAAGGTGTTCGTACTTGGGACACCTTCTTTCGTGGAAGAACTGAAAGGATTCGGAGTGCAGGTGACGGAAGAGGCAGAGCAGGATGTGACCTGTGTTCTTGCCGGGTTTGACGATACACTTCGGTATGAAAAACTGGAAAAAGCGTGTAAACTGCTGTTCCGGGAGGAAGTGGATTTCCTCGGAACCAATCCGGATCTGCGGTGCCCTGCACCTTTCGGATTCATTCCGGACTGTGGTGCTATCTGCGGGATGATCCGTGATACCGTCGGCCGTGAGCCATACTTTATCGGTAAACCAAACCGGGTAATTGCGGATCTGTGTGCAGAGCAATGCCGGGGATCTTCGGAAGAGTTCCTTGTTGTAGGGGACCGGCTTTACACCGATATCGCCTGCGGCATCAATGCCGGAATGGAGACGGCGGTTGTCTACACCGGAGAAGCCGATGAGGAGGAGGTGCGGACAAGCATCTGGAAGCCGGACTATTGTTTTGACACGATCCGTGACCTGTACGAGGCAGTTAAAGCAGCGGCAGAAACGGGGGAAAAGGCAGAATGATAACCGTTATCGTGTGTCTTTTCTTTCTTGCGCTTCTGGTGCTTTTGAGAATTTTTTATGAAAACCATACCTTTGTAGTAACACGCTATGATGTGGATTCCGGGACCAATGGCACAGGAGATGACTGGAAGATTGTTTTTTTAAGTGACCTTCACAATCAGGAATACGGAGAAGGCAATGAAAAACTGCTCCGCGCAGTACGTGACGAGAAGCCGGATCTGATCCTTGTTGGAGGGGACATGCTGATCCGAAGTACCGGTGAAAAATCGGAGAAGGCGGCATGCTTTATGGAACAGCTTCCGTCCATCGCTCCGGTTTACTGTGCCAATGGAAATCATGAGCAGAAAATGAAAGAGTGCGAGGAAGAATATGGAAAGGCCTATCAGAATTATAAAAAAAGGCTGGTCGACGCCGGAATTCATATGCTCGAAAATGAAGCCTGCACCCTGAAGCTTGGAGGACAGAATGTACAGATCGGAGGACTCGAAATTCCGGTTTCCTTTTTTGCCAAGCAGGTTCCATGGAAACACTATGATTCCTTTTGTGATGAGAGTCCGGAACAGTTGATGCCGGAACAGTTTGACATGCGTCCGGTCAAAGACGGAGGTCCGTATAAGATTCTACTGGCTCATCAGGCACTTTATGCGGAAACCTACGCGGACTGGGGAATGAACCTTGTCCTGTGCGGACACCTTCACGGCGGAGTCGTACGCCTTCCCGGGATCGGCGGAATCATTTCACCGCAGCTGACATTATTTCCAAAATATTCGGGAGAACATTCCAGGCGCGGCGAGAGTGATATCATTGTCAGCAAAGGACTGGGAGGACACAGCATCCCGATCCGCTTGTTTGACCGGGCGGAAGTGGTTGTAATCTGCGGACGGCAGGAAAAATAGCAGCGTGTGGGAAACTGCGGGAAGGGAGCGGAATCTCTTGAGAAAAGAAGCAGGATCATGTATAATAAAACGGTTAGACGAAGCGTAGAGAAAGAAGGAACCAAATGGGCATACCGGTAAAGCTTCCGGTGTTTGAGGGGCCGCTGGACCTGCTCCTGCACCTGATTGATAAAAATAAAATAGATATTTATGATATCCCGATTGTAGAGATTACCAACCAGTACATGGAATATATCCGGCAGATGGAACGGGAGGATCTGAATGTCATGAGCGAGTTTCTCGTGATGGCGGCGACTCTTCTGGATATCAAATGCAGAATGCTTCTTCCAAAAGAAGTCAACGAAGAAGGAGAGGAAGAAGATCCAAGACAGGAGCTGGTAGAACAGCTTTTGCAGTATAAGATGTACAAGTATATGTCGTATGAACTGCGGGACCGGGAAGTATTAGGCGAAAGGCGGATGTACCGGGAAGCGGATCTCCCGAAAGAGGTGGTCGAGTACACACCACCGGTAGATCTGGACGAGCTGATCGGGGATCTGACCCTGACCCGGTTAAACGAGATTTTTCAGGAAGTCATGCGCCGTCAGAATGATAAGATTGACCCGGTCAGAAGCCGGTTTGGCAAGATTGAAAAAGAAGAAGTAACACTCCCGGAGAAGATGGAATACATTTCAGAATATACAAGGACACACCGTTCATTTAAGTTCCGGGATCTGTTGATGAAACAGTCATCGAAAGTACAGGTTATCGTAACCTTTCTTGCAGTACTGGAGATGATGAAAGCCGGGAAGATCACTGCAAGTCAGGAAGAAACATTCGGGGACATTTTGATTCTGTCCACAGATGAGGAGGAAGAGGACAATGGAGATACGGAAACTGGAAGGAATCATTGAGGCCATCCTCTTTACCATGGGAGGAGCAGTGGAACTCTCACGCATTGCAAAAGCGGTAGAAGAGCCGGAAGAACGGATTAAAGAGGCGGTTACATCCATGCAGAAACGATACGAAGAAGAGGACAGAGGAATCAGCATTATTGAACTGGAAGATTCCTGCCAGATGTGCACAAAACCCGAGGCTTATGAGTATTTGATCCGCATTGCAAAACAGCCGAAAAAGCAGGTGCTCAGCGATGTTCTTCTGGAGACACTTTCCATCATTGCGTATAAACAGCCGGTTACCAAAATTGAAATTGAAAAGATCCGCGGCGTCAAGTCCGATCACGCAGTCAACAAACTGGTAGAATATAACCTCGTCTGTGAAGTTGGAAGACTGGACGCGCCGGGAAGGCCGCTTCTTTTCGGAACGACAGAAGAATTTTTAAGAAGATTCAGCGTACAGAAACTGGAGGATCTGCCGGGCATCGATCCGGATCAGATGGAACAGTTTAAAGAAGAGGCAGAGGATGAAGCGGAGATCAAGCTGCATGTATGATAATTGCAAACGGGCAATTTGATTGAAACTGTACAGAGCAAACAGAGATCAGGCAAATTTAAAGAAGACAGCAAAAGATAGAAAAAAAGAAAGAGGACAAGATTATGGCAATGAAGATACAGGCCAGACTTCCGGAGCCGGAAGAGCTGAAACAAAAATATCCTATGTCTGCGGACATGAAAAAAATCAAAGAAGAACGGGATGGAGAGATTCAGAATGTATTCACCGGGTATTCCGATAAATTTCTTGTTATCATCGGACCATGCTCCGCAGATAACGAAGATGCAGTCTGCGAATATGTAGAACGGCTCGCCCGACTCAACGAAGAAGTCAAAGACAAACTGATTCTGATCCCGAGGATCTATACGAACAAACCAAGAACAACAGGAGAAGGATACAAAGGCATGCTGCATCAGCCGGAACCGGACAAAGAGCCAAACCTTCTGGAAGGCTTGATCGCTATCCGGAAACTTCATCTGCATTCCATCGAAGTCAGCGGACTCACCGGAGCCGACGAAATGCTTTATCCGGAAAACAGAAGCTACCTCGATGACATTCTCTCCTATGAGGCTGTAGGAGCAAGATCTGTTGAAAATCAGCAGCACCGATTGACGGCAAGCGGCATGGATATCCCGGTAGGAATGAAAAATCCGACCAGCGGCGATCTTTCTGTTATGCTCAACTCTATCAAAGCAGCACAAGGCGCCCACCAGTTTATCTACCGGACACTCGATGTCACCACCAGCGGCAATCCACTCGCACACGCCATTCTCCGCGGCGGCGTAGACAAATACGGAACCTGCATACCAAACTACCACTATGAAGACCTTTACCGGCTCAGCGCAATGTACAAAACATCCAGACTCAAAAACCCGGCAGTCATCGTAGACGCAAACCACTCTAACTCAAACAAACAATACAAAGAACAGATCCGTATTGTCAGCGAAGTCCTGCATAGCAGAAATTATAACACCGATCTCAAAAAACTCATCAAAGGAGTCATGATCGAAAGCTATCTCATCGAAGGCCGCCAGGAAATCACCGACAACCGCACCTACGGACAGTCCATTACCGATCCATGCATCGGATGGGACGATACCGAAAAACTCGTCAAAAAAATCGCAGAAGAATGTTAAAATTTTTATTTTTCAACGTTTCAACGGGGACGTGTTCCGATGCACCGGAACACGTCCCCGTTGAAAAAATTATGAACAAAATGAGTAGCAAACCTTACATGAATATTACGGTAAAAGAACATTTTTGGAATAAAGGTGTCTGAATTTTCATAGAGTTGTCTTAGAAAGTTTGATCTGGGAGTGGTCTGTTGAAAATGAGGAGTTGTAGACGGTTGAAGTGGAAGGCCGGAGTAATTTTTATGATAGGTGTACTTTATATTAGTGTTGGTTTTCCGGTGTTGCAGGTACAGGCGGAAGAAGAAGCTCAGGTGGATAATTTGCAATTATATGCACAGTCAGCTGTTCTCATGGATGGTGAAAGTGGACGGATACTGTTTGAAAAAGACGGTGGGGAAGAGCGGCCAATGGCAAGTACAACGAAGATTATGACCTGTATTCTTGCGTTGGAAACAGGAAATCTTAACGATATTGTAACAGTTTCGAAAGAAGCAGCAAGACAGCCGGAAGTGCATCTTGGGATGAAGGAAGGCGATCAATTTTATATGGAAGATCTCCTGTACTCAATTATGCTGGAGTCTCACAATGACAGTGCGTGGGCAGTGGCGGAGCATATTTCAGGAACTGTGGATGAGTTTACCAGTCTGATGGATCAGAAAGCAAAAAAACTGGGGTGCAACCACACGAATTTTGTGACACCAAACGGGCTGGATGGAAAAGACGAAGACGGAATTCATCATACAACGGCGAAAGATTTGGCGAGAATTATGAGGTATTGCATTATGGAATCGCCACAAAAGGAAGCGTTTTTGCGGATCACACAGACAAAGACAAAAACATTTCAGGATACCACAGGGAAGAAACAATTCACATGCAGCAATCATAATGCATTTCTGGATATGATGGAAGGCGCACTGACCGGGAAAACCGGATTTACCGGAGAAGCAGGATACTGTTATGCGGGAGCGGTAAGACAGGGAGACAAAACACTGATCGTAACACTTCTTGCCTGCGGATGGCCGAATAACAAATATTATAAATGGGATGATATGAAGAAACTGGTGCAGTACGGGCTCGACCAGTACGAATACCGCCAATATTGGGAGGAAGCACTGCAAAATGGCGAAATACGACTTCTGGAGGCAGGAAAAGAAAAAGAAGTGAAGGATTCAACACCACAGGAGGGAAATTTATACAATGATGGAACTGTGAATGCATTCCTGAATATATCTACAACAGACAGGCAAAAACGGATTCTGATGAAAAAGACAGAAACGATCGAAATCCAGATCCAGGAGCAAGATACGATCCAGGCCCCGGTAGAAAAAAAACAAAAACTTGGAGAAGTAACCCTTCTACTAAACGGAGAAGTTCTTGAACAAAAAAATATCATCAGCGGAGACCAAATTTCCAGAAAAGACCTGCTCTGGACCTACCGACAGATCTGGAAAACCTATGCACTGTAAATACACATAAGCAGTCGTCGAAATATACATAAAAAGAATAAGAAACAGTGGTACACTTCTATAAAAAAGAGTATAATATTTTTGGGGACGTGTTCCGGCGTATCGGAACCTGTCCCCGATGAAAAAAATCTGAAATCATATCTTTTAGTTTCTTTTTTCTAAATTGTATCTTATTTATTTTCAATTTTTAATTTGAAATTTACAGAACGGAGTGATGAATTGCCAAGAAATGGTAGAAGAAAATCTTCTTCGGATTTTTATCATGTAATCATCCGGGGAATCAATCGAGAACGCATTTTTGAAACAAATCGACATAAAGAAAAGTTGACAAAGTATTTAAAAGAGAAGGAAGTAGAGACGGTGGAAATCTATGCGTACTGTATTATGTCGAATCATTTACACCTTCTCCTGCACGGACCACTGAAAGAGATTTCTGAGTACATGAAAGCTGTGCAGACGGCTTATGCATTGTATTACAACCGAAAGATGGAAAGAAATGGACATGTATTTCAAAACAGATTTAAAAGTTTCCCAATTGAAAGTGAAGAATATCTCTGGCAGTGTTTCTATTATATCCACTTAAATCCAGTCAAAGCAAAGATTACAGGAAAAATGAACCGATATCAATACAGCAGCGCCCAAGAATACATTTATGAAAAAAAGGGGCTTATTCGCGAAAACGCACGTCAGTTTATTAAAAGTGGACAGATGACTTATTCAGCAGAAAGAGTGATTCCTCAACTTGAAGAAGTTTATATAGAAGATTTGCCGGAAGATACCAAAGAACAGAAAGAAAGGATATTTCGGAAATGGATAGAAATCTATTTGGAAGAACATCCAGATTTACAGTTCTGGGATTTGCAAAAATTACCTGAGAATCGAAAAGATTTTGCAGAAACGATGCTGGATCCCAGAGTTATGTCGAGAAAAGAATTGCTTAGAAGACTCGATAAATTCAGACAATAGCATCGAGAGGTGGTTTTTTAACACATTGGGGACGTGCTCCGATGCGTCGGAACACGTCCCTCGATTTCAAATTAGATCTCTCTTGTATATGTTTTGAGCCATTCTTTTTCTTCGTCTGTTAAGTGTGGAGAAATTTTTTCATATACTTGTTTGTGGTAGTTATTGAGCCATTCTCTTTCTGTTTTGGACAGGTATTCCGGATCGATTCCATCGAGGTCGATTGGTGCGAAAGTAATGGTTTCAAAGTACATGAACTGTCCGTATTTGTTTTTGGTTCCTTTTCTGACGATGAATTCGTTTTCGGTACGGATTCCGAATTTGCCGTCTTCGTAGATTCCCGGTTCGTCAGTGATAACCATGCCTTCTTCGAGCTGGTGGTGTTCGTTCTTGCTCGGTACGACATACCAGCGGAAGCCTGTCGGTGGTTCGTGAATATTTGCAAGGTATCCTACGCCATGGCCGGTGCCGCACTGAAAATCAAGATCCAGTTCCCAGATTGGTCCTCTTGCAAGGACGTCAAGATTGTATCCGTAACATCCGTAGAGGAATTTTGCTCTCGCAAGATTCATCATGGCACGTACAACAGCGGTATAGTATTTTTTCATTTCATCGCTGACAGAACCGAGTACAAAAGTACGGGTGATGTCTGTGGATCCTTCATAGTAACCGCCGCCTGTATCATTGAGGAAGAATCCGCCTTCCTTGAGTTGTACATCACTTTCTTCAGATGGTGAATAATGCATCATGGCTGCGTGGTCGCCGAATGCGCAAAGAGGTTCGAAACTGTCACGGATGTAGCCTTCCTGTTCAGCGCGCAGGGATGTAAGTTTTGCAGCGGAACTTAATTCTGTGATAACCTCTTTATCGTAGCGTGTTTTGATCCAGTGCATGAATTTTGTGATTGCCACACCGTCCTTGATATGAGCTTCTTTGATATTTTCAAGTTCAACCGGGTTTTTCATGGCTTTCATGAGGATAGTCGGGTTTGCGCATTCTACAATTTTGCAAGGAATGTTTTTGTAAAGCGCATAATTCATTTTCATCGGATCGATCATAGCGACTTCATCTGCAGAAAGTGTTTTGATATCTTCGTAAATGTTATTGTATGGATGAATATTTACATTGTTCTTTGCAAATTCTGCATGGATCTGTTCGTTTAATTTACTGTCGTCCACATAGAGTTCTACACTGTCCATTTTTACAATGGCGTAGGAGAGCAGAAGCGGGAAGAAATCGATATCATCCCCACGGACATTTAACAGCCAGCAGATATCATCGAGCGATGCAATCACATGTGCGGTAGCACCCTGTTCGGACATTGCTTTTCTCACGCGCTCCAGTTTGGAAGAGGTACTTTCTCCGGAATATTTTTCTTCAAGGAAAAATGCCGGTTTGTCTGAAAGAGGCGGGCGATCTTCCCAGATCGAGTCGATCAGATCTTCCATATAATCGATACGAATTCCTTTGGAAGCAAGTGCTTCTTCATACTCCTGACCTTCTCCCATGGAAAGTACACGTCCGTCAAATGCGACAGTGCCTCCCTCCGGAACATAGGAAGCAAGCCATTCTGTAACAGAAGGTGTATCGCCTACAAACATCTTCATCAGGCGGATACCGCTTCCTTTCATTTCGTTTTCAGCCTGGAAGAAATATCTTCCGTCTGTCCAGAGTCCGGCATCGTCCTTTCCGATGACAGCAGTACCGTAGGAACCACTGAATCCTGTAATAAATTTTCTTGCTTTGAAGTGCTCGCCTACATATTCGCTTTGGTGAAAATCAGCAGTCGGAACAACATATGCGTCAATTCCTTTTTCTGCCATCAGTGCACGAAGTCTGGCGATTCTGTCTGCTACAACAGTCATGAGAAAAACCTCCTTTTTATCTGAAATAATTTTAGCTATAAATATTTTATCACTATTGGTGCTTAAGTTCAAATCTTATATGGAAGAAATTGTAAAAAATGTACAAAAAACATAGAAAATGATATAACAAAACCGGCATGACAAAAGTCATGCCGGTCTGTGGAAAACAGATTGTTTTCTAAGGAATCACACACAATCAATATGTGGAAATCCTTTGGTTTTCAATTATTTTTCATCAGCCAGTTTATCCAGCTTGCCGCTGAATGCGTACAGCAGAACACCACAGATGATAACAACTGCAGCAATGATGCTGTAGTACAGGTTGAAGTTACCAGCTCTTGAACCAGCATCGAGAGCACCGTACAGGTTCGGGTAAATCAGTGTAGCGATAAATACAGCGATTGGCCAGAATCCTAACAGGAATCCCATCAGTTTTGCCGGTGCGAACATGGAAATAAAGGAGTTTCCAAGTGGTGAGAAAATCATTTCACCAACGGACATTAATAATGCGATCAAGATTACCCAGAACCATGAGCACTGTCCGTCGCCACGAATTACGTTAGCTACAACCATAGCTACGTAGGAAAGACCTACTAAGAAGATACCGATAGCTGTCTTCTTGAACATGGACATATCGCCCTGCGGTCTTGCTGCCATTTTAGCCCATACAACAGCGAATACAGGTCCCAGAACGATACATGTCAGAGCGTTCAGAGAGTCAAAGTAGGATGTCTGCGGAATCTGCCATCCGAACAGGCTCCAGTCAGCCCAGTTCAGGAATTCGGAGCTGTCGCCGAATCCGAAGTAGTAGTATACTACGTTGTAGGACATATACCATGCAATCCAGAAAATAGCAGAGAAAAGTGTAACGATTACGATAGCAACAATACGTTTTTTGTCGCCGGATGTAAGCGGTTTGTTTTCTTCTGCGGATTTCTTCTCTTTGTCAACGAAAGATCTCTGGTCTTTCTTGAATGGCTGTTTACCCTTGTCACCAAGAGATTTGCCATTAGCAAGGAACCAAACTGCATCGATGAGCAGAAGAGCACCAGCGATAAGCAGCAGGAACTGATATCCCTGAGAATCTGCAAGCAGTACTACGAATGTCGTTCCGATGAAAGAACCGATATTAACGAAAGAGTACTGTACAGAGAATGCTGAGTTCAGTTCATCCTGATCATCAAACATCAAACTGTTGACACCGGATAAGTTACCTTTGAATAAACCTGTACCAACAGATACAAAGATAATCATTACCCATACAAGTGTCATGTTGCTTGCCTGCCATCCGATAAGGTAGCCGACACCCATAAGAATCATACCAAGAACTACGCAAAGTCTCGGGCTTACCCAGTAGTCAGCGAGGTAACCGCCGATCATAGGAGTAATGTAAGTAAATGCTACGAAATAAGCGGAAACCTGACCTGCTTCTACAGAAGAAAGTCCCATACCACCCATTGAACTTGTTGTTTCCGTAGCCAGCCAAATAGCAAGAAGCCATTTAACTGTGTAGAATGCACATCTTTCAAATGTGAATCCCAGAGCACAAGCGTAGAAACCAAAAGGATAACCTTTCTTGGATTTAGTAGCTGTGTTTCCCATAGTCAAAACCCTCCAATTTAATTTTTGATTTCTCATACGTAAATCATCCAAGTCATTTTCTTCCCTATATTAATTAAGAAAGAAAACTTACTCAACATACCAAAGTGTGATGAGCTGTCTAATTGAAACAGACACTTTCTGATGCAGCAGATCATGCCGGACTCAGTCAGACAAAAGCGGCCTTTCGGCCAGGTGTCTTTTACAGATTATGAAATCCATTTCCATAATATACCGGCTGGAAAAGACTATGTAAAGGAATATAGTTCGCAAAAGAACAACATCTAAGACAGAATGAACAACTGTCGGAAGCAGAAGTCAGGGAATGGTCTGCCTTGTAGTCTCTGCCTTCATGAAAAGAAGACAATCTGGCAAAAACGGAAGAGGAATTCTCCCTTTTCTTGTTCCGGATGGTGAGCTTTCCTGATTTTATCTGCGGAGACAGACAAAAATATGTCAAAGACTGGATATTCCGCAAAAATAAAATCCGGTCATTTCAGGCATCTGGAACAATATCCGCTATCTGACAGAGAACGGTACTGCACTAGCCGCACACTGAAAGATGCTCCCTTTCGGGAAAGTAAGACAGAAGCGGGAAACTGCCCCGGCCGGCACCGGAAAACCGCATCTTTTCTGACTTGGAAGAAAACATGACGCTTCCGGGTTTTCCTGAATCTGTATTACTGCTTATGCCATAAAAAAGACAAAAGATGTCATTTCCCTTGGTATTCCTTTATAACATTATGACATCCCTGTAATGGCTATTTTAGCACAGTTTCCGTGTCGACACAATGAATTTTTTGTAACACAGTCCAAAATTATTAAATTTTCATAAAAAAAAGACAGATAAAGAAAGAAACTAAAAATTATATTGGGCCAAGTGTAGAAAAAGCTTGAAATATGCTGAAAAAACATTAATACGTTAATATGATAACGCAATATACGAGTGAAAAAATATGTCAAAAATTTCACATAAACTCTTGAAAAAGGATATTAGAAAAAGTATAATATAATTGGCTAAAATTTGGTTTAACTTTTAGGAATATATCACAAATGGAGGGCTAGGTTTATGAGTAATGAAGCAGCAAAAACGCCGGCAGTTTTCAGGATTTCAGAATTACTGGATGCCGGCAGCTTTGTTGAGATCGGTGGCGCTGTCACAGCCAGGAACACGGATTTCAACATGCAGGAAAGCAAGGTTCCGGGAGATGGCGTGATCACCGGATATGGAGTCATTGACGGCAGTCTGGTCTATGTGTACAGCCAGGATGCATCGGTACTCGGCGGAGCAGTCGGAGAGATGCACGCAAAGAAGATTACAGGCCTTTATGACATGGCGATGAAAATGGGGGCACCGGTGATCGGCCTGATTGACTGTGCAGGACTCAGGCTTCAGGAAGGAACAGACGCATTGCAGGCGTTTGGCAGTATTTATGCGAAACAGGCACTCGCTTCAGGAGTGATCCCGCAGATTACTGCTGTATTTGGTACCTGCGGCGGTGGAGCTGCAATCCTTTCCGGACTTTCCGATTTCACATTCATGGAAGAAAAAGGAAAGCTTTTTGTTAATTCCCCGAATGCGATCCCGGGCAATCACATTGAAAAATGCGACACGTCCGGTGCGGCGTTTCAGACAGAGGAGGCCGGTAATGTAGATTTCCTTGGAACAGAAAGTGAAATCCTGTCCGGTATCCGGGAGTTGATCTGTATGCTTCCTGCAAACAATGAGGACAACGATTCTTATGAAGAATGCACCGACGACCTGAACCGGTTATGCGCGGGAATTGAAAATGGAGCCGATGACGCTGCCCTCGTGTTATCGATGATCGCTGATGATCAGAAATTTATAGAAGTAAAGGCAGGGTACGCAAAAGAAATGGTGACCGGTTTTGTCCGGATGAACGGACTGACGGTCGGAGCTGTTGCGAACCGTTCCAAAGTATACGATGAAGAAGGCAAAGTACAGCAGGAGTTTGACGGCTCTCTTTCTGCAAAAGGATGCCGGAAAGCAGCCGATTTTGTGACATTCTGCGATGCATTTGAGATTCCGGTTCTGACACTGACAGATGTCAATGGATTCAAGGCATCAAAATGCAGTGAGAAAACACTTGCAAGAGAAGCGGCAAAACTGGTCTACGCATTTGCGAATGCAACGGTGCCGAAGGTGAATGTTATGACAGGTAAAGCGATTGGAAGCGGTTACCTTGTAATGAACAGCAAGGCACTTGGAGCTGACATGGTTTATGCATGGCCGGATGCCGAAATCGGAGCAATGGAAGCAGGTCTTGCGGCAAAGATCATGTATCCTGACGTGTCTGCGGATGAGAGAAAGGAAAAAGAAGATCAGTACCGCAGTATGCAGGAAAGCGCGGCATCTGCGGCGGCAAGAGGATATGTGGATACAGTGATCCGTCCGGAAGATACAAGAAAGTATGTGATCGGAGCTCTGGAGATGCTGTTCACAAAAAGAGAGGACCGTCCGTCCAAAAAGCACGGAACGGTATAGAGAGGTGAGACGAGTTGAAGAAAAGAATTAGTTTATTTGCAGTCATCCTTGCCCTCGTATTTACTCTTTCCGGATGCAGCAGCAGTTCTGATGCAAATTATGATGAAGATACAATGATCGAGCAGGCGGATGCGCTGATCTCAAGTTTCAGCCAGATGTCTACGGAAGAACTGGATGCATTTAAGGATGTAAGTGAACTGCAGTTGAATCTGACACTGCTTCAGTCAGGATTTAATGTGCAGGCATCCAATTTTACCACGATGATTGATGCGTGGGAAGCTGGAGTTGAAGAGTGTGGTGATTATATCAGCCACGGAGATTTCACTGTGGAGCAGAGTTCGGACAGCATCATGCTGACAACAGATGCCGAGTACGAAGACAGAGATGCTGAGATTACGATTGAGTTTAACGAAAAATCGGAGATGGAGAGTTTTACGGCGGCAGCCAAATATTCAACCGGAGAAATTCTTCAGAAGGCCGGCCTGAATACAGTCCTTGGAATGGGAACCGTGTTTGTCGTACTGATTTTCATTTCCTTTATCATTTCCCTGTTCGGCCTGATCGGTAAAACACAGCAGAAAAAGACAGAGCCGAAACAGACAGAAGCAGCACCTGCTGCTGTTGAAGAAGAGACTGTCCAGGAAGAGGATCTGACGGATGATCTGGAGCTGGTTGCAGTCATCAGTGCGGCAATCGCGGCAAGTGAGGGGACTTCTACAGACGGATTTGTAGTACGTTCCATTAAAAAAAGAAGAAAGAACAGTCAGTGGAAATAGGAGGAAGCAATCATGAAAAGTTATACAATTACAGTAAATGGAAACGTATATGACGTTACAGTAGAAGAGAAGAATGAAGCAGGAGCGGCATCTGCGCCGGCAGCGGCACCAAAGGCAGCACCGAAAGCACCAAAGGCACCGGCTCCGAAAAAAACGCAGGGTGCAGGCAGCATCCGTGTGGAAGCAGGGGCGGCCGGAAAAGTATTCAAAATCGAAGCTTCTGTAGGTCAGAAAGTCAAAAGGGGAGAGCCGGTTGTCATCATTGAGGCGATGAAGATGGAGATCCCTGTTGTTGCTCCGGAAGACGGAACAGTGGCAAGTATCGAACTTGCAGTAGGAGATGCATGTGAAGCGGGAACCTTGCTTGCAACATTAAATTAATGACAACTGACAATTGGAGGTTAGAACATGAGCTATATAGTTGAGACGTTAGGGCGTCTTGTAGAGCAGACGGCATTTCTGAACCTGACGGTTGGCAACCTGATCATGATTGCAGTTGCATGCTTGTTTCTGTATCTTGCGATCAACAGAGGGTTTGAACCGCTTCTTCTCGTCCCGATTGCTTTTGGGATGCTCCTTGTAAATATCTATCCGGACATTATGCTGTCTTTTGAAGATTCGGATAATGGAACCGGTGGACTTTTGTATTATTTCTATAAACTGGACGAGTGGTCTATTCTGCCGTCGCTGATTTTCATGGGCGTCGGAGCAATGACAGACTTCCGCCCGCTGATTGCGAACCCGAAAAGCTTCCTTTTGGGAGCAGCTGCACAGTTTGGTATTTTTGCAGCATACCTCGGAGCGATGGCAATGGGATTTTCTGACAAAGCAGCGGCAGCAATCGCCATCATCGGCGGAGCGGACGGACCGACATCGATTTTCCTCTGCGGAAAGCTTCAGCAGACCGCACTTCTTGGACCGATTGCGGTAGCGGCATATTCCTACATGGCACTGGTACCGATTATCCAGCCGCCGATCATGAAGCTTCTGACAACAGAAAAAGAACGTAAGGTCAAGATGGAACAGCTCCGGCCGGTATCCAAGCTGGAAGCGATCCTCTTCCCGATCATCGTTACTGTTGTTGTCTGTCTGATTCTTCCGACGACAGCACCGCTTGTCGGAATGCTGATGCTTGGAAACCTCTTCCGTGAATCCGGAGTGGTACGCCAGCTGACAGAAACCGCGTCCAACGCGTTGATGTATATCGTTGTCATCCTGCTTGGTACTTCCGTAGGAGCAACGACAAGCGCGGAAGCGTTTTTGAATCTGGATACGATCAAGATCGTCATCCTGGGACTGATCGCATTCGCGTTCGGTACCGCGGCGGGTGTTCTTCTTGGTAAAGTCATGTGCTATGTAACCGGAGGCAAGGTCAATCCGCTGATCGGGTCCGCAGGAGTATCTGCAGTGCCGATGGCAGCCAGAGTATCACAGAAAGTCGGTGCTGAGGCAGATCCGACAAACTTCCTTCTGATGCATGCAATGGGGCCAAACGTAGCCGGCGTTATCGGAACGGCAGTCGTGGCAGGAACATTTATGGCGATATTCGGAGTGAAATAAGTTCGAGGAGGAGATTGAAATGGCAGAGAAAAAACCAATTAAAATAACAGAGACGATTCTGCGTGATGCACATCAGTCCCTGATCGCAACAAGAATGACGACCGAGCAGATGATGCCGATCGTAGAAAAACTTGACAAAGTCGGATATCATTCTGTGGAATGCTGGGGAGGAGCAACCTTTGACGCTTCTTTACGTTTCCTGAAAGAAGATCCATGGGACAGACTCCGTAAATTCCGTGACGGTTTTAAAAACACAAAGCTGCAGATGCTGTTCCGCGGACAGAACATCCTCGGATACCGTCCTTACGGCGATGATGTAGTAGAGTACTTTGTGCAGAAATCCGTTGCAAACGGAATTGATATCATCCGCATTTTCGACTGTCTGAACGACCTTCGGAATCTTCAGACCGCAGTCAGGGCGGCAAATAAAGAAAAAGCCCATGCACAGGTGGCCCTCTCCTACACAATCGGAGACGCCTACACTCTGGAATACTGGGTACAGAAAGCAAAAGAAATCGAGGAGATGGGTGCGGATTCCATCTGCATCAAAGATATGGCAGGCCTTCTGCTTCCTTATAAAGCAACCGAACTTGTAACCGCTTTAAAAGAAGCAACAAACCTTCCGATCCAGCTCCATACCCACTATACATCCGGAGTCGCATCCATGACCTACTTAAAAGCAGTGGAAGCAGGTGTAGATGTGATCGATACGGCAATGTCACCATTTGCGCTCGGAACATCCCAGCCGGCAACCGAAGTCATGGTAGAAACATTC
Source organism: Drancourtella sp. An12 (assembly GCF_002160935.1). Classification (NCBI taxonomy): domain Bacteria; kingdom Bacillati; phylum Bacillota; class Clostridia; order Eubacteriales; family Oscillospiraceae; genus Drancourtella; species Drancourtella sp. An12. Next base: position 21,823 of record NZ_NFLO01000003.1, on the reverse strand, counting down.
AAAGGCACACCGTACGACACCGGATTTGACCAGCAGCTGTTGTCCGAGATCGCAGATTACTTCCGCCCGATCCGTGATGAAGCACTGGAAAGCGGACTCTTAAATCCGAAGAATCTGGGAGTTAATATCAAAACACTCCTCTATCAGGTACCGGGAGGCATGCTCTCCAACCTGACCTCCCAGTTGAAAGAACAGGGAGCGGAGGACAAATATTATGAAGTGCTTGAAGAAGTACCAAGAGTCAGAAAGGACCTCGGAGAACCACCGCTTGTCACACCGTCCTCCCAGATCGTAGGAACACAGGCTGTCTTCAACGTTTTGATGGGAGAACGCTACAAAATGGCAACCAAAGAAACAAAAGATATCCTGAAAGGCAAATACGGCGCAACTGTCTGCCCGTTCAACGAAGACGTCAAGAAAAAATGCCTCGGCGACGAAATCGATGACTGCATCACCTGCCGCCCGGCAGATCTTATCCCGGATGAACTGGAAACACTCGAAAACGAGATGAAACAGTGGAAACAGCAGGACGAAGATGTACTGACCTATGCCCTCTTCCCGCAGGTTGCAATCGACTTTTTCAAATACCGTCAGGCACAGCAGACAAAAGTAGACGAGACAATTGCAGACACAAAAAACGGAAGTTATCCTGTTTAAACGTACAACTTCTAAATAAAAAGCAATACAGATTTTTCTATTGGGGACGTGTTCCGATTCATCGGAACACGTCCCCAAAATTTAATAAATGCTTAAATCTTTGTCCTCTTTCTTGTCGACTCTTGTGAAATGCTTGTAATTAAGGTGAAAAAGGAGTATACTTAATTAGCTATTATGGACTTTTGGAGGAGTTAGTCATGACCGGCAAAAATGAGTTGCTTGAAAGAATTGAGGAGCGGTATGACGGGATGAGCAAGAGCCAGAAGAAACTGGCGGACTATATACGGTCTTCTTATGAGAAGGCTGTTTTCATGACTGCGGCCAGACTGGGTGATGTGGTCGGTGTCAGTGAGTCTACAGTTGTACGTTTTGCGTCCGGTCTTGGGTACAAGGGCTATCCGCAGTTTCAGAAAGCGCTTGAGGAGCTTGTGAGCAACCGTCTGAATTTTATTCAGAGGATGGAGGTTACTTACGGGCGGATCAGCCAGTCTGAGATTCTGATGAGTGTGCTCCAGTCGGATATAGAGAAGATTAAGCTGACGATGGAGCATATTGATCAGAATGCCTTTGAGACGGCGGTCGATACGATTTTAAATGCCAGGAAAATCTACATTGTGGGCATACGAAGCTGTGCCACACTTGCAAATTTTCTTGGCTTTTATCTGAATCTGATCCGGGATAATGTGGTCAGCGTGGACACGAACAGTTCCAGTGAGATTTTTGAGCAGATTATCCGGATTACGGAGGAGGATGTGATCATCGGTATCAGCTTCCCGAGATACTCCATGAGAACGTTAAAGGCTCTGGAATTTGCGAACAACCGGGGGGCAAAGATCATCACACTGACGGACAGCGTTCACTCACCGATGAATCTTTATTCGTCCTGCAGTCTGATCGCGCGCAGCGATATGGCTTCGATTGTGGATTCGCTTGTGGCGCCGCTGAGTGTGATTAATGCGCTGGTGGTTGCACTCTGCATGAAAAAGCAGGACGAGGTTGTGGACACGCTGGGGACACTGGAACAGATCTGGGATGAGTATCAGGTTTATTCAAGCGATGAACTGCATCCGGTCAGGGATAAAATACCACTTCATTTTCCGGACCAGAAGAAAGTGAATGATCAGAGGAGAACGGAATGGGAAAAACAGTAGTAATCGGAGGAGGCGCGGCAGGAATGATGGCCGCCATCTTCGCAGCAAGAAATGGAAACCAGGTAGAATTATTTGAGAAAAATGAAAAACTGGGTAAAAAGATCTATATTACCGGAAAGGGAAGGTGCAATCTGACGAATTCCTGTGATATGGAAGAGCTTCTGGATTCTGTGGTTACAAATAAAAAGTTCCTTTACAGCAGTTTTTACGGATTTACAAACGAAGAGACCATGGAGTTTTTCAGCGAAATCGGACTGAAGATGAAAACAGAGCGGGGAAACAGGGTGTTTCCGGAGTCCGATCATTCTTCTGATGTCATCCGTGTACTGGGAGATGAATTGAAACGCCAGGGAGTTCAGGTACACTTAAACACGAAAGTACAGCAGATCGGAACAAAAGACGGGGCGTTTGCCTGCCTGTACCTTGCGGACGGGACGGAAGTACAGGCAGATACATGTATTATCGCCACAGGAGGAAACTCCTACCAGACGACAGGGTCAACAGGAGACGGTTACCGGTTTGCAAAAACCCTTGGACATACCGTAACCAGCATCCGTCCGGCGCTGGTGCCGATGGAGACGAAGGAATCTTTTGTAAAAGATCTTCAGGGCCTTTCTCTTAAGAATACGGCAATTACCATCCTGGACGGGTCGAAAGTCCTTTACGAAGATTTTGGTGAAATGCTTTTTACGCACTATGGAGTGAGCGGGCCGATGATATTAAGCGCCAGCTCTTTTGTCGGAAAAATTCTGGAGGAAAGACCGCTGAGACTCCGGATTGATTTGAAGCCGGCGCTTTCCTTTGAACAGCTGGATGCGAGACTTCTGCGGGATTTCGAGGAGAATAAGAACAAGCAGTTTAAAAACGCACTTGCCAGGCTTCTCCCGGCCAAGATGATTCCGGTGGCTGTTGAGCAGAGCCGGATTCATCCGGAAAAGAAGATCCACGAAATCACCAGAGAAGAGAGGCTTGCTTTCGCGGCATTGCTAAAAGGTCTGGAGCTGACCATTACCGGGCTTCGGGATTTCAATGAAGCCATTATTACACAGGGAGGCGTCAATGTCAGGGAGATCAACCCGGCAACGATGGAATCCAGACTGGTAAAACATGTCTATTTTGCGGGAGAGGTTCTGGATCTGGATGCTGTGACAGGCGGATTCAATCTTCAGATTGCATGGTCTACCGGAAATGCGGCGGGTTCCTGTGCTTCTGAGGAATAAGGCACAGTCAGACTGAGAATAAATACAGTATCGGAGGATGAAAATAATGGGTTATCAGATAGCGATTGACGGACCGGCCGGCGCCGGGAAAAGCACCATAGCAAAACTTCTGGCAGAAAGAAAAGGCTTTATTTATGTAGACACCGGGGCAATGTACCGGGGGCTTGCCTGGTATTTTCTGACAAAAGGAATCCGGCCGGACGATGAAGAGGCGGTCACAAAAGCATGTGAAGAGGTGAAAATTGACATTGCCTACGAAAATGGAAAGCAGCAGATTTATGTAAATGATAAAAATATTACAGACCATCTCCGGGAGGAAGCAGTCGGAAATATGGCATCAAAAAGCTCGGCCGTTCCGGCGGTACGCGCCAGACTGCTGGAACTGCAGCGGGATCTGGCAAGGAGAGAAGATGTTGTAATGGACGGCAGAGATATCGGAACAAGTGTTTTGCCGGATGCAGATGTCAAGATATTCCTGACGGCAAGTGTTGACACGAGAGCCGGACGAAGGTACAATGAATTGTTGGGAAAAGGGGAATCCTGCGATTATGCTCAGATCGCAGCAGATATAGAAGAACGTGACAGAAGAGATATGACCAGAGAGATTTCCCCGCTGTGCCGTGCAGAAGACGCAGAGCTGATTGACAGCTCAGAGATGACGATTGAAGAAGTTGTAGAAAAAATAGAATCTTTCTGCCGCGAATCAAGATAAAAAGGAATGAGAACTGACCGGAGAGGAGGAATTACTGTAATAAATTGTAATAACGACGTAAAAAAATAGAAAGGATTGTAACTATTGCTTGAAAATTGCGGAGTGGCTAACGTATAATAGTTGACAAAGCAATAGTATGGAAAGATTGGAGTAGGATAGATGAACCAGTTTGTAGATATTCATTGTCACATTCTGCCGGGGGTGGATGATGGATCCCAGTCTCCGGAAGAAACAAAGGCCATGCTGGAGAAAGCATGGGATGAGGGGATACAGATCATGGTGGCGACCCCTCACTATCACAAGCAGAGAGGGAAAAATGATATCGATCTGATCAAGAAACAGTTGCTCCTGACTCGAAAGCTTGCAAAGGAAGTTCACCCGAAGATGCAGATCTGTCTTGGGATGGAGATTTATTACGGGGAGGATGTCCCGGAGCTTTTAAAGACCGGGAAAGCAGTGAGCATCAGAAAATCCAGATATATCCTGGTGGAGTTTTCGCCGGGAGACGATTTCCAGTACATCCTGAATGCTGTGAGAAAGCTTCAAATGAGCGGCCACACCGTTATTATTGCGCACATTGAGCGTTACAACTGCCTGAGAGAAGATATCTCAAACGTAGAATATCTCAGGGAGATGGGGGCGTATCTCCAGGTGAACGCGGGAAGCATTACAGGAAGTTACGGCAGAAGCGTAAAGAAGTTTCTGCGGGAGGTATTAAAAGCGCATCTTGTCCAGCTGGTAGGGACAGATGCACATGGTCCGGAGAAGCGGTCACCGAAGATGCAGGAGGCATACAAAGAAGTTGTCAAACGCTGCGGTGAAGAGTATGCGGACCAGATCTTCGGGCAAAATGCCAAGAAAGTTCTTCGCAATGAAGAGATTGACGAGTACTAAATGAGAATGAATTAGGAAGGTATAGTGTTTATGGAAGGGACAAACCAGAATGTGAAAGAAAATGATGAGATTACAATAGATCTCACCGAATTGTTTATGACGTTATGGAGCAAGGCACATATTATTATTCTGTCAGGAATCCTGCTGGGACTTCTGGCATTTGTTGGAACCAAACTTTTTATTACGCCAATGTATACTTCAACAACCCGGTTCTATGTGCTGACCAGAACAACGGACACCGGAAACGTGACATACAATGATCTGCAGACAGGATCACAGCTGACGAAAGACTATGCGGAACTGGTAAAGAGCCGTCCGGTTCTGGAAGAAGTTATTTCTGTTCTGAATCTTGATATGGATACAGAAGAGCTGGCGGATAAGATTACGGTTACCACACCGACAGATACCCGTGTCATGTCCATTAATGTAAGAGACGCCGAACCGAAACAGGCAAGAGATATTGCAGATGCGGTACGCCAGGCGGTAGGAATTCAGATTCAGGATATCATGGATGTTGACTCTGTCAAGACGGTAGAGGAAGCAAACCTGCCGGACAGCCCGAGCAGCCCGAGCGTGATGCGTAATACGCTGATCGGCGCAATTCTCGGAATTCTGATTTCTGCCGGTATTATCATTCTGGTATTTATGCTGGACGATACAGTAAAGACGCCGGAAGATGTAGAGACATATCTTGGACTGAATGTTCTTGCGTCCATTCCGGTTTATGACGGGGCAAATGCAAAGAATAAAAAACGTGTAAAAGGGCTCTCGGCCCGGAATTTCCAGAAAAAAACTGCGAAAAAGTAAGGTTTGGGAGGTCTGAAGATGAAAGAAATATCATTAAATTTAAAGAGTATGCAGGATTACAGAATTAATGAATCCTACAAACAGCTTCGTACAAATATTGAATTCTCCGGAGAGGAAAACAAGATCATTGCAATTACAAGCTGTACTCCAAGTGAAGGAAAGAGTACGGTATCATTATCAACGGCATACTCTCTTGCAGAGGCGGGAAAAAAAGTTCTTTTTATTGACGCGGATCTTAGAAAGTCTGTTCTTGCCGGAAGATATAAAGTGACAGGAGAAATGAAAGGTCTGACCCATTTTCTTTCCGGTCAGGGAGATCTTTCTGAAATTCTCTGCAAAACAAACGAAAAAGGCCTGTTTGTCATTTTTGCAGGTCCGGTTCCGCCAAATCCGGCAGAACTCCTTGGAAGCAAAAAGTTTGCCGCACTGTTAAAAGAGGCAAGAAATATTTATGACTATATTATTATCGACACACCTCCGCTTGGAAGTGTTATCGACAGTGCAATCGTGTCCGCAGCATGTGACGCGGCGATTCTTGTTATTTCAGCCAATACGATCAGCTACAAGTTCGCGCGTTCCGTAAAGGATCAGCTTACCAAGACAGGATGTAATATTCTGGGAGTTGTTCTCAACAAGGTATCCATGAAGCAGAATAAATATTACGGTAAGTATTACGGGAAATATTACGGACATTACGGAAGTGACAATTAATCGATTAGGAGAACGTTAAGATGAGACAAAGGCTATTAACCCTGTGTCTGATAGCAGGCTGTGCGGTGCTGGTAGCCGGTGCGGCCGTTATCACTGCTTCACAGGATAAAACAGCACCGGTCATCACGATCGAAGACAAAGAGAAAGAAATCACCTACAAAGACGGAGACAATTATGAAGAACTCCTCGCTGACGTAACTGCCGAAGACAACCGGGACGGAGATGTGACGGATCAGATTTTTATTGACAAAATTACGGTAGTAAGCGATGGAACCCGCGCAATTGTACAGTATGCGGTAATCGATGAGAGCAATAATGTCGGAACCGAAACACGGATGGTCAATTATGAGGGAACCGGGCAGGCAGAACAAAATGTCAGCCAGCCTGAAGCAGAGGAACCGTCCCAGGAAGAGGAAGCGCAGACAGAGGAAGATACTTCAGAGGAAACTTCAGAGGATGAACAGGCAGCACAGGAACAGGCTTCCGCTGAGGAAACACAGGAGGAAAATACCGGAGAACTGACACCGGACGGGGCAAATCCGGCAATCCGTCTCACGGAGACGTCCAGATCAATCCGTGCAGGAGAATCATTTGACGTCCTTTCCGTGATTGACCAGGTGGTGGATGACCAGGACGATGCGGCGACATTATCCAGAAGAATTCACGCGGACGGAGAGTACAATACATCCGTTCCGGGTACATATACAATTCGCTACTATGTGATGGATACGAACAATAATACATCAAATATTGAAGAGTTTACATTGACTGTACAGTAGGTAAAAGGAGTGATAAAAATGCCGCAGAGAAGAGAGCAGAGGGAACGCAGGAGACATCAGGGCCGCCGCGGTTCCCGGCATTACGACGAGAAAAAAGGGAGAAATACTCTCGGAAAAGTGATTGCAGTAATTCAGCTTCTGATTTCTGTGATTTTTGTCGGTATCTTATTTAACAGTGGAATGATTCCGATGAAGTATCTGGCAGCAGGAGCTGTTGTGCTTCTGCTGTTGTTCGCCCTCACATTTGGAATGCAGTATATCAGGAACAAAATTCATATTGTGGGGATTGTACTGAGTATTCTGATCAGTGCCGCACTTGCTTTCGGAACCTATTACTTTATGAATATGCATCAGGCAATCAGTAATATCGGAGGAGCTGAGTATAAAACCGACAATATGATCGTTGTGGTCAAAAAGGAAGACAGCGCGGAGTCGATTCTAGATGCGCAGAATTATATTTTCGGAGTTCAGACGGCCGCTGATCAGACAAACAACGAAAAGATGATTACCAAGCTTTCCACACTGATCGGACAGGAGCCGAATGTGTCGGAGTTCAATACTGTTCAGGAGGAAGCACAGGCCCTTCTGGATGGCAGAATTGAGGCGGCTATCTATAATGAGGCATTCAACAGCCTGATTACAGACGAGATTGAAGGATATGAAGATCAGGTTCGTATTCTGTATCAGTATGGAATTGATACAAAACTGGAAAAGGTAGACCAGAGCGTGACAGAACCGTTCAATGTCTATATCAGCGGAATCGACGTATACGGTCCGATTTCCACAAACAGCCGAAGCGATGTGAATATCATCGCAACAGTGAATCCGGAAACACGCCAGGTGCTTCTGACAACAACGCCGCGTGACTACTACGTGACACTTCCGGGAGTTTCCGGAAACCAGCGGGACAAACTGACTCATGCCGGAATTTATGGAGTGGATGTTTCCATGGCAACACTGGAACAGCTTTATAATACCGACATCAATTACTACGCGAGAGTGAACTTTACCTCACTGATTGAAATTGTCGATACACTTGGCGGAGTCGACGTCAATTCCGAGTATGCTTTTGAAGCGGGAGGATATTCTTTCCAGCAGGGTGTGAACCATTTAAACGGGAAACAGGCACTTGCCTTTTCAAGGGAGCGTCACAGTTTTGCTACCGGTGATAACCAGAGGGGAAAGAATCAGGAAGCCGTGATCACAGCAATTATCAACAAGATGCTGACACCATCCATGCTTACGAAAGCTATGGATATTGTAAAAGAGCTTGACGACTGTGTAGAAACGAATGTATCTATGGACCAGCTCTCAAAACTGATCCAGATGCAGCTCAATTCAGGCGGCAGCTGGAGTATCCTGACCGACAATGCGATCGGAACAGGAGACAGCAATACTTGTTATTCATCCGGAAGCCAGATGCTGTATGTCATGAATCCGAATGAGGTTTCTGTAAACAGCATTTCAAGCAAGATCAACCGGATTTTAGGTGGGGAAAAAATTACACAGTAGAGGGCTGTGAAAATAAAAGAATGAGGAGTAAAGTGTTATGAGAAAATGGATGGCAGATAAGCTGTTTCTGTATCATTGGGTACGTATCTCAATCTTACTGTTTATCTATGATGTAATTGTAATGAATGTGTCTTACGGACTGGCATTATGGCTGAGATTTGACTTCCGCTTCTCGGACATTCCGCCGGAATATCTTTTTACCTGGATCAGGTATATTCCGATTCATACCGTATGTACACTGATTCTGATGTTTGCATTTAAACTGTACCGGAGCATGTGGCGGTTTGCAAGTTTTGACGAACTGTCGAGAACCACAATTGTATGCGCGATTTCCATGGCACTTCATATTGTGGGGACTACCGTGATTTTTCAGAGAATGCCGATTTCGTATTATGTAATGGGGGGAATTCTTCAGTATTTTCTGATTACAGGTATCCGTTTCTCTTACCGGATTTACCGGATGTTTGTCACAAGGACTTCAGCAGCGGCTGTAGAATCCAGAGATGTGAAAAATACGATGATCATCGGTGCCGGAGAGGCCGGCAGGGCAATCATCAGTGAATTTAATAAAAGCGGAGACAAGATGCACACAAGAATCCGCTGTATTATTGACGATAACAAAAACAAAAAGAACCGTTATATCGACGGAATTCCGATTGTCGGAACAAGAGAAGATATTCCTGAGATGGTAAAGAAATATCAGATTCAGAAAATTATCTTTGCAATTCCTGCGATTTCGGCTTCTGAAAAGAAAAATATTCTCGAGATCTGCAAGGAGACGGGATGTGAAATGCAGATCGTTCCGGCTGTCTATCAGCTGGTTAACGGCGAAGTAAAAGTAAGTTCGATCCGTCCGGTAGAGATCGAAGAGCTTCTCGGACGGGAAAGCATCCGGATGGACCTTGCAGAGATTTCCGGATATGTAAAAGACAAAGTCGTACTTGTCACAGGAGGCGGCGGTTCCATCGGAAGCGAGCTCTGCCGGCAGATTGCGGCATACGGTGCAAAACAGCTGATTATATTTGACATTTACGAAAATAATGCCTATGATATTGAACAGGAGCTGAGAAGAAAATATCCGTCATTAAATCTGGTCGCATTGATCGGATCTGTGCGGGATACCGGATGTCTGGAAAAGGTATTCTCCACGTATCATCCACAGCTCGTTTTCCATGCGGCAGCACACAAACATGTACCGCTGATGGAGACAAGCCCGAATGAGGCAATCAAAAATAATGTATTCGGAACCTACAATACTGCAAAACTCGCCAACGAGTACGGTGTAGAAAGATTTGTCCTGATTTCGACGGACAAGGCGGTCAATCCGACCAATATCATGGGTGCCAGCAAGAGAATGTGCGAGATGGTCATTCAGATGATGTCACGCCATTCCAAAGGAACCACCTTTGCGGCAGTACGTTTCGGAAACGTACTGGGAAGCAACGGAAGCGTAATTCCGCTGTTTAAAAAGCAGATCGCAGAGGGCGGACCGGTTACCGTCACACATCCGGATATCATCCGGTACTTCATGACGATTCCGGAGGCAGTATCCCTTGTGCTGACTGCAGGTTCCTACGCAGAAGGCGGCGAGATCTTCGTTCTCGATATGGGAGAACCGGTCAAGATCCTCGACCTTGCCACCAACCTGATTAAACTTTCCGGACTGAAACCGGGAGTGGATATCGAAATTAAATTTACAGGCCTCCGACCTGGCGAAAAGCTTTACGAAGAGCTTTTAATGGCAGAGGAAGGTCTGCACAAAACAGATAACAATCTGATTTTCATTGGAGAACCGATCGATATGGATGATGACAAATTCCTGATGGAGCTTGCAGAACTGAAAGATGCATGCTACAAGGAAGTATCGGATGTCAAAGAACGGGTATCCAGAATCGTACCTACTTATCAGTATAAGAAAAAAGAAAAATAACAAAGTCGTTTTGGACTTGAAAATATCTTAACCAAATCAAATCGTCGCTTTGTCGCGTTTGAATGGGAAAGTGGTCATTATGGAATATCGTGATTCACCCGGAAAAGCGTTCGGGTGAAATGGCGAAGCATACCCTTTTTACTTTCATGATTTGGAAGTGAAAAGAGTATGCTTTTTTCATGCAGAATATTTCAAAAAAGCGACTTCCCTCACAATTTAATGAAATGAAATACGACAAGGCCTCATTTGAAGAAAGAGGACTTCTATGTGGTATGTAGTACAGGTACGCACAGGTACCGAGGAAGAGATCATCACACAATGTGAAAAAACGATCGATCACGGGATTTTAAAGCGCTGCTTTATCCCTTACTATGAATCAATGAAGAAGTACAAAGGAGAATGGCATCTGGAGCAGAAAATTCTGTTTCCAGGATACGTTTTCATGATTACAGACGAAATGGAACAACTGTATCTTGGCCTGAAAAAAGTGATCGGCCTTACAAAGCTGATCGGGACAGGAAGGGAAATCATTCCGCTAAAACAGGAGGAAGTAGACTTCCTGACCGAATTTGGAAAAGAAAAACAGGTTGTTGAGATGTCAACCGGGATTATTGAAAACGGTCGGATCCGGATCACCGACGGCCCATTGAAAGGACGCGAAGCCATGATCCGCAAAATCGACCGGCATAAGCGAAAAGCAAGCCTTGAGATCCCGATGTTCGGGAGAATCCTGGAGACCCAGGCAGGCCTGGAAATCATAGAAAAAATTGAAACATAAAAGGAAAAACAGTCTGGAAAAACTTCCGGGCTTTTTTTAGTGGAAAAAAAGAGGAGTGAGGGAAGATGAGTAAGAAGATGGAACAATTTTCATCAAAGGTATGGCTTTCCAGTCCGACCATGCACGGCCCGGAACTGGAGTATGTAAAAGAAGCATATGAAACCAACTGGATGTCAACCGTTGGGGAAAATATTAATGAGACAGAACGGCTTGCCTGCGAAAAAATCGGCTGTAAGCATGCGGTGGCATTATCAGCCGGAACAGCAGCACTTCATATGGCGGTGAAGCTGGCAGGGGTAAAGCCGGGAGACAAGGTGTTCTGCTCAGACATGACATTTGATGCCACGGTGAATCCGGTTGTTTATGAAGGCGGCATTCCGGTATTCATTGATACCGAGTATGACACCTGGAACATGGATCCGGTGGCTTTGGAAAAAGCATTTGAACTCTATCCGGAAGTAAAAGTTGTTGTTGTAGCACATCTTTATGGTACACCGGGAAAAATTGATGAAATCCGGGAAATCTGTGACCGACATGGCGCGGTCATCATTGAAGATGCAGCAGAATCTCTCGGAGCAACTTATAAAGGTGTCCAGACAGGAACCTTTGGAACCTATAACTGCATTTCCTTTAACGGAAACAAGATTATCACAGGATCATCCGGAGGAATGCTTCTGACAGATGACGAAGAAGCAGCAAAGAAAGTACGGAAATGGTCTACTCAGTCCAGAGAGAATGCACCGTGGTACCAGCATGAGGAACTGGGATACAACTACCGGATGAGTAACGTGATTGCAGGAGTGGTCAGAGGACAGTTCCCATATCTGGAAGAACATATCGCACAGAAGAAAGCAATTTATGAGAGATATAAAGAAGGATTCAAAGACCTTCCAGTGAAAATGAATCCATATGATGAAGAAAACAGTGAGCCGAACTTCTGGCTGAGCTGTATGGTAATCGATCCGGAAGCTATGTGCAAACAGGTACGGGGAGAGCAGGAAGCATTGTATATCAGCGAGCCTGGAAAGAGCTGTCCGACAGAGATTCTGGAAACACTGGCATCCTATAATGCAGAAGGACGTCCAATCTGGAAACCGATGCACATGCAGCCAATTTACCGGATGAACGGATTTGTCACAAGAGAAGGAAATGGACGGGCAAAGACCAATGCCTATATTGCAGGTGGAACCGTAGGACAGGACGGAAGACCGCTGGATGTGGGAATGGATCTGTTCCACAGAGGCCTGTGTCTGCCGAGTGATAATAAGATGACGTTGGAAGAGCAGGAGAAAGTGATAGAGATTGTGAAGGGATGTTTTGAGTAGGTGTCTGGTATGAGAAGAAGAAAAGGATTTTATGAGGCGTGCATAAAGAGACCACTGGATTTTGTATGTGCGTTAGGTGGGATTATTGTGTTAAGCCCGGTATTGTTGATCACAGCAGGACTTGTAAAGCTGAAACTTGGCAGCCCGGTGATTTTCAAACAGGAGAGACCGGGGCTCTATGGAAAACCATTTTTGCTTTACAAGTTTCGTACGATGACGGATCAAAAAGACGAAGAGGGAAATCTCCTTTCTGATGATATCAGGCTGACAAAATTTGGAAAATGGCTGAGAAGCACAAGCCTGGATGAGCTTCCAGAATTATTCAATATTCTGAAGGGAGATATGAGTATTGTAGGATGTCGGCCTCTTCTGATGGAATATCTTCCATACTATACTGAGAAAGAGTTCCATCGACATGATGTCAGGCCGGGATTGACTGGACTTGCACAGGTCAATGGAAGAAATGCAATTAGCTGGGAGAAACGGTTTGCATATGATCTTTACTATGTGGATCACTGTACATTTCAGATGGATATGAAAATTCTGAAAAAAACAGTGGAAAAAGTTTTGAAAAAATCAGATATTCTTGTTGGAAGTGAAATACCTGCGGGAAGACTTGATGATGCAAGGAGAGAGAAATAATGCAGATTGTTATTAGAAAAATGAAGTGGGAGGATATTCCGCTTAAGGTAAAGTGGATCAACGATGAGCAGAATAATCAGTTTCTGCACTACAATCTTCCTCTGGAGCAGAAAAAAACAGAAGAATGGTTTGAAAAGATTAAAGACCGTACAGACAGATTTGATGGAATCATCGAAGTGGATGGAGAGCCTGTCGGATTAATCGGAATTCTTGGAATAAAAGGGAAACAGGGTGAATATTACATCACCATGGGTGAGCCGGCCTATAAAGGAAAGGGAATTGCTACAGAAGCAACACGGCAGCTTCTACATTATGCATTTACAAAATTGGGACTGGATCAGGTGTATCTGTATACAGAATGCGAAAACCTACCGGCACAAAGACTTTTCGAAAAATCAGGATTTCAGAAAAAGGGTATAGAATACGGAAAGGTTCAAAACAGAGGTAGGAATGTAGATCGTTTTTATTATGAAATCTCAAGAGAGGAGTTTGAAATCAATGGATATTTCGAACTATAAAACTCCCGTTTATCTTCTGGAGGAGAATGATAACAGAGTTTATGTAAAACGCGACGATCTTCTTCCTTTTTCTTTTGGAGGAAATAAAGCAAGAAAAGCAGCATTATTTCTACAGGATATCAGGAAACAGAAAGCAGATTATATCGTGACCTATGGAAGCGGCAGTTCCAACCATGGGCGGATTATAGCGAATATGGCTGCTTCAGAAGGGTTTCCCTGTCTGATCATCAGTCCGGAAGAAGCTTCCGAACGTACATATAACAGAAAAATGATGGAGTTTTTTGGGGCTGAGATTATCGAATGTCCGGTTACGGAGGTACACGATACGATCGAAGCAAATCTGAAGAGACTTCAGGAAGAAGGGAAACATCCTTATTTTATTATGGGTGGAGGTCATGGAAATATTGGGACAGAAGCCTATGTACGGTGTTACGAAGAGATTAAAGAATACGAAAAGCAGGAACAGATTCAGTTTGATTATATTTTTCATGCGTCCGGAACAGGAACAACACAGGCAGGACTTATTTGCGGCCAGATTTTGAATCAGGATGACAGAAAGATTATAGGAATCAGTATCGCAAGAAAAAATCCTTATGGAAGAACTGTTGTTATGGACAGTGTAAAAGAATATCTAAATGGAATTTCAAAAGAAGAGATTGAAAAGAACACCATTTTCCTGGACCAGTATACAAATTCGGGGTATGGGAAAGAAAATAAAGAGATTGAAGATACCATTGAAGAGAATCTAAGAAAATATGGAATTCCTATGGATACTACCTATACGGGGAAAGCGTTCTGGGGAATGAAAAAATATATCAGCGAACAGAAGATTACCGGTAAAAATATTTTGTTTTTACACACAGGTGGAACACCATTATTCTTTGAATATTTAAAGGGGAAACAAGATGAGTAATATATTAGTATTGAGTGTGGGTACAAGAAATAAAATCATTCAGTATTTCAAAAAGGAGTTACAGGGAAAAGGGAAAGTAATTGCAACGGATATGAGCAGACTGGCACCGGCGTTATACGAAGCCGATGCCTTTTATATTGTTCCAAGAATGACGGAACCAGGATACATTGAGAAGATTTTAGAGATATGCAGAACAGAAAAAATTCAGGGAGTACTGTCCCTGATTGATCCGGAACTTTCACTGTTGGCGGAGAATAAAGATCGGTTTGCAGAAATAGGCACCTGTGTTATCGGATCTGATTATGAAGTCTGTGAACGTTCTCTAAATAAATGGGAAATGTACCAATGGCTTGAAGAGCATCACTATCGCTGTGCAAAAAGCTATGTGGATAAGGAAGAGTTTTTTAAGGATATAGAGAAGGGAGAAGCAAAATATCCAGTATTTGTTAAACCTGTATGTGGAAGTGCATCCATCGCAATAAGTAAAGTTTATGACAGGGAGACAATTGAGCTGCTTTTCCAGCATAATGAGGGCCTGATGATTCAGGAGTATCTGGAAGGACAGGAAATTGGAGCAGACTGCTATATCGATATGATCAGTGGGAAACTGGTTTCTATTTTTACAAAAAAGAAACTGGTTATGAGAGCTGGAGAAACGGACAAGGCAGAGTCCTTTATTGATCCAAAACTGAATGAACTGCTCAGCTCGTTTGCAGAAGAAATGGGATATCGGGGACAGATTGATATTGATGTATTTGAAAAAGATGAGAAATATTACATTTCAGAAGTGAATCCGAGATTTGGAGGTGGATATCCACATGCGTATGAGTGTGGGGTCAATCATATGAAACTGATCGTAAATAATCTGGAAGGAAAAGAAAATGAAAAACAAGAGCCAGGTTATGATGAAGGAGTTTATATGATGAAATATAACGAAATATCCATATTAAATGGGGGAAGAGAAAATGAGAAGTAACTTCAGAAAAAAATGGGACGATCTGAATTTGATGATGGAGTCAAAATATCGGGAATACTCTTACAGAAAAAAGGCACGGGTACGATTGAAAAGGATGAATAATGGATTTCAGTGCGACGAAGAGTATGAACAGATCGTGGTTCCTTATTGGCAGCGGTACGGATTAAAGCCAAAGAAAATGTGGTATCAGATTTTTGCTGACCGTGACAAAAAAGTAGATCCACGGTACATACCGGATGACCTCTGGTATGGAACAATCGTACCATATTTCAGTAATACGCAGTTCCGGCGCTTCGGAGAAGATAAATGCCTTCATAACATTTGGTTTCCTGATTTAAAGAAACCGGAAACGATTATGAAAAATATTGCCGGTGTTTTTTATAATGAAAATCATGAAATTATTTCAAGAGAAGATGCAGTGAAGAAATGCCTTTCTTATCAGAAGGAATTTTTAATTAAGCCTTCAATTGACAGTGGGGAAGGACGCTTGATTTCTTTTTTTACTCCGGGTGAGTATCAGAAAGAAGATCTTCTGCGTGCATTAAAAAAGATGGGAGCAAATTATATCGTGCAGGGGGCAGTAAAGCAGCATGAAACTCTTGCAAAATTAAATCCGTCATCTTTGAATACGATCAGGATTGTATCTTTTTTGTTTGAAGGAGAAGTTTATATCCTGTCCTCTATTTTGAGAATGGGTGCAAGTAATGCACGAGTTGATAATATTGGAGCCGGTGGATATGCCTGTCCAATTCATGAAGATGGTTCATTGAATGAATTAGGCGTTAATCGAAAAGCAGAATGGCGTTCTAAAAATCAGAATGGAATTTATTTTAAAGATATTGTGGTTCCATCCTATAAAGAAATTGTCAAAATTGTGAAAAAAGAACATAAAAAGCTTGCGCATTTTAAACTGATCGGATGGGATTTCTCAGTAGATACAGAAGGAGATCCGGTTTTTATTGAATACAATGTATGCCCGGGTTCGAACCAGATTACTTGTGGTCCGACATTTGGAGATTTGACAGAAAGAGTTCTGGAAGAAGTTTTTATAAAGAAAACTTTAAAAGACGCACAAAACTAAAGAAAGAAAAGGAGAACATAAAATGAGAGTAGCAGTAGTAGGAGCTGGAAATGGGGGCTGCGCAGTAGCAGCAGATATGGCATTTAGAGGAGTAAATGTAACATTGGTCAAAACTTCTAATGCAATGCATGACGATAATTTTGAATATCTTCAGAAAAACGATGGGAAAATGACGCTCCTGGATTTTGGAGAAAACGGCAGTATGAATCCACAGGATCTGGAAATTGTGAGAAAAGAAGGTCATATTTCCAATGTAACAAGAGATTTGTCTGTACTGACAGAAATGGATGTAATCATTGTGTACATTCAGACAAATTATCATGAAGAATTGATTCAGAGAATGGCGCCATTTATCAGAGATGGTCAAATTTTGCTTATTAATCCTGGATATTTTTCGACAGCGTATGTACTGAAATATTGTGGAGATAAAGATATTTCAGTAGTAGAAGCACAAAGCTCTTTTATCGACGGACGTATCATGGAGCCAGGTATTTTTAAAGTTGGATTCAGAAATGTAAGAAATCCGTTAGGGGTGTATCCGGCAAGAAATCTTTCTATTGTTAAGGAAAAACTGGATCAATTAGGATTCCCATTCCATTATATGAACAGCGTGGTGGGGGCAGCACTTCATAATCCAAATATGATTGTTCATACTATCGGATCACTTTTAAGTATTCCTATGATTGATGCAATGGGAGATGAATTCTGCATGTATCATCGAGCATTCACGGAGCATGCATGGAATGTATTGGAAAAATTGGACTCTGAAAAGATGGATATTCTCGAAAAGATGGGATTCGAACGTCTGTCTTATGTAGAAGCATGTAAGTTCAGAAACTCTTTAGATGATGAAAAAGATGCGAAAGAAGTCTTTTTCTCCTATGCAGCAATGCCGACAAGAGCCAAGGGACCGGTAACGGTAAATTCACGTTATGTTACGGAGGATGTCCCGCAGGGATTGGTGATGTTAGAGTCACTTGGGAAAGCGCTGGATATTAAAACACCAGTTGCAACAGCATTGATTGAAGTCGCAAATGCGGCATTAGGACAGGACTTCCGGAAAAATGGAAGAACACCAGAAAGATTGGGAGAAGAAAATATTAAAAAGATCTTAGATGATTGCAGATAGTAAGTAGGAGAAAATAGATATGCAGGAATCGATACAGGAAAAGTTTAAAAGGTTATTTCGAGATATCTATATTAATATAGATCCGAATGCTTCCACTTGGAAGAGATTAAAGATCACGGTTGATTTTTTGTGGGAAAAGTTTCGATATGATATTGAATTGATAGATTATATCCAATATCAGTTTTATTATAAAAAGCGTGAAGAAAGGGACAAATTTATTACTCATGGAAAATTGGTAGAAATTATCAAAATATGTAATGATCCTAGGTCAAGAAAATATTTTGATCAAAAACCACTTTTTAACGAACATTTTCAGAAGTATACGGGAAGAAATTGGATTGATACAACTAAATGTTCAAAAGATGAAGTAAAAGATTTTTTGAAAAATCATAACAAGATATTTGCAAAGTGTCCAGATGGAATGTTCGGGAAAGGGATAGAAATTATTGATACAGATTCTATTCTTGACTTTGACACTTTTTATAAAAAGGCTTTAAAGCAAAAATTATTATTAGAAGAAGTTTTAACACAGCATAAAGAATTGGCAGAATTTAATCAGAGTTCTGTCAATTCTTTTCGGGTCGTAACTCTTGTTTGCGCAGATAATACCGTAAAAGTAATGGCTGGAGTGTTGCGTTTGGGAAGAAAAGGAAAATTTGCAGATAATTTCCACCATCATGGAATTGCTTCTTTAATTGATGTAGAGACAGGAATTGTTTGTACTGTTGGAGTCGATCGAGAATGGAACAGGTTTGTAATCCATCCTGATTCAGGTAAACCAATTGTAGGTTTTAAAGTGCCAGAATGGAATAGTATTGTAGATACAGTAAAACAGGCTGCTATGGTTCATCCAGAAGTGAGATATGTCGGATGGGATGTAACGATTAAGGCAGATGGAACTATTGTACTCATCGAAGGAAATCCAGGAGCAGATCCAGATGTTACGCAGATCGAAGATCAGATAGGAAAATGGCCAATATATAAACCGTTATTAGAGCAAATCAAGAAGCAAAAAAAGATAAACAATGTCGGGAGGAGGTAGCGGTGAAGATAACTTTTATTGGAGATATCATGTGTGAAAAACCCTTGCAAAGATATTACAACAAACATCCTAATTATGATTTCAATGATATATTTAAAGAAACGAAAAATCTTTTTTCGAACTCAGATTTAGTTGTTGGAAATTTAGAAACTGTATTTGCTGGGGAAAATGTGAGTTATACAAATCACATCTATAACTTTAACACACCAGATCCATTTGCAAGAGCAATGAAACAGGGTGGAATTGATATGGTTACAACTGCTACTAATCATTGCCTTGATAGAGGAATAGCGGGGTTAATCAGAACGCTGGATATTTTGGATCAGAATAAAATTGATCATACAGGAACATATAGAAATGAAAAAGAAAGACATACTATTTATTATAAGGAAATAGAAAATAAAAAAATAGCATTTTTATCCTATACGTATGGAACTAATACGCATGAGACGAATGTTATTTTGAAAAAAGAGCAGTTATATCATTTAAACTTATTAAAGCCTCAAACGTATAATCTTCAAAAAGTAGTAGGGCAAAAAAGATCTTCAGTTTTTAGAAAAATGATTGCAAGATTACTAGGTCAAAAAATATCTTTAGAGACAAAAATGAAGATCAAAAGAAAAATGCATATGACTCATAATGTGCCAAGAGTTGACATACTTTCAAGAGAAGAACTTGATAGTACATATTTAGAACAAATAAAATCTGATATCATTCAAGCAAAAAAAGAAACAGATTTTGTTGTTGCGTGTGTTCATATGGGAGGACAGTTTAATTCTGTTCCAGGAGAGTTTTCAGAGTATATCATGAAATTTTTGGTGAATCATGGGGTGGATCTGATTATTGGAACGCATCCGCATGTAGTTCAAAAATACGAAACAATCAATAATACACCAATTGCTTATTGTTTGGGAAATTATAGCATTTCTCCAAGTTCGGTTTATCTTTTGGATGAATACAAACCAGAATATTCTATTGCAATGCATGTTTATCTAAAAAACGATAATATTCAAATTTCAAAAATAACATTTAGTATTTTAAAAATTGTTGAAGAAAAAAATGGAAAACTGACAGTTTGGCCGATTGACCAATTATATAAAAAGTTGGGAGCAAAAGAAAAAGAGAAGCTGAAAAAGGATGCAGCATATATTTATAATCGGTTTTTAAATTTGAAAAAAAATGAAATTGACATTTTAAAGGAATATCGTATTCCTGATAAAAAGTAGGTGAGAAAGGAATGAGAAAAGAATTTGAAGATTTGTTTTATATCTATGAGTAGTTCAACTAATCAGGATGGAGCCTCATTATCAATGCTCAATATTGCGTGCGAACTGGCAAAACGTGGAAATGAAGTTGTTTTAGTTCTTAGTAGTGATAAAAACATTGAATGGATTAGACAAAAGGAGCATATTAAGTGTTACATTGTACCGGCATATAGCATGAGGATTAATATTTTAAAAAGAAGAAAGTCTACAGGAATTAAATTTTTTATAAAATATATGTTTAATTATTTTTATATGCTTAAAGCATATAAAATTTTAAAAAATGAGAATGTAGATTTGATTCATATTAATGGTCTTAATCATCAAATGGGAGCACAGATAGCCGACAAATTGGGAATACCATATGTTTGGCATATCAGACAGTTAATGGAAGAAGATTTGGGACAAACTATTTTTGCAAAAAATAAAGTGTGGAAATATGTAAAAAAAGCGGATGCTGTTATAGCGATATCAAATACAGTAAAAAATAAATTTGAAAAAGAATTTCACAGAAAAATAGTTACTGTATACAATGGAGTTCCTATTGAAAAATATGAAGTAGAAGACAAAGATATTTTTAATAGTGAGACGGCAAAATTGATTTTACCAGGGCGTATTGATCCAGGGAAAGGACAGATGGATGCGGTAAAAGCGATTGAAGAGCTAAAAGTAAATAGGAAGATAAACACTGAATTATATATTGTTGGAAATATAGAAGACAGGACATATGAGCAAAGAATTAGAACTTATATTGATAAAAAAAATTTGGATAGCAATATTCATATTTTGCATTATGTTGCTGATCTTAGAAAACTTAGAAAACAATGTGATATTGGGTTAACTTGTTCCAAAAATGAAGCATTTGGACGAGTCACGATTGAAAATCAACTGGCAGGATTATTGGTAATTGGTGCTAATACAGGAGGGACAACTGAAATAATAAAGGATAATGAAACAGGATTACTTTATAAAGAAGGCGATTATATGGATTTAGCAGATAAGATTGAATATGCAATCATAAACAAAAATACCATGAGAAATATTGCCAATCATGGCAAAGATAATGCAATAGACCAATTTTCTATTGAAAGAGTTGTCGATCAATTGATTGGAATTTATGAAAACTGTAAAATGCAGAGGGGATAAAAATGGCAATTGTTAGCATCGTTTTTTCAATCATTATTGCGGTCCTTTTTCTTAAAATAACGAAAAATATTTATAATGCAGCAACGATTTTTTGTGGGTATTGGGGGATATTAGTTTTTCTAAATTATTTATCATTAGATGGTATGCAGAAGCCAAGTGAACTTACATATTCGTATATCTTTTTAGGAATATTTGGATTTACGATTGGGTGTGTCTTGGCTTTACTAAGGACAAAAAGAATCAATGTCAAGGTGAGAAAAGGAGAACCCAATTATTTCTTGCTTAA
The DNA here is from genome assembly GCF_002160935.1 of Drancourtella sp. An12. Classification (NCBI taxonomy): domain Bacteria; kingdom Bacillati; phylum Bacillota; class Clostridia; order Eubacteriales; family Oscillospiraceae; genus Drancourtella; species Drancourtella sp. An12. The sequence goes on along the minus strand of NZ_NFLO01000003.1, from coordinate 352 downwards.
AATAGCTTGTGTGATTATTATTGCTTATTGTTTATACAGAATATCTTTAATAGTTGTTTTTTTGGCGCAAGGATATTCATGGGGAGAAATACGATTAATGCATGGTATTGCGGGAGATTCGGGAGAAGGAACTTTAAAAGGGGGAACTTTTAGCCAGATATTACATGATTGGTGTGTTGCACCTTTATTATATTTGTTGGCTCCAACACTGGTGATTGACCTTTTTGGATATACCGGTGCGCTGAAAGCGCCTGTCCGGTGTTTTGGAAATCACCTGTCCGAAAAGAGGAAATCACTGTTCCAGACAGATAATAAATGTGGCGGAGCCGCCATCCTGAAGAATAGAACCTCC
>NZ_NFLO01000029.1:0-27530 GCF_002160935.1 Drancourtella sp. An12 | reverse complement strand
ATATTTTTTGTATGTTTTGACTTATTCTTTATGAAATTTTTGACAGTATTTACAGTGTTGGCCAGAAAATCCCAAATCCAGGTATGACAAAAAGAGTCTGATAGCGTGACTTTCACCGAACGCTGCCGCTTCTTTTCATATCTATCGTATTGGTTTTATTGTATAATAGAAAGAGACTTGACCCAGTCAGGGACCTAAGGAGGTTTAGAAATGCAAATTGAAATACCAGGTTATCAGACCCTTACCATCAACCATCTGCTTTTGGACTATAATGGCACCATTGCTGAAGACGGCAGGATCCGAGATCGTGTAAGGGAACTTCTTATCCAACTCTCTGAATCCTTGACCATCCACGTCCTGACCGCCGACACCCATGGAACCGCTGCCGCAGAATGCCAGAGCATCCCCCTTCTTCTGGACACCTTCCCAACGTCTGATGCTGCTTCCTATAAACTTCAGAAACTCCAAGAAACCGGAGCGTCCTGCTGTGCCTGTATCGGGAACGGACGCAATGACCTTTTCATGCTGAAAGAAGCCGCCCTTTCCATCGCGGTCATAGACCGGGAGGGTATGTATCCGCCCCTCCTGCCTTACTGCGATCTGTGTGTGCACTCCTCCGAGGAAGCGCTGGAGCTCTTTCTTCATCCGAAACGGATCATCGCAGGACTACGTGGATAAGACAACCTCGGGGATAGGACCAAAAGTCCTATCCCCGTTTTCTTTTCTGTATTTAGCTGATTCTTAGTGGTGGAACAGACGGAGTCCGGTAAAGGACATTACCATTCCATATTTATTGCATGTCTCAATGACATTATCATCTCTTACAGATCCACCCGGCTGCGCAATATATTTCACACCGCTCTTGTGGGCACGTTCGATATTGTCTCCAAACGGGAAGAATGCGTCGGATCCAAGGGTTACATCGGTCATCTGATCCAGCCATGCTCTCTTTTCCTCAGCTGTGAAGACTTCCGGTTTTACCTTGAATGTCTTTTCCCATACGCCGTCCGCGAGAACATCCATGTATTCATCCCCGATATAAAGGTCGATGGCATTGTCTCTGTCCGCACGTCCGATGCCGTCCACAAACTGAAGTCCGAGTACCTTCGGAGACTGACGTAAGAACCAGTTGTCTGCCTTGTTTCCTGCAAGTCTTGTACAGTGGATACGTGACTGCTGTCCTGCACCGATTCCGATGGCCTGTCCGTCTTTGACATAGCATACGGAATTGGACTGTGTATATTTCAATGTAATCATGGAGATTGCCATATCGATCTTCGCCTGATCAGTCAGCTCTTTATTTTCTGTTACCACATTGGAGAAAAAGTCGTCATCAATCTTTAACTCATTGCGTCCCTGCTCAAAAGTAATACCGAATACATCCTTGTGCTCGATCGGAGCCGGCACATATTCCGGATCAATCTCGATGATGTTGTAGTTTCCTTTCTTTTTCTGCTTCAGGATCTCAAGCGCTTCCGGTTCATATCCAGGAGCAATGATTCCATCGGATACTTCTCTTTTGATAATCTTTGCAGTAGATACGTCACACACATCGGAAAGGGAGATGAAATCACCGAAAGAAGACATTCTGTCCGCTCCTCTTGCTCTTGCGTATGCACATGCAAGCGGGGAAAGCTCTCCTAAATCATCCACCCAGTAAATCTTCTTTAATGTATCGGAAAGCGGAAGTCCTACCGCTGCTCCTGCCGGTGATACGTGCTTAAAAGAAGTTGCCGCCGGAAGTCCGGTCGCCTCTTTTAACTCCTTTACCAGCTGCCATCCGTTGAACGCATCCAGAAAGTTGATATATCCCGGTCTGCCGCTCAGTACTTTGATCGGGAGCTCTTTTTCGTCTTTCATGAAGATTTTAGCCGGTTTCTGATTCGGGTTACATCCGTATTTTAATTCTAATTCTTTCATTCTCGATCCGCTCCTATTTGTTCTTATTTACGATCTTTGTCTCATAGTTTCCTGTTTCAATATCAATATAACGTACAAAAAGAGATACTTTGTTCTCCTCGTTGAGGCTCTCCCAGAGAAGATTTGTGAAACTTTCGATGTCATCCGGAACAGCAATCCGTTTCGGCTCTCCCTCAAAACTTGGAAGCGGATTTCCGTCACATTTATATGTATGGATAAAGTGTCCCTCTCCGGCTGCCGGGTTATTGTATGCAAACGTAAATCTCTGGCAGCTCTCCGGTCTTCCGTTATCGCTCTTTAAGATTGACATCGCATAATTGTAGTTTCCGTTTTCAATGTGCATGATTCCGGAAATACGAGGGGTGTAGTTCGGAGCGTCCGGCTCAAACTCTCTGCTTCTTAAAGACTGCTCAAATGTAAGCTGCCTGTCCATTCCCTCATAAATCGTATCGGTCTGATCTCCGTTTGTCACAATAGTCTTATTTCCAAGCACACGCACCGGTGCATAGATAATCAGGCTTGGGTCTGTAAGCTTTGATTCATCAAAAGCCTGGGTGCGGATTCCCTGTCCATCTTCTACAAAGATCCGGTTGCGGCTGTTTTCGCTGCGTCCCATAATAAAATAGGCTGTCACTGCCTTTTTGCCGTCCGGTGTCTTACCAATGATAATTCCACGTCCCGGATAAGAATTTCCCTTCAGTTCCTGTTCGATTGATAACATTTCCATGAATTTTCTCCTTTGCCGTTTGTTTTTCATCGTTCCTATTCATTATAACGCAAACTGCCTTTGTTATTCCAGTGTAATCGCCCATCTTTATGTAAGTATTTCTAATGAACATTATGCGCTTTCTCTTATCAACAGCTGTTTTTCACAAAACAAAACACCCTGCCGTCCGTATAGCAGAGTGTTGTTTTCCTCTTTTTCTACAAGAATGCCTTGTAGGTTTCCACATTTTTCTCTTCAAATTTGTAAAGTTTCCGCATGAGGCGAAGAATTTCCGTGTCCGCATCTTCATACTTCCTCAGATCCTGCAAGGCATTGGTCACTCCCATGCTACTTCCCTCAATCAGCATCTGAGCCATGCGGGAGGCGGATTTGTCATTCATCGTCTGAAGGTTGATCATCAGATACGTTTTCAGCCTGTCAAACATGCCGATGGATTTTTCGTTATGTCCCCGCTCTTCCAGAAGCCTTCTGGCCTCTTTGTTGAATTCCCTGTACTTTTCCAGTTGCTTCTCCATACATTCTTTAAACTCCTCATCATCGGAAAGTTCGATCAGCTGGCTTAATGATTCAATCCCCATCTGGGAATTCTGATACACAAAATTTAAAAGCTCAGTATTTCCACTCATTTGGCACACTCCTTTTTTTTGCTTTCTAGTATCTTCTCTTCCCGTGATTTTATGCAGTTTTTTGAAAAAGTTCCAAAGAACAAAGAGTTCCGCTCGCGGAACTCTCGCGCCGAGCGCGGTCGCTTTAGTGACAAATTTCTGCTTTGCGCGAGTGCGCATCCCGCGGAGCGTTTTGTTTAACAGGGAACGAAGTTTCCTGTTAAACAAAAACGGCGGAATCTCCGGTATCTTCCGGGACTTCCGCCGCCTGCGTTTTAATAGCTTCTGATTTTGTCATCCTCGTCGTCCGTTGTCTTTTGAATGGAACGGATCTCAACCTCGTAGCTGTAGTCGTCGCTTACTTTCACTTTCACTCGGTCCCCCGCATGCTTTTTCAGGATCGCCTTTCCAAGCGGCGATTCGATGCTGATCTTACCGTCCAGAGAATTGCCGCGGATGGAGGTGACCAGCTTGAAGGTGCTTGTCTCATCATCTTCCGGAAAGTAGACTTCCACCAGATTGTTAAGCCCTACTTCATCCAACGCGGACGTATCCTTTACAATCTTCGCCGTCTTCAGCATCCTTTCCAGATAACGGATTCTGCTTTCGTTTCGGTTTTTGTCTTTCTTTGCCGCATGATACTCAAAGTTTTCGCTCAGGTCGCCGTGTGCCCTTGCCTCTTTGACCGCTTCGATCGCCTCTTTGCGGACAACCAGTTTCCGGTACTCGATCTCCTCCTGAATCTTCTTTACATCATGCTCTGTCAGCTGTTCCCGCATTGTCTTTTACGCTTCCTTTACCCGATTTTTTCTGCCCATTCTTTTTCCTTGAATCCCGGAATCACAAAATCCTCTCCTACAAGAAGCGGGCGCTTTACAAGCATCCCGTCTGTTGCCAGAAGTTCATACTGCTCTTCCTCGCTCATCTCCTTCAAACGGTCTTTTAATTCCAGTTCCCGGTATTTCATGCCGCTTGTGTTAAAAAACCGCTTGAGCGGAAGCCCGCTTTTCTGATGCCAGGCTTTCAGCTCCTCTTTGGTCGGATTGTTCTCTACAATATTTCTTCTTTCAAACTCGGCTCCCTGCGCTTCCAGCCATTTACCGGCTCTCTGACAGGTACTGCATTTTGGATATTCAATAAACAGCATGTTGCTTCCTCCTGATTAAATGCGGATCATATCTCTTGTAATCTCTTTGATGGAGGCTGCTCCGCACATTCCCATCGTATCCGCAAGCTCACTTCCGATCTTCTCAATATAAGTACGCACGCCTTCTTCTCCTGCTCCAAAGACTGCTGTCACAAACGGACGGCAGATAAAGACTCCATCTGCACCAAGCGCCAGCGCCTTGAATACATCTGTACCGGAACGGATTCCGCCGTCCACGAAGATCTTCATCTTTCCTTTGACTGCATCCACAATCTCCGGAAGTACCTCTGCTGTAGACGGACACTGATCCAGCACACGTCCTCCATGGTTGGACACAACGATTGCGTCAGCTCCTGCCGCCTCAGCCTTCAGCGCACCGCGCACCGTCATGATACCTTTTACGATAAACGGCACATCACTCATGCTGACAATCTCATGCAGCTCTTCCACGGTCTTGCTTCCTGCCGGAGGTGTCATGTTTTTCAGGAACGGAAGTCCGGCCGCATCGATATCCATGGCAACCGCAAATGCCTTTGCCTGCTTTGCGAGCTCCATCTTTTCTTTCACTGTTTCCAGATTCCACGGCTTGATTGTCGGAATTCCAAGTCCTCCTTCTTTCTGAATCGCCTCACACGCAAACTTCATCACATTTGCATCCACACCGTCTCCGGTCACTGCTGCGATCCCTGCCTTTGCACAGGCAGATACAAGAACATCATTGTAAGTCTGATCATTGTACTTCTCACCATAGTGCAGATTCACTGCTCCTACCGGGCCTGCAAAAAACGGGTACTTAAATGTCTTTCCGAACAGCTCCACTGAGGTATCCGCAGCTCCCCCTGCACAGATCGTATCCATGTTTACACGGATCTCCTGCCATTTATCATAGTTGCGGATAGCTGTATCACCCACGCCCTTGGCTCCCGGACCCGGTATCTGATTTCTGCATGCCTTACCATTGCAGACCGGACATGCTTTGCAGTACTGGCCGATACAGGTACGTGCTTCTTTTAATATCTCTTCATATGTCATATCTCTTTCCTCCGTTTCTTTTTCCACTTTCTTTATTGTAGCAAACTTCACAGGAAGCCGCAAGAGTACACACATAACATCGGGGACGTGTTCCTGTGCATCGGAACACGTCCCCGAAAATAAATGATATTATGATAACTGTTCCAGTACCCAGTCTACATCGTCTGTTGTCTTTAATGTTTCCAGAAGTGCCGGGTCTTCCAGAAGGGTACAGAGTTTTCCGAGAAGATCGAGATGTTCGTCTCCGATTCCGGCGATACCGAACACAAGCTGTGCTTTTTCCGCACCGAAATCGACGCCTTCCGGATACTGCAAAAATACAATTCCTGTTTTCTTTACTGTTCCTTTTGCCTGGGTCGTTCCATGCGGGATGGCAACGCCCATGCCCATGTAGGTAGATACCAGTCTTTCCCGTTCCTGCATTGCTTCTACATAAGATTCGTCCACGTATCCGAGTTTTACGAGAAGTTCTCCGGCTGCCTGAATGGCCTCCTCTTTTGTTACCGGTTTTTGTCCCAGACGGATTCCGTCCGCAACGATCACCTGTTTTTTGATCGGTGTGTCCGGAATAAGAATGTCCGTATTTTCTCCCGCAGGTGCTGCCGGAGCATCACCGGTTGTCAGCTGTACATACAAGGCATCCAGCGCCGGATCCGCAAGGAAATTTCCTATTGTAATCAGCTGTGCCTGCGGCGCTGCTTTTTTCGCGCGGGCAGCAAGTGTTGTCTGTACGACTGCGATATCACAGTCTGCCGGTATTGTATCGACCGATGTATTGGATACCGTAATATCCGGGCGGTCATTTTTGATCCTGTTGCGGAATTTGGTTGCTCCCATCGCGGAAGATCCCATACCTGCATCGCATGCGAAGATGATTTTTTTCACTTCTTCGGAACGTTCAATCGTTCCCGGTACTGTTGTTTCCCCTTTTGCAGCCTGCTTCATGCTTGCCATTTCGTTTTGAGCTTCCTCAAGGCTTCTTCCTCCTGCCATTTTGACAATCGGAGAGGCAACCACGAAGGAGATTCCGGCCGCAATCACGACACCGATCAGTACTTTGACAAGATCAGATCCCGGCGATACCATCAGGTAGGCAATGATGGAACCTGGTGACGCCGGTCCGACCAGGCCGCAGTCTGTAATGGTGTACCAAAGAATAGCTGCCATATTTCCAAGAATCGGCGCAACAATCACAACCGGATTCATCAGAATATACGGGAAATAAATCTCATGAATACCTCCCAGAAGGTGAATGATCACTGCACCCGGTGCAGAATCTTTTGTCACCTTGTCTTTGCAGAAGAACATATAAGCAAGCAGAACACCAAGTCCCGGTCCCGGATTGGTCTCCAGCATGTACATGATGGATTTTCCTGCTTCTGCTGCCTGTTCCGTTGCAATCGGTGTAAAAATACCGTGGTTCAGCGCATTATTGAGGAAGAGAACTTTCGCCGGTTCCACAAACACTGACACAAGTGGAAGCACACTGTGTTCCACAAGGAAATTGACGCCTGCTGATAAAATCATCAGAATCGCGCTCATGAATGGTCCGATTGCTACGTATCCAAGCATAGCCAGAACCATACCGATGATGCCGACCGAGAAGTTGTTGATCAGCATCTCGAATCCTGCCGGCATATGTCCGTCCATCGCTTCGTCAAACTTCTTGACACAGAATCCTGCCAGAGGACCCATTACCATGGCCGCCATGAGCATTGTAATTTCCGTATTGCTCATAATCGCACCAATTACTGCAATGGCGCCCGCCACACGTCCGCGGTCCCCGCCGATCATACGTCCTCCGGTTGAGGCGATCAAAATCGGGATAAGGTATGTCAGCATCGGACTGACCATGCTGTTGAATCCTTTATTCGGGATCCATCCGGTGTCGATAAAAAGCGCGGCAAGAAAGCCAAAGGCAATCAATGCACCGATATTCGGCATTACCATTGCCGATAAAAATTTACCAAAACGCTGTATGTTATTTTTCACAAATCCGTCCTCCATTCACTCTCAAATCTTCAATGGAGAATGGGTTCAGCTATATCATTTTCCTGTTTACAGGACCTGTACGCCGTATTTCCGGCATTCCTCCAAAAATTCTTCCGGCAGTTTCCCGTCAGAGACAATAATGTCAATATCGGCAAGTCCGCAAAAACTGAAACTGCATTTAACATCAATTTTGGAAGAATCCATCAGGGCGATCACCTGATCGGACTGTCGGATCGCGGTCTGCTTTAATAACGCCTCATCGCTGATGCCGCAGGAGAAACCTACCGACGGATGAAATCCTGTGACCCCTAAAAACGCCTGGTCAAAATTCACCCGCTCAAGCTCTTTGATGGCGGAAATTCCGAACACGCTCTGGCTGTAGCGGTTCAGCCTCCCTCCCGGAAGCATTACCGTTGGTTTCGTAAGTCCGGCCAGCTTCGTTGCGCAGCTCAGTCCTGTTGTATAAATCAAATAAGAGTCATCCGGAATCTGTTCCGCAAATGCCGTAGCTGTACTTCCCGAATCCAGAAACACTGTTGTGTCTGGTTTCAGCAACGCAAGTGCCTTCCTTGCAATCTCCTTTTTTTCCGAAATGTTGTATACAGATTTACGGTTCAGAAATCCATCTGTTCCTACGATGACCTGCACGGATTTCGCCCCTCCGTGTACACGCAGGATCTTTTTTTCCTCATCCAGTGCTTTCAGATCTGTACGCAGTGTCATCTCCGACACATTTGGAAACTTCTTTTTTATCTGAGCAAAACTGACCGTCTCTTTTTCATTGATCAGCTGAACAATCGCATTTCTGCGCATTTCCATTGAATCCATATATTCCTCCTGTCCATGCCGGGACAACACAGACAGGCTGTCCTGACACAATTATTCCTGAATAAAGTTTTTAAGAAGATACTCCTCCGCTTCCGGACACCACAGTCCATTGTGAGCATCTACAATATCCGCCAGATCAACCAGACGCTGATCCTTTGTTTCCTCTCCTTTTGCACGCAGATCAGAAAGTGCGGTAAGAGGCATGGAAAGATGTGTGTAAATCAACTTCTTTCCTCCAGGGATCTTTGGCAGATTCAGAGTTGTTTCTGCTGCAGAATCCAGTCCTCCGATATGGGTAACCATGACTGCCGGATCAATTCTTCCTTCCGCTGTCAGCTCCAGAGACTCGATCATATCAGCTGTGTTTCCGCCTGTTGTTCCCATTACATGAGTAGAATTATAATGTACATCATAGAAGTTCATAGTTGCACTGAATTCTTTGTCTGTAGGACCTGCGAAGAAATTCAGACAGCCGTCTCTTCCGAGAATCGCGCTGGACTGTGTAACAACCTGTGCAACCGGAGCATAGCAGAGTACATCGTCATATCCTGTGCCTCCTGAAATTTTCAGAAGCTCTGCAACCGGATCTTCCAGTTTTCCAGTATTTACAAAATGAAGCTCAATGCCGTCCTTTTCAGCCTCTTCCGGCGGGAAGAGAGATGCTGCTCTGTCCAGACGCTCCTGATTCAGATCTGTCACGACAATCATGGACGGACGGATGTCTCTGTGAAGTGCGTAGGTCAGTGCACCAAGTCCCATCGGGCCTGCTCCTGCCATAATCGCAAGCTTTCCGCCCTCTTTGATTCCCATCTGGTGTGTATATACGCCCATCTTCGTATGATAAGCAGCATTAAATGCTCCGATACTGCAGGACATCGGCTCTGCCAGAGATGCTTCATAGTAGGCACGTCCCTTGTATTCCAGAAGGCATCCCAGCTCCATTACCTCAGACGGAATGATACAGTATGTTGCATCTCCTCCGAAGAATTCGTAAGAATATCCCGGGCTCCACATTGTTCCCTTATAGTTCAGAGCCGGCTGAAGAGTAAATTTCATTCCCGGTTTGAACTTGTCCTGATGGTTCTTTCCTACCTTTACGATATCTCCCGCGAACTCATGTCCCATGATTGCCGGATGCTCTGCCACATCCTCATGCACACGTTTGTGTTCGGTTCCAAGAATAGCACATTTGTATGTAGACATACAGATACTGTCTGAAACCACCTTTACTAAAATCTCATCATCCGTAATTTCCGGAAGTTCAAATTCCTCCAGACGTAAATCATTTGCCGCATGAAGCCGTACTCCTTTTGCTTTCATAATAAAACTCCTTTCTTTATTTTAAATAAATATTTTTCTCTTTGCAACCGCTATCATCTTTTCAAAGCAGTTCTCAGATCGTCCTGAATACCACTTTCGGGAGCAGTGTTTCCACTACTTCATATTCCGCCGCCTGTGTGCCGCTGCACATCACGTTTGCCGCTCCCACTGCCGTGGAAAGTCTTACTGTCTCCTCCAGAGTCTTTCCTTCTTCTTCCGATACTGCAAGTGCTGCAACCACACTGTCTCCAGCGCCCACGGTGCTTCCTACCGGCACCTTCAGTCCTTCCGCGTAGATCGTTTTGTCCTTTGTCACATAGACAGCTCCGTCTCCTCCCATGGAAGCAACAACCTTCCCGATCCCGTACTCTTTCATCAGTTCCGCAGCCGTTTCAGCTATCTCCTCCGGTGTCTCAAGAGCCCGTCCTGTCAAAGCACCCAGTTCATGATTATTCGGCTTGATCAGGTACGGTGAGGCTTTCAGTCCTGCTTTCAGAAGATCCCCGTCCGCATCCAGAATTACTTTCGCGCCCTTTTCACGGAATGCTTTTGTCCAGGTGTAATAAGTATCTTTCGGAGATCCTTTTGGCATGCTGCCGGATATGACAACAATATCCTCTTTCGTTACTTTTGCCAGAAGTTCTTCTAAAAGCTTCTCCAGAATTTCTTCCGACACGGTCACTCCCGGTTCATTGATATCCGTATTCGTATGATTGTCCGGATCAATGATTTTCATGTTGGTACGCGTTTCACCCTCCACAAAGTGAAAGAGGGTCGTAAGTCCCATCTCCGTAAGGGCCGAAAGGATCGCTCTTCCGGTATCCCCGCCCAGAATTCCTGCGGCAACGCTTGCTCCTCCAAGCTTTTGAATCACCTTTGAGACGTTGATCCCTTTTCCGCCTGGATCAGTCCTCATAGATGTTATCCGGTTGACAGCATCAACGGTCAGAGACGGAATTTCCACCGTTTTGTCCAGTGCCGGATTCAACGTTACTGTGTAAATCATAATACCCTCCTTTTGTTTCAACAGTTCATTTTCATTGAAACAACAGTTTCTATATACAGAATAACACTTTTTCCGATAATGTCAACTGTTTTTTCAACAATTTTTATATTTTTAAAAGTCGAACGCTTTTATTTCAACAATTTTCATTGCCATGTTACATCCTTTTATATGATCCGTTCCTGTTTTGCTAGAACAAAGAGTTCCGCAAACGGAACTCTCGCGCCGAGCGCGGTCGCTTTAGCGACAAATTTCTGCTTTGCGCGAGTGCGCATCCCGCGGAGCGTTTTTTTTAACAGGGAACGAAGTTTCCTGTTAAAAAAACTCCGGTCTCCGTAAAGATGCCTGCTGCATCTTCACGGGAGACCGGAGTTTTCCGTCCCGATTGCTTTTTCACTTCTGCATTTTATCTGTCTCTAATCGCTTTCCTGCGGGAAATACTGGCCGAACAATTCTTCCATCTTTTCCGTAAGCTCCTTTTCCATCTCCCGGTAACGCACCAGAAACAGGCTTCCCTGTTCCGTCAGTTCGCTTTTTCCTCCTGAATTTCCGCCGTTATGGGAACTCAGCAGATGAAATCCCAGCTCTTTCTCTGCCCGTTTTATGATTTTCCAGCTTTTAGAATAGGACATTCCCATCTCGTTACAGGCCCCTTGAATAGATCCTTTCTTTTCTATCAGTTCCAGAATCCTTGCTACCCCCGGGCCAAAAAACCGTTCTTCTTTTTCCAATGTCAGCCGCAAAGCCGGCCGGATCTTTTCTTCCATTACCGCACTCCTTCGATGTTTTCTAAAAAGTTCCTGAACTACATTTTAATCTCATGCTCTGCTTTTGTCATCACATTCATTACCCAGACAGACAGAAACGCAATAACCAGAATTACCGCCACGTACACTGCCGCCCGGTCCATATTTCCGCCTGCAACTTCCGAATAAACAGCAAGGGGCAGGGTCCTTGTCTTGCCGGGAATATTTCCCGCCAGCATGGCAGTCGCCCCATACTCCCCAAGACCTCTTGTCGTTGATAAAATCATACCGGAGAGAATGGACGGAAATGTGCAGGGGAAGAGAATCTTCCAGAGAATTCCCCATTTTCCGAGCCCCAGCATCTTTGCTTCCTCGATCATATTCTGGTCAATCTGTTCAAATCCCGCTTTTGCGGAGCGGTACATCAGAGGGAAGGAAACGACAACCGCAGACAATACTGTCGCCACCCAGGAAAAGGCAATCCGGAAACCAAAAACTTCCTCCACAAAGCTCCCGATCGGGCGTCTTGCCCCGAAAAGCCATAACAGAAAGAAACCCGCGACCGTCGGAGGAAGTACAAGCGGAATGGTAAGAATCCCGTCCACCGCGGCTTTTAGTTTCCTGCCTTTAATAAACATGACTGCCCACGCTGCCAGAATCCCAATGACAAAGGTAATCACAGACGCACATACCGTTGTCTTAAGCGAAATCCAGACCGGAGAAAAATCCATCTCCTGTTCCTCCTGCTACTCGGCGCTGCGATAATCCGCAAATCCATAGGACTCAAATACGGACACCGCATCGTCAGAGATAATAAAATCGTAAAATGCCCTGGCAGCCTCCTGGTTTGGCGCATCCTTTGTCATTGCCACCGGATACAGAACCGGAGATTCCAGTGAATCAGCCGGCGCCTCCGCCACCACTTTGACCTTGTCTGTCGTTGCCGCATCTGTCGCATAGACAATTCCACAGTCCGCAGAAGACTCCGCCACCCAGTTCAGCACTTCCGTAACATTCGTTCCAAAACTTGCCTTTGCTGAAACCGTATCCCAGAGACCAAGATTTGTCAGTGATTCCTGCGCATACTGTCCCACCGGAACGCTCTCCGGATCCCCGACCGCTATCGTACCTGCATTGGCGATATCTTCAAAAGAGGAAAACTCTGCGTCGGAGGAAGCCGGGGTAATCAGTACAATCTTGTTTTCCAGCAGGTTGACAATCGTATCGCTGTCAATCATCCCCTCCTCTTCCAGCGCATTCATCTGCGTCGGCGCTGCTGAGAAAAAGAGATCTGCCGCAAGACCGGACTCGATCTGCTGCTGCAGCTTTCCGGAAGAATCATAGACACCTTCGATGTTCACATCCGGATACTGCTCCTCAAATGCCGGAATCAGCTCCTCTTCAAATGCATATTCCAGGGAAGCGGCAGCAGCAAGCGTCACGGTTCCCTCCAGATTACTCCCGGATGTTCCATCCTCTTCCGTCTGCGATTTATTGCTTTCGGAAGCCTGGTCGCCGTCCCCTCCGTCCGAAGACTGGCATCCCATCATTGCAAGTCCCATTGATGCTGCAAGAAGCTGCATCATTACCCGTTTTTTCATAGATTTTTCTCACCTTTCTTTTTGGCATTTATCTTGCACACTCCGACTCGGATCCCCGAAGAATCCCCAGTCCGTGCTGTACACTCTCCAATATGATCTCCATACTTTCCCGCACTGCTTTCGGGCTTCCCGGAAGATTGACAATCAGCGTCTGTCCCCGTATGACCGACGCTCCACGGGAGAGCATGGCCCTTTTTGTATATTTCATGGATTCGGCCCGGATCGCCTCCGCAATCCCTGGTGCATTGCGGGTCATGACCTCCATTGTCGCCTCCGGCGTCGTATCCCGTTCAGAAAATCCGGTTCCGCCGCTGGTCAGAATCAGGCTGACCTGCCGCTGGTCGCAAAGCCGGATCAGTTCTTTTTTCAAAAGTGCCTTCTCATCCGGAAGAATCAATTCCTCTACCACATCAAATCCAGCCGCCGTCAGCCCTTCTTTCATGGCCGGGCCGCTTTCATCTTTGCGTTCCCCTTTACTTCCTTTATCGCTCATCGTGATCACTGCCGCCGTAAACGGCCTGTCTTTGGCCGGGAATTCGACGGTCATCATACTTCCGGTCTGAATGGTTCCGGAGGAAAGAACTTCGGCAAATACGCCCTGCACCGGCATGATGCACTCGCCCATCCGATGGTAAATCCGACAGTGGGTGTGGCACTCCTTCCCGATCTGTGTCATCCGCAGAACCACATTCTGACACCGGAGAATTGTCCCGACCGGAAATCTTCTAAAATCCAGATCCTCCACGACAAGATTTTCCCCGAACGCTCCGTCCTGCACATCCGCGCCTCTGGAATTGAATTCCTTTACTTTATCGTAGGAGAGCAGGCTGACCTGACGGTGCCAGTGTCCTGCATGGGCATCTCCCACAATCCCGAATCCCTTCTCAAACTTTGCTTCCGCCACGGCATGCTTTTCGGTTCCGCGCTTTTCACTGATGCAGATCGCCCGCACTCTGCCGGCGGTCTTTCTTTCTTCCATCTGTTATCCTCCTATCTCATTCATCCTTTTTTTCTCACTGATCTGATCCGGCTCTTCAAACCGGTGCCCGGCCGGCTTTCTTTGTCCCGCCGCACGAAAAATCTTCCGGATCCGTTCCTGTTTTTCCTCCGGCGTTTCCCCGCTTCTTATGACAGAGCGCAGATCTTCCGCATCGTCATAGCAAAGGCAGTATTTCAGCTTTCCGGTACTTGTAAGACGCAGGCGGTTGCAGCTTTGGCAGAACTTTCCGTGAATCGGAGAAATCAGTCCCGTCCTCCCAAGGAATCCCGGAATCTGCATATACACTGCAGGCCCAAATCCTGCACCTGCTGCCGGTGCCGCCTCCTGAAGATCCGGATACCGGTTTTTGATCATCTCAAGCACCCGCCGGTTGTCCAGTCCATGGTACTCTTTTCCGTATCCGATCGGCATCATTTCGATAAACCGTACATCCACCGGCCACTTTTCCGAAAGACGTACCAGATCCAGAATTTCCGTCTCGTTGATTTCTCTGGCTGCCGCCACATTGATCTTGGTCCGGATCCCTGCGCTGACACAGGCTTCCACCGCCTTCAGTACTTCCTCCAGACCGTCATATCCGGTAATCTCCCGGTACTTTTCTCTCTGCAGAGTATCCAGGCTGATATTAACTCCATCCAGTCCTGCCTCGAGAAGATCCGGAAGAAATTTTCTCAGCCAAATCCCGTTCGTCGTCAGCATAACCGTCTCAATTCCCGGAATCGCTTTCAGCATCCGGACACAGTCCGGACATCCTTTCCGTACAAGAGGCTCCCCGCCTGTCACACGTACATGACGGATTCCTTCCTGTGCCGCCGCCCTTGTAATTTCACGGATTTCCTCGTAAGTCAGGATCTCCGACATCGGCACGGAATCAATGTCATGGGGCATACAGTACCGACACCGGAGATTACACCGGTCTGTAAGGGAGATCCTGAGATAATCAATCTTCCGCCCGCTCATAGTCTCCTGATGCACCACCTTTTTTTCTGCATAGAAAGATATCTGTCATTTCCATGCTTTTATCTACCGCCTTGCACATATCATAGATTGTAAGAAGCGCCGTATTCACTCCGGTCAGAGCCTCCATCTCCACGCCGGTCTTACCCTCGCAGCGCACCGTACAGACTGCCCGGATGTATCGTTTCTTCGAATTCCGGTCCTTTCGTTCCCCGATCATCTCAAAATCCACGGCCACTTTCGTCAGGCTGATCACATGGCAGAGCGGAATGATCTCACTTGTCTTTTTCGCTCCCATGATTCCCGCAATTTGGGCTACCGAAAGGACGTCTCCTTTTTTCATGCTTCCTTCCAGAATCTTCTGATAGCACTCTTCGGACACACCGATCTCGCCCTGTGCCGACGCCTCCCGTCTGGTCACCGCTTTCTCTCCGATATCGACCATCACCGCGTTTCCGCTTCCATCAAAATGTGTAAATTCCATATCTGTTCTCCCTACTTTCCAAATCCGCAGTTCGGATAGGTGCAGACCGGGCAGTTCAGACACAGTCCGCCCTCTCCGAGATGTGCAAGCTCCTCTGCGGTCACCGGATCATCCGCCAGTACTCTTGGCAGTACCAGATCGAAAATCGTCCTCTTTGCGTACATCACGCAGCCCGGAAGTCCCATGACTGCCTGACCTTCTTCCATATAAGAAAGCAGAAACATAGCTCCCGGAAGCACCGGAGCTCCATAGGATACGATCCGTGCGCCGGAATTTTTAATCGCAAGGGGCGTCCTGTCATCCGGGTCTACACTCATTCCCCCGGTACAAAGCACCAGATCCGCTCCTTCTCCGAGAAAACGCAGAATCGCCTCTGTCACCATCTCCGGTTTGTCATCGCATACGGCATGTCCGATAATCTCCACCGGATAATGCCCGAGCTTTTCTTCCAGTACCGGAGTGAAGGTATCTTTGATCCGTCCTTTATAAACTTCGCTTCCGGTCGTGATGATGGCAGCCTTTTTCGCCCTGAAAGGCAAAATCGAAAGGATCGGCGCTCCGCCGTTTTCCTCCTGCACCGCTTTTTCCGCTCTGTCCATCTTGTCTTTTCCGATGACAAGCGGGATGACACGCATCCCTGCAAGCTTGTCGCCCTTTTTCACCTCGGTATTACCGTGTCGTGTGGCAATCATCATTTCCCCCTGGGAGTTTACCCGGTAAAGGGCTCCGGAATCCACTTTCAGAAGTCCGTCCGTCTCCGCTGTCAGCTCAATCTTACCTTCCTTTGCTTCCGACGCGCTCATATACCGGAAGCACTTTACTGCTCCATCAAAGGCCGCCTCCGCACTGTTTCCTCCCTGACAGAGCCTGCGCAGAATCTCGGCTCCTTCATCTTCGTGAAGCATCCCTTCTTCCTGCTCCCAGACATACAGATTCTCCTTCCCCACACTTAAAAGAACCGGAATATCCTCCCTGGTGACAATGTGTCCTTTTCTGAATACCGGTCCTTTCTTTTTGTCCTTTATAATCTGCGTGATGTCATGGCATAAAATACATCCCTCTGCATCTTCTGTTCTGACTAATTTCATGTTTCTTCTCCCCGTTCTTCTCTTTGATACCGTACTGTTTTTCAAAACATAACGACTGGTACAAGTATAGCAGAAGATCAATGCCCTGTAAAGCGTTCTCTTTCTGTGACCTGGTCACAGAACTTTCCTCAAATATGGTATACTATAAGAAAAAACCGAAAGGAAGGTCTGCTTATGTCATATACAAAAATTACACAGGAAGAAGCAAAAAAACTGATGGATGAGAGGGATGACATTCTGATCGTCGATGTACGAAATCCGGAAGAATACGCACAGGGACATATTCCGGGTGCCATTAATGTTCCAAATCCTTCCATCACCAACCGTGAAATTCCGGAGCTTCCGGATAAGAATCAGGAGCTTTTAATCTACTGCCGTTCCGGACAGCGCAGTAAAATCGCAGGAAAGAAGCTCGCCGTCCTCGGATATCAAAATATCAAAGATTTTGGCGGTATTATGGAATGGAAATATGAGGTGGAATAATCATAGACGAAAAGGTGGACACTACCGGTACTTCGGTACCGCAGTGTCCACCTTTTCTGTGTTTCCTTTATTGTTTTGTACAGAAGCTGGCGGACCGGAATGGTTTCCTTCTCCTCTCCTGTCTTAAAAGGCTTACAGCAGGAAAGATCCCATATTTCCTGAAAATAATTCTGAAGCTGCAGATAGGATCTGCCTTCTCCCGGCACGGACTCGTATACGAGAATATCACGATCCATGTTGTAGGACTTCTTATATTCACCGAGGAAAATGTCATCGGTATTTCTTCCGCGAATTTCTGTGATGCAACAGCTTTCGAGAGATGTCTGTGCTTCATCATGCCTGACACATTCAAATCTTCAATGGTTATATAAGATGGCTTGGTTTTCACGATCTCTGCTACCGTTTTATTGATATAGTCAGTACGGATGTTATCTATCTTACGATGAAGTCTCTGTACTTTCAGCTTTTGTTTTTTGTATATTCTTCTGAGCGGACTCTCCTTTCTTTAAATTCTCATATTTGCGTGAGAGGCATCTTTGCTCTCTACGCAGTCTCTTTTTTGTAAAATCTATACGAATAACTCTGCATTGTGCTTTTGTAAAAAATGCAGGGATGGCATCCTTCAACCCATTCCTGCATCCTGTAATTTTCTTCTATTTCTATTTTTTCTAAAACGTCATTGTCCCTGACATGACGATGGTTCCGTCTGTTTTCACACCTGCGATCTGGTAAGTGTCTCCTGTAGATTTTTGATACATTCTGATCTCATCACCATAAAAGCTCTGTGCTACATAATGAAGTTCCAGTTCTTTCAATCTCTGGCAGTCATAGAATTCCGGCGAAAATACATTCTCCATCAGATTGACATATCTAAGATTTGCCATGTGGTGGCTTTTGTCCAGATCCGAATACTGCACTTTGTAGGAAAATACGTATTCCATATCGGAAACATCCCGTTTTATTTTTGCGAAAGGATCCAGCGCAATTTTCTCCTCGCACACAACGTCCTGCGGCATCTCGATGTCGGACAATTTCCCTATTTTCTGTTCTTCCAGATGAAATACACAACTTTCCAGTCTTCCCAGTGCGTAGACTTCATTTCCAACGGATACCTTCAAATCCTGCCAGATTCTTACTTTGTCCTGCTTCTCAATCCATGTTTCCATATGGAGCGGTCCTGAAAAATCCGCCTGCTTGATTACGCGCATTTTGTATTTTGTGTACATCCACGCCATGCCGTATGTTTCCGGAATTTTCGAATCAAAACTGTTCTCTACTCTTTTAATGCAGAATTCGCCCAGCGTCGAAACTCTACGCCTCGTTTAGATTTTACACGATAGCCGACGGAGATAATTACGTCCGATGTATAAAATGGAACTGGTTGCTTTACTCCAACAACACGCATTTTTTGCGTGTTGTTTTCTCTTATGAGTTCTTCTGAGAAAACATTATTTATATGTTTCCGAATTGTCTTTTCATCACTTCCAAATAATACAGACATCTGATTAGCACTAAGCCATACTGTATCACTTTCTATTGACACTGGCAGCGCAATACTCTTATCTTCTATCTCAAATAAAACAATTTCTTTTTCATACCCCATAAGTTTCTCCCTCCTTTCATTCTACTCCATATCACTTAAAGCCTGCAAATACCCATCTAAACGTTTCCGTGCACCCGGGTCAAGCCTTTCATATTTTTGAATCAACTCATATTCTCTTGAATTTTTGTCAATCACAACATAGTCCATCTGCTTATATTCCTTGGGATTTTTACTATCCGTCTCCAACAGCAGCTCATATGGAGAAATTTCCAACACCTCACATATGATCATAATCTTATCCGCAGAAGGATTCGTTCCCTTTCGCCTCCAGTCACTGACTGTACTCTGAGATATACCTGTTCTTTTCGCAAATTCAATTTGTGACATTCCCTTTTCTTCAAGATATTGATAGATTCGTTCGCTTATAAGCATAGCCTCTCCTTTCATCTTTTCTTCCAATTTTACCTTTCATCTTTTCTTTCAATTTTATCTTGACAAACCCTTTTGTTCTTATTAGTATAAGAGATGAGAAATGGGTTTTTACCAAGTATGATTTAAAATCGGAACGGGTTGCTCGTTTCTTTTTTTATATCTAAAATGTCATATAGATAATAATTCCCATTTTTTGCATGACGCACCAACATGGAGACATGATACACGTTATAACGTTCCACTACTCCCTGTTCATCATAAACGGGCAATGCAAATCTGGAATCATACCGGTACCAGCCAAATACTGCATCTCGCAAATGTTTATTTCCAGAATTCTCCCGATAATGCTTTCCTTCTGCAATTTCAAGCATCTCTGGAATTCCTTGTGTGGCATTCGCCTTCGCTTTCGCATTGGCTCCTTTCAAAGAAAAAGTATATTTCGATCCCGTATATTCATCCGGTAGATCCCGTCCAATATAAACTGTATCATTTGTATCTTCAATCAAATAAGAATTCCCTACATATTGCCTCAAATACTTTTTCACTTCATCCCAACAAATCGACCGTTTTCCTTTAAATAAAATTTTTGAAATTACAACGAGTTTCCTACCATCTTTATCTGTAATGATTTTCACATTCTCCCTCATGGATTGGTCTCTCCTCATTTTCTCCTGTAAGGTTTAGAAGAATCATTTATCGTATATACGTTATAATATGGTAAAAAAGAAACCAAGTCCGGAGGATGCAGATGTTGCAAACGTGATCACAGTCTTTCCTGTGAAATCATTATTTTCCACAAAGCTGTCTACCGGCCATGCGGCGATGCCCCACCAGATTGGGTACTAAACCGGAGGTCGTTTTCCCCAGCCCTTGATTTTACTGAGCTTAACGGTATACAAAAGTGTGTTTTGTGTTTCCACATTCCCCAGAATAGTTATTCCAGGAACCCAATCTCCAGCAGTTCCTGAGCAATCTCCCTACTCTTCACTCTCATCAAACCATCTTCTTCCTTTACATTAGACAGCAGATTCACACTTCCATACCAGACGATTCTCTGTCAATCACAGCAAAATGTTCATGCATCCCCGTCTTCTCCAGCACAGTCACTCCCGATTCTATCAGTTCGGTAATCAGTCCTTTCGTCTTTTCAATTCGCTGTTGTGGGTAATTGTCCGCCGACAGCGTCAGTAGTGTGATCTTCACACCGCTATCATGTCGTTCTTCCAAAGTTTTTAAAATTCTGTGTACCCCCTTTGCACCGATTCCAGGGCTGGAAATCACAATCTCCGTATCGGCTTGCGCCACATCTCTTTCAAATACAGACGTATAGGATTCGCTGTCAAATATGGCATTAGTCTCCTGCTTTTTCTCTGCCTCATTCATAACGATCTCATATCCGATCTTCTTATATGCTCTCAGTCTTTTATAATACATTTTATCCAATACACGGATATGCGCATCCACATAGTCATATATGATGACCTTCCGTTTGCCTTCATAATCCCTGTGTAGTCTTCCGGAATACTGCTCCACATTCCCCTGCCAGGCAATGGGAGTTGTCAGCATCATTGTGTCTAGCCTTGGGTAGTTAAAACCTTCTCCGATATATTGTCCGATGGCAACAAGAACCATTGATTCATTTGCCGGAACATTTTTCATATTCTCACGGATCTGCTCGTTTTCCTTTCTGCTTCTGCCGCCTTTAAGCAGGAATACATGATCCGCCTTATCCCGGAGCATAGCAAGCAATATATCTGCATGATCTCTGAATTTTGTCAAAACGAGCGGAGTCCTGCCTTGCCTCAGACATTCTTCTACATCAGATATAATCTGCCTGTTTCTCACATCACTGCCGCGCACTGCGGCATATGCTTCATTGATCTTCCATTCCTGTCCTGTAGTATTGATCAGCCTTGTAAATCTCGGATATACATAATGCGCAATTCCCTGAAGTTTCACTTTATCTTTTGCGCTGAAACGGTATCTGACCGGTCCGATCTGCATAAATATTTTTTGTTCCTGTCCGTCATCCCGTTTGGGAGTTGCGGTCAGACCATAAACATATCTGGCAGAGACTTCTTTCACTACTGCCTCTGCGGTATCCGATGCACAGTGATGACATTCATCTATGAGTACCATTCCATAATCCTTCACAACTGTATCAATATTTCCAGGTTTTCCAAGGGATGATATCATCACCACATCAATAATCCCTGTCATGGAATCATGGCCTGCATAGCGAGTTCCGATCACACTTTTTCTCCGTTTCACACGCCCCTTCGGCGTCGTGTACTCAGGCGGTTCTTCGTTAATATCAAGGAATTTCTGAATATCTTCCACCCAGTTATTCATAATCTCCTTATTATGTACCAATATAAGAGTATTCGTCTTTCTTGCTGCAATCAGATATGCACCTACTGCTGTTTTTCCAAAGGCGGTCGCTGCATGCAGGATTCCATTTTCATACCGCAGCATTTGTTCTGACGCTTTTCTTTGCTCCGGATAAAGTTCCGCAGAAAACTCCACACAGATACTCTTTCCTTTTTGTCTCTCATCACTGACCTCATACGGGATTTCTGCTTGCTTCAGCTTTTCTGACAGGATTTCCCTGAGGCCTCGCGGAATGCTGATGTAATCATCAAACTCTTCAAAACATGCCACAATCCTCGGGTTATCTCTGTTAGAGAACCCCATCGCGTGATTTTTATAATATTGAGGATTGCTATACGCAGCCATACGACGTAAGGTGTTCTGCAGCCTTGGCTGAAGATTTTCCTTTTCAACGTATATTCCATTTGCAAGAACAAGATGAACCTGTCCAGAAACATCTTCCGAATAAAACTGAAGTTTTTTCTTCTTCCAGGGTTTTGACTTCTTGCCAGATTTCTGACTTGCAATCTGCTGACTATGACCGTTCAACGCTGCTTTTTGCAGGTTTTCCGCATTATCTTCTGATACCTCTCCATTTTCCTCTTTGTCCATATTTTCAAGATCTGAAAGCGCGCCTAAGACTCCATCTTCCGCCCATTCATTTATCTTCTTATCAATAAATTCTTTCGACAGTTTCTTTACGTTCTGTAACTGCTGTCACTGATTCGGATATACATTCCAATCCTGATCTATAAATGCGCTGTTTCCCTTTTTTAATGCCTGTCCCTGTAAAGGAAGCGCGATCAGATTTCCAAGTCCGCCCACAGGCATATGATCCTGAGCCGGGAGCATCCTGTCATATGTCCGAAAGCTCTTTTGATTTACAGACTCCGCTCCTTTTGTCAGAAGTGCAGTGCCAAAAAGCCTTGCTGTTCTCGCCGGAACAGGTTCCTGAAAAAACATCCAGATATGCGCTCCTTTTCCAGAACGAGAACGCTCTGTCAGGATATCCACTCCATAAATCCTGCAAATCTCGCGCAGAGCATTTACTTCTTCCCTCCAGAGTTCATCTGTATTGGCATAATCATCCCCATTCGTAGTATCATCATGATTGTCAAAATCAAATACAAGGAAATTGCAAGTCTCATCAGGCAGCATCGGGTAGACGCCTATCACGTCCGAACAGTCTTCTCTTGCACCTGTCAAATGCTGCATGATCACTTTGCCTGTAAGCTCTTTGTAATGCTGTTCCGGGCAGTCCGCACATTTTATTTTCTTTTTTTCATATTTCGGACAAATACCCGGCTTCCAGTAATTCCAGCATTGCGTATAATATCCTGTTTTCCCGGTCTTAGGATTCGGCTTTCCTGCTCTTTTACTGTATACATCTTTCCGTCCTTTGAAAAAAGAATAGAAATACTGGGCGTGCTTCTGAGTGATCGTTTCCAGGATGATAAATTGCTCCCTGACTGTTTCCGTTTCACTCATGACAGAATCCTTCTGCTGAGCAACCGGTCTTTCCTTTTCCTGAATACCTTTTCCATAGGGAATACCTGCTTGGGACAAAAGTAACTGAAGGCACTTAATTTCTTCATTTAATAAACGGATTTCTTCTCTCTGTTCCCGAATAATCTTATCTTTATTATCCATATTTTTACCTGTTTGATTTCTAAAAAGAAATGTCCTGTATAATTTTTCTCATATTCTTAATGGTATCCTCATAAGACACAAAGTCTTCTGTAAAATAACTGGTGATAGACTGATAATCTTCTTCATAAAAGGAATTATCACAAAACTCTGTAATAATGGCAGATACATCTACTCCTTCTTTTGCGGATGGACATACAGTCATTTGAGCCCGATGCTCCTTGACCTCTTTGACCAATGAGACAAACTTATTATCAAAATCAATGAGCGGAGTAAGTTTATAGACATCATACAAATGACGCGAATACCGCTTTGATTTCCCCTGCATATAATAATCACAAAGAGCAAAAATCTTATCAATATAAGTCCTTTCCAACGACTGTAAATTCATTGAAAATCTGTCAAGGGAAAATTGTTTTACCAGATCTATTCGATTTCGCTTTTCCAGATAATCCCCAATATAATTATGTATCTCTACCGACTGTGTCGGAAATGCATACGACCCCAATGCAGTTTCCAGTTTTATATACTGCGGCAGTCTTTCATCTTCCAGTTCAAATACAGAAGTATATGAAAAGAAATAAGCGTTATAGTCCCTGTCGCTCTGGGTTTCATTCCAGTTTGCAATCGGCATTTCCAGTTCTTCGCTTATTCCTTTTAAAACAACATTCTTAAGTTTTTTCCTTCTACTCTCTCCTATATGCTCTTTGAAAGTAATATCAATATCTTCTGAAAAACGATTGATTAAATGATATCCTTTGGATAAAGACGTCCCTCCTTTGAAAACACACAGATCAAGCTGCTCTGACAATAATTTCAGGATCAGTGTAACATAGTAATCTTTTTCTACTACTATAGGTGTTCTTCCACTTTGCTCAGCAGTCTGTTCCACCATATCCTTAAACATTTCTCTATCCTTATGAAGATACATACTCTACCTCCGTTTCATATATTGCTTTATATATCTTGAGTGGATAGTTTGTGATATATCTGTCGACCTTTTTCTTTGTAATACCATTTTTCCTGGCATATTCCGTTAAAATTTTTCCACACTTTTCCGGTTCTATCTCTGTGCATTTTTCAATATCCTTTAAACAATCAAGAAACTGGAGAACCGGCGCATTTTCTTCAGTGATTTCCACCACTGGCCTTCTGATAATATACTGCCTGTTTTTAATTGTCGTTTTCCTTACCAACGCCGGAGCAAAATTGCTGTTTATCTCCTGCGTAAATGGAATCTGTGTGGATAATCCCATGCGGTTTGCCAATGTATAGCCGGAATAGTAGCCCACCCGCTTTCCCCTGCGCATGATATACTTATGAACAGCTACTGTATCCGGAGTCATAGACATCCGCTCACCGAAAATATCCGTTTTAGGGAAATAGTATACTCCCGGCTCAAATCGGCATATGATTTCGCTGTCAGTAAGTTTTTTTAAATGATATCTAAGATTTTCTTCTGTCATCCCTGGGATATCAATATCTCCGGCAAAAATAGGTTCTCCTGGAATATAATTTTCTTTCAAATATTTGTATAACATAATCGTTTTCCTTTCGATAAGTAAATATTTTATTTACTTATCGTTAGTATACTTAAAATTTTTTTCTTTGTCAATCGCATCTGATTTATTCATATTGTTTCCATCTACATCACTGTTTAACAGGACATATTGTCCTATTAAACACAGTTTTAAGAAATTCAAAGTGCCATTTAAAAGTAAGTAGGTAATCATCCGTACCTTGACAAAATAAGAAATCCCCCCGGCACTTTCGAGGGGAATATTTGTCTCTTATTTTTTCAGTTTGCTGTGGCATTCAGCCGGCAGGCTGGCGGACCATGGAAGCAGTTCCAACATCGCTTCCTTTTCCGGGAACGGACCAAGATCTTTCATCTGCTCCATCACATAGATGAGATAATTGTAGGGTTTCAGACCGTTCAACATCGCTGTTTCCGTAATGCTGTATACGGTTGCGCTGGCCTGTGCTCCCCGGATACTCTTGGCAAACAGCCAGTTTCGACGCCCTGTCGCAAAGTTTTTCAGCGGCCGTTCTGCCGCCAGATTATCAATGCTTAAGTGTCCGTCTTCCAGATATCTCCTCAGATAAACTTTCTGGTTCAGGGTATGCAGGACAGCTTCGCCGATCAATGAAGACCGGTCTACGGAATCCTCCAGTGTATGAAGCCACCCAAAGAAAGCCTCTAAAAGCGGCTTCGCCTGCTTTTGACGCTCTTCATACCGTTCTTCCGGCGTCTTGTCACGGATCATCTCTTCAATCTTATAGAGCATCCCGATCCGTGCCAGTGCCTGATATGCGGTTGTCTCCTTCAACTGTTCTTTGGTGAAATCCTTTTTCAAGGCCGTCAGGGCTTCATCGAATCTGCGTCTCGCATGGGCCATGTATCCCGTCACAGTGATCCTTTCCGGGAGATTGTGGTATGCCTGATAACCATCGCAGGTGAAAGATCCCTCAAACTGATCTCCAAGGAATTCCGCCGGATGATGTCCGGCACGGGTTCTTTCGTATTGGAAGAGGACCATCCGCGGAGAGCCGCTGTATTCATCCGTGAGATAGACCCACATCCAGTTCTGGGTGGAACCCTTCTGATCCGGCTCATCGATCACCTGCATTCTGGTTTCGTCTCCGTGCAAATAGTTACTCCGGAGCAGCTCTTCTTTCATCAGATCATAGAGCGGCTGCAGATACCGGTCTGCACATTGGATGATCCAGTTCGCCATGGTCTTTGTGGAAAGATTCAGGTCGTACCGGGCGAATTCCCGTTCCTGACGCGCAAGCGGCATCCCGTTTACATACTTGGCATTCATGATGCCTGCAACAAGGGACGGGGTTGCAGCACTTTCTTTCAGGAGTGACGGCGCTTTTTCCGGCCGTTTCATAGCCCCGCATTTCGGACAGCTGTACACAAAAATCACTTCCTCCACAACTTCAAACCTCGCGGGAATGAATTTCAGTCTTTTGACTCTTTCCTTTGTGACAACCTTATATTTCGTATTGCAGTCCGGGCAGTAACGGTCGTCTCCCGTCAGCTTGTTTTTGACGATGCTCCTGCATAATCTTCAGCAAAGAGAGCATGTCCTCCCTGTCCATCCTGTTCAGTTGTTCTTCTGTAAAAACCGGATCCATCGCACAGCCTCATCTTTCTAAAATCTCTATTGACAGTTTACCATAAAAGGATCTGCTTTCTATTGGAAACCGCCTTCAGGAGTAGAGGAAAATCTGCGTAAAATCAAGAAATTTTCGGCTTTTTGCGAATTGAAAGGAATCGGGAGCAGACTACGATCTTTGGGTGGCGTTCTTCAAAAGCGCCGCTGGGATTCAGGGATAATCCATCGCACAGCCAGTGGAGCTCTTTGAGAGTCACTTTCCGCAGTTCATCCGGTGTGTCCGGCCAATGGAAGGCATTCCGCTCCAGACGTTTCATCAGAATCCAGAATCCGGAGCCGTCCCACTGGAGAATCTTGATCAATGTGCGTCTGCGATTGCAGAACGCGAACATACAGCGGGAGTACGGATCGAGATGGAATTTCAGTTTGATAATTGCGGCCAAACCGGTATAGCTTTTACGGAGATCGGTCACTCCACACGCCAGATAGACGGTTGTGCTTCCAGAGAAATCAAGCATAGTTCTTCAACGCCTGCAAGAGCGTAGTCAGTATCCTGGCTGAGCAGTCAGCGCCAATTTCAATCCGGATATTTTCCGGAAGAAGGATCGTAACAGAATGATTTCCTGTCCTAGAGTTCAACTGCAGCTCTTGTTCCGAAGGCAGCTTTGTGAACACCAGATCAGATGCAGGTTCTTTTCCTGGTGCTTCTGACTGAATCTTTCGGATCCAATAGCCCAAAGTAGACTGGGGGATCTTATTCTGCTGACCACACTCTCCTTTCTTGTCTATTATTATAGGCTGAATATAGAAAGGATTGAAGAAACAATAAGTTCTCAAGTATATACCCGGAGGTTTGTCCTGATGCTTTCGTCCAAACACAGTCGAGACAAGCTGGATGCTGGGCTATGCGATCTTAGGTAATATTCCGCTTTTTTCAGGGAATATTTCTACACTTGTAATTCATCTTCTTGCCTTTGTAATTGCCTTTTTGCTGGGATGTGTAGTGGTGAAGTTAAAACAATTATAGTTCTAACATAAAGACATGTTTATATTGTGTTCTACCTTGTGTTCTATTTTAAAATCAGACATGAAAAAACCGCCGAATTTCGGCGGTTTTACAGCAGGGGATGAGAGAATCGAACTCCCGCTAAGAGTTTTGGAGACTCCTGTCATACCATTTGACCAATCCCCTATATTCTATCTCAGATACAAAGAAACACACCTTTTCAGGTGTTTCTTTTTGTGTACCTTCAAAACCACATATAAGTCCACGTTTCTGTCATCCTGCTTTTCCTATCCACCATTCCTTGGTTATGCCCTCGACCTATTAGTAACAGTCAGCTCCATGTGTTACCACACTTCCACCTCTGCCCTATCTACCTCGTCGTCTTCAAGGGGTCTTACTACTTCCGTATGGGATATCTCATCTTGAGGGGGGCTTCACGCTTAGATGCCTTCAGCGTTTATCCCTTCCCGGCTT
>NZ_NFLO01000028.1:0-31340 GCF_002160935.1 Drancourtella sp. An12 | reverse complement strand
TCCATGGAATGTCTCCAAACGAGTACTATAAATATATTAAAACCAACGAGTTACCATCAGCATTTAAGCTGTTATAAAATCCAGACAAAAAATTTTTCGGATGTCCTTGACAAGGGGCTCACTTTACTTCTTTTGTACGGTTACATCTTCCTATTTTCATGTCCAATCCGTACGGCCATCCTGTTTCGTACGGTTATGTTTCTCTTTTTTCTATCCCGGCCGTAATTTTCTT
The DNA here is from genome assembly GCF_002160935.1 of Drancourtella sp. An12. NCBI lineage: Bacteria > Bacillati > Bacillota > Clostridia > Eubacteriales > Oscillospiraceae > Drancourtella > Drancourtella sp. An12. The sequence continues at coordinate 31,108 of NZ_NFLO01000028.1, read as the reverse complement.
TATTCTGTCAGGCATTGGATATATTTTTTTACGCTGTCCTCCTGCCGGAAGGAATGGGTCACTTCATAATGTCCATTCTGGGCCAGCATCCGGAGTTTTTCAGGCTCTTTCATCAGTTCAATGATCTGTCCGGCCAGTGTTTTTGCATCCCCGAACGGATGAAGCCGCCCTGTTACACCATCATAAACAAGTTCTCTTGTCCCGTCCACGTCCGATGCCAGTACTACGCAGGACTCATTCATCGCCTCCAGGATCGTAAAAGAACAGCTCTCCGTCCTGGATCATGTTCCTGATACGCCTTCTCCATGCAGTCGCAGAATCCTTTCAAAATGCATTGTTCTTCCAGATGATGTTCCCTGATATAGTCCCGGACCTCCTGTTCCTGTCTGCCTGTCCCGTAAATGTTCACCTTTGCCTCCGGTATCTGCTGCCGCACCAGATCCATTGCCTTCAAAAGTGTAAAAATTCCTTTTGTCTCCGTCAGGCGTCCGGCATACATGAGGCGGATTTCTTCATAAGTTCTTTCCCGGTACGGTTTCGCTTTCACTCCGTTATAGACTGTGGCAAGCTTCTGATACTCCACACCTGCTGCCTGAAAAGCTCTCCGTCCCGCCAGTGATACGGTGATCACCTTTTCTGCCTGATTCGCCAGTGAAAAATATTCTTTTCTCGGCTCGATATATTCCGGATCATCAAAAATCGCCAGATGTTCGGTGAGATATAACTGATATGTCCTGTTTTTCTGCCTGAGAAGCCGGATCTGAATCCCGCTGTCAGCATGAGAATTGACGATTTCGGCGCAGCGGTCATTCAAGCTCTTGATCATTCTCTCCACCGCTTTCTCATCCGTAAAATCACATTCCTCAATCTGCACCAATGCATCCACACGGGTTTCATAGACGTTCTTTTTCGCGGCAATCAGCGTAATTTCATATCCTCTCTTACAAAGCTCATTTGCCAGACAGATCAGGCAGGTCGATACCCCGCCGTATCCCGGCTTATCATCAATAAAAATCAGTCTGCGTCCCATTTTTATACCTCCTTATTCCTCTGCTCTCTATACAAACAACTGATTCTCAATCTCCGTCATCAGCCCGTCTGTAAACGTTATATTCTGGATCTTTCCATCCTCAAACAATGCGGTTCCAGTCTGCTCATACTCTGCTTCTTCCCCGCCAATCGAATACTTCAGTGCGGCTGTAAAAGTATAATAATTTCCATCCGAGCTTTCTTCCGGCTGAATATTCACGCTTTCAAATGTTACCTTTACATCCCGATCCGCAGCGTATGCGTTCAGATTGGTATAAATCCAGTACGGAATACTCTCAATTCCCTGATCTGAAAAATAAGAGCCGTACATTTTTGTTAATAATTCTTCAAAATCATATACTCCATGTGCTCCAGGTTCTGTTGTTTCGGCAGCCTCCTGCTCCGCCTTCTCTTTCGCCTCCATATAAGCATCCTGTAGCTTTTGATCTGGTACGGTAAACAGCATTTCCAGCACTGTTGTCAACGTTTTCTGTTCCGGTGATTCCTGTTCTGTGACCCATATCTAATAGTCCGATTAACTTTCCAGAACTTGTACCAGTAATTTTAATTAATCACTCATATTCTCTTCTTTATAACTCATTGGTATCACTCCCTAAAATGCTGTGTTTTTATTTCTTTCATATTTATCTGTTATTTTGTTTCAATATATCATTTTTTCTGTACATTTACAATCTATACATTCTTAATATATCAACAATTTATTATTTGCATCCTAAAACGGAAAATTGTCCTCTCTCTTTGTCTTTTCAGAAAAATTTTATCTTTCACCGGCTTGCCTCGCCCTTCTTTTCATGCTATTCTGAGATCGTCTGAAAAGCTGTCTGCTTTTCTATCATTCACGGCATTCGCCGAACAATCCAATTCATAACAAAAAACATGGCCGGGATCTCTGTCTGTAAAGAATACGTTTCCTGTGAGACATCTCTTTTCTGCTGTTTGAAATTATGTTAGACTACAAGAAACAGAAACAGTTTTCTTCTGACAGGTGCCGGACCGCCACAGGAAGGAGACTGTTTATGCAAACAAACGAAGTCGAAATCAAAACCATTCAAACCACTTCGGAAGAAGAATTTATTATGAAGCCTTACATCGACTGGTGCTTCAAAGAGTTGATGCGCAATCCAAAAACAAGAACCGGATTCATCGCTGCATTGTTGCGTCTTCCTCCGGAACAGATCGGCAGGACAACGATCCTGGAAAACGAGCTTTCCAAAAGAACAGAGGAAGAAAAGCAAGGTGTTCTGGATGTCCGTGTCCTTCTGGAAAGCGGTACTCAGCTGGATATCGAAATGCAGGTTCTCTATATAGAATACTGGGATGATCGAAGTCTTTTTTATTTAAGTAAAATGTTTTCCAGCCAGCTCCAAAAGGGCGAATCTTATGACAAACTTCAAAAATGTATACAGGTTGGCGTCCTGAATTTTACCTATTTTAAAAAAGACAATTTCTGTCACAGAAGGGTCCGGTTCTATGATGAAGCAACCGGAGATCTGTACAGCGAAAAGCTGGAGCTTCAGATACTGGAACTTCCCAAAATCCCAAAAGAGTACCACCATCCTGACGGCATTATTGCATGGATGAAATTCTTCCGCGGCGGCAATAAGAAGGAGATGGAAGAAATGGCAAAGGGAAATGCATACCTTGAATCGGCCTACGAAGATCTTATGGAGATGAGTCAGGATGAGAAAAAACGCCTGGCATATGAAGCCCGGGAACGGGCCCTGCGCGATCAGCTCGCCTTGCAGCATCAGACTGAAAAAATATTTCAGCAGATCGCAGAAGTACAAGGAGAATTAGATAAAGCTAAGGACACACTTGCCGAAACCAAGGGACAACTCTCTGAAACTCAGGGACAGCTCTCCAAAACTCAGGGACAGCTCTCCAAAACTCAGGGACAGCTCTCCAAAACTCAGGGACAGCTCTCCAAAACTCAGGGACAGCTCTCTGAAACTCGGGGACAACTCTCTGAAACTCGGGGACAACTCTCTGAAACTCAGGGACAACTCTCTGAAACTCAGGAACAACTCTCTGAAACTCAAAAACAGCTCGCAGAAGCTCATGCACAGAATGATGTTGCCCACGATCAGGGACGTAAAGATGCGATTATCGATTTGTATCAAAAAGGTCTCCTTAACCTGGAGCAGGCAGCATCCTCATATGGTATGTCGACAGAAGATTTTCAAAAACTGATCTTTTAATTAGAGCAGTTGGTGGTTAATATCAATTTTTATTTTTTGATAAGAAAAGACAGCCCCGGAGAGTCTGGACTTTTTCAAGTACTATGCTCTCCCTGGGACTGTCTATTCTTTTTTGAAGTCTTTATTTCATCCGCCTGAAAGTTGCTTTTTATTTCATCTTCACCAGATGAAAATAGGACGGATAAATTCCCGGAACAATGTTGGAAATCTGGTTTCCATTTTTCGGAGATGTCGATGTATGCCAAAACCGGTTTTCACTTGATGTTCTTCCCCAGAAAAATCCGATGTGGCAGTCTGCTCCCGGCTGATTCCAGTTTACAGGTTCACAGTAAATGATATCCCCCTGTTCTGCTTTTCCGGATTTCAAAAGAGCAGATACTGAATTGTATGTATAATACTCCACATTGGCTTTTTTGAAATAACGAAACCAGTTTGATGCGTTACATGCTCCGCCCCACAGCCCCATCTTGCCAATTGGCGCAAGATTGCCTCCGCATTTCTGCGTAACATAGGCAACAAACCCGGTACAGTTCATTCCACTGTAGCCATCAGCCCGTCTGTCACCATTCGGGTAAAGAATCTCGTGCATATTCAACGGGTTTTTCATTGGTTGATACGGAGTTCCCAGATAATAAGAATCATTTTGGTGTGCACTCAGTTCTTTTACAATCTTTGTTCCGTCAAATCCAAGTGCTTCGGAAAAAGACTTTGTCTTCTTCACCGGTACTGTCTGCTTTTTCTTGAAAGCATTACTTGTACTTCCCGGTGCTCCCTTTGTTTTTGGAACCAGCATAATTTGAAGTGCTTCCATACGGTAAGCATATCCTTCACTTCCAGAAGCCTGTCCGTTTTTCGCCCATCCAAGCCATCCGAAATTCTGGACATGCGCCCGGTAATAAATATCGTAGCACTTCGCAACCTCTCCGGTCAGGCGAATCTTAACCGCCTCCATTCTCAGGCTTTTGGCCTGCGTTCCTGCCTGCTGTCCATTCTTCTTAAATCCCTGCCAGCCTATATTCTGGACATGTGCCGAGTATTCAATTCCGCCGGAAAGTTTCTGTGAATCCGCTGTATCAAGCCACATGGTCATAGCTTCCAGCCTCAGACTCTTTCCAACTGTTCCCATAATCTGCCCGTTGACGGATGTATTTGTATTTCCAATCTTTTGAACATGCCCGCGATAACTCAAATCCGTATTCGTATATGCTTTGATAAATCCCCTTGTTCCTGCTGCCGGTGATGGATCGCCTTTTTCCACAAGCCGGATCATACAGCTTTCCATCCGTGAACTCAGTGCAGAACTTCCTGCCGGAGCGCCGTTTTTCACCCAGTCCAGCCATCCATAATTTTGGATATGTACACGATAATAAATATCATACTGCTCGGCAAGCTCTCCCGTCAGGCGGATCTCAATCGCTTCCATCCGCTTCGATTGTCCCTGCGTTCCAGACAGTTCTCCATCTTTCTTCCAATCCATCCAGCCGTAATCCTGTACATGTGCCCGGTATTCCACGCTTCCCTGAACAGCATCTTCTCCGCCCTGCAGTTTGATTCGGAGCGCTTCCATCCGTCTGTATTTTCCCTCAGTACCGGCCAGTTCACTCTCTTGCCTCCAGTTCTGCCAGCCCTCATTCTGGACATGTGCCTGATACGTAAGTGCCGGTTTCGCTGATCTTACTTTTTCTTTCGGAAGTTCCTGCATCTCCGTCACTGCCTGTTCCGCAGGCTCTTCACTCTCAGGTGACTTCTCTGTATACGGATTTTCCGTTATGTTACCTTCCTCACTTGCCGGTTCTTCTTCCAAAACGTCTCCCGGAATGTTGTCCGGATTTTCTTCTACGGTTTCATCCTGGTCTTCTCCCGGGACTTCATCCGGTGTCATTCCTTCTTCCAGCTGTTCATCCTTTTCTGAATCTTCCCCGGTCTCTTCCTCTTTTCCAGATTCTGCCCCTTCCTCCGGCTGACTCATATCCTCTTCATTTTCCACACTTTCGGTATTTTTCAGTCCATTTTCCACAGATTCCTCTGCTGTAATGTAATCTTCCTGTGCATTGACAGAAAGCGGCACACTGGATACCGCCAGTGCCGCCGTCAAAAACAATACTGCTGTTCTTTTCATTCCTTACCCCCACTGAATTTATTATCCTATTCTCTCAAAAACAATCGGAATTCCTCGTTCCGATTCGCAATATATGGTTTCGCCCTGCGACATCCATACTCTTCCACGATCATACCACTTTCCCTTTGGAAGGTAAAGGCTCCTTCCGGTTTTCCCTTTCTCATAAACCGGCGCAACCAGATATTTTCCTCCTAACATGAACTGATCCGTCACGTTTTCCACATATTCCTCCGGAAATTCATATGCCAGATATCGAATCAACGGTTCACCTGTAACGCTGGTCTTTCTGAGTTCTTCCATAATATACGGCAGAAATTTCTTCCGCACCTCAATGCTTTTCAAAATGCATGCAAAGTTTTTTCGGCTCAGGATCCTGAACGGCGCCGCCGAAAACTGCATGGCAGGCATCAGACAGGCAATCTCGCAATGCCTGACAAACAGTTCTTCATCCAGTCCGGTTTTCTCCATGTTCTGGAAATTCAGATATTCTCCCCCTCCGATCATATCCGGACACCCATAAGCATGCCCCGTAATTCCCTGAAGCAGCGTGTCCGGAACCAAAGATGCAATTCCATTTTCTCCCCAGGAATGATCCTTGTCGCAGAGCCGCTGTAAAAGCGCATATCCCCCTGCCCGAAAAGATGCCCGGTACTCATTGTACGGATATTGTTCCCCGAACTCCGCCCAAAGTCTGGACTGTTCATCCGGCGTCACCCTTCCGAACGTTACATTATCATCCCGGTAATACATGCTGTCCCCTGCATCAAACTTAAATCCATCCACCCCCATGTCTGTAAGTGCATCGAGCTGACATTTCAGCCATTGTACTGCCTTTGGATTGGAAAAATCCAGAACTGCCGAATATCCATTCCACCATTTTGCAATGTACGGCTCCCCTTCCGGCGTCCGGATGAGAATTCCCTGATCCCTCGCCTCCCGGTATTTCAGCGAATCCGGCGATACATACGGACAGACCCATACCATAACCTGATATCCCATCCCGTGGAGCTTCTCTATCATCTGCTCCGGATGCGGAAACTTTCCGCTGTGAAATCTCCAGTCTCCATAGCATTCCGCCCAGCCATCGTCAATCATCAGAACTCCGGGCGGCATCCTGCTTTCCAGAATCCGGCCGGCATATGCGAGAATATCCTCCTCATTCTGATGATAAGTAAGCTCGATCCATGTATTGTAAATAATTCTCCCAAACAGATTTTCCGCCGGCATTCCCCGAAATGGAAAATGCTTCTGCATGGCATGCAGATAGGCCTCCCGAAGGCCGCCTCCTGTCTCTTCCAGCTGATAGGAATCCGGGACCTCTATAACGCCGCTTCTGATCCTGATGTGAAATCCCTCTTCAGACCAGAGGCATCGCCCTTTTGTCGACACCAGAAGAGGCATCTCCTGATTCGGCGTTGGATTACTGGTCAAATCCAGCTCCGTTTCCGTATCCGGACCAATCGGCATCCTCATCCCATATTTCACACAGGTACCATACCAGAATTCATTTCCTTGAAACTTAATCTTCATTTAAACTCCCCCTGTTTTTCTTTTGCGTAATATACCAGATCCATGCCATCTTTTTGCTTTTGTATAAAAAGATTCGACCATCTTGATAGCTTCCTGGGCATATCCGTACCCCTGATATTCTGGCAGAATAAAGATCTGTTTCAAAACACAACGTTTTTCAAAATCACAGATTCTGACTGCTCCAATATGTTTTTCTCCATTGGCTTTTTCTAAAATCAAATCCATAACCTTTTCCTTTCCTGTATATTTTCCGCGTTCCTCATGAGTTAAGTATATATGCAAAGGTTGAAAATGCCAATCCCATACCTTGCTTTTTTCCTGCTCGTGATATTCTTCTTGCCAGACATTTTCCGGAATTCTATAATTAATTTATATCGTGGAATGAGATTTAAAAAGGTAATAAAAATATGAACTGTATAAGTAAAGAAAGAAAAAGCTGCATTACAGAATTGAATAAAATGGCATTGCCGTTAATCGCAGGTTCCATCACAAGTATCTTGATGGGAATCATTGATCAGGCTTTTATCGGACATATTTCTTTAGAGGCCTATGCCGGTGTCGGACTCGTCTATTCCTGCATCAACAGTCTCGTAGGTGTTCTCGGTGCATTTTCGATCGTCTTTAATATTTGCGGTTCTAATCTAAAAGGAAGAAATGATTTAAAAGGTATCAGCGAAGAGTTTTCCCTTCTCCTGATTCTGTGCGGAGGCATCTGATTCGGGCTTTTTATTCTGTTTAATATATTCTGCAATCCGATTTTACATAAAGGCTTCGGATTAACTGGTAAAACTCTGCAGGAAGCGTCAGAATATCTTAGGATTTTCAGTTTTTCCATTCCACTGAATTTAGTTATCTTTCTGTATTCAAGCGTATTCAAAATATTTAAAAAAACGAACCATATCTTTGCCACAACCTTGTTTATAAATATACTGGGTGTGTGTTTAGACTATATTTTGATTTATGGAAAACTGGGCCTTCCTGCGTTTGGAGCAAAAGGTGCCGCATTAGGAAGTATACTGTCTCTGATTGTGTATCTAGGCATCTATAGTTATACAGCACGCCATCTTGTTCAGATTGATCTGCGGATTCCTCAGATATTAAAGAAAATAAAAGACAAGATCCGCTTTTCCATTCCATTTTTAGCTCAGGAATTCATGGAAGATATCTTATTTGTAGTGGGATTGAATATGATTGTGGCCCGGATCGGCACAGTAGAATTGTCAGCATACAATCTGATTCTACAGATCATTTCGATTATACAAATGCCCATGTTTGGCTATTCCACAGCCACGGTTTCTTTAGTAAGTGAAGCTTTCGGAAATGGCAGCCATAAAAAGGCAAAACAGGTAAAAAATACAGCCACGCTACTGTCTTTAAGCTGTTTCGCCTTGATGTTTCTTGTCCTGATAAACTGTGATTCTTATATTATTACTTTTATCTCAGATGAAGCAGAAGTCGTGTCCCTGGCACAGTTCTGTCTTCCTGCCGCTTTACTTGCCCAGATTTTTAACTATGGACTCAATATCGAAAAGTCAGCTCTGCAGTCTATCAATGAGTCCCGATACACACTGTATGTCACATTTACTATCAATATGATCATACTGTGCCTGTGCGGCGTACTGGTAAAAAACTTATTGCTACTGTATGTCCTTTTAGGTATCGGCTATGCCGCCGTATATTTGATTTTGTATCAGCGGTCCCGCAGAAGGCTGAATGCGGATTTGCGGTAAAAAATAAATTTACTTCTAAAAAACAAAATAATATGTCCTTCTCCAACTCCTGTTTTTACCAGAATATTCGGAACCTCGCAGCTACTCTTTCACCTGCATCTCGTATTGTTTCCACACTCTGTCTGCCAAATCTGACACGAATTTTTCCCATCCATTTTCCGGTTCTACTCCCCATTCTACAACCTTCTGGATGTCCGATGTCAGAGTCTTTTCAACATCCGTTATAAAATATGCTCCATCCAATTCCTCAAAACTTTCTTCTACTGCTGAAATTGTTACATCTGAACAGTCGTATAACCAATTCCTGATCTCACTTTTCTCTACCGCGATTCCATCGGTGGTGCTAAAAACCTGCCCTATGTTCTCAATACCATCCTCTTTTTCCTGCATCTTATCATTTAAAAACAGCATTAAAAATTCATATGCTTTTTCTTTATGATCGCTGGACATTCCAACTGCCCCATAAGTCATAACGGATGCCATTTTTCTTCCTTCCAATTCCGGAATGGTCTTAACGTAAACCTCTTCTCCCCCTGTCAACGAACCGATAGGCTGTATTTGATACTGTTCTTCTATGTTATCTACCATATCTACCAACCATTCCTGTTGAAGTGACAAGAAAGATTCTGCAAATGCTGTCCATTTCTCTTTATCAAACAAAACTTGTTGTGTTTCATAATCTGCTGCCGGCTGATACCATCTTCCAGCTGTCAAATATAAACTCCCATCGATTGCCTCTTTCAATCCAGAGCCATCCTCTTTTTCCGCCTGTTCCAACCATTCCCCCAGAGTCTCCTCTGTCACCTTCTCAATGTCATTAGATCCTGATAGTACATAGTAATAACAGGAGAGCGGAATAATATATTGCTTTCCGTCATATTGTCCTGCATTTAAAATCTTCTTATTATAGGTCGTATCATTCCAATAAGAATCTGTTTTCATATATTCATCTAATGATGCTAATGCTCCGCTTTGCATCGTTTGATATGGATTTGCAAATAACTCCGTTTTCACCTCTGCAGCATCTGGATTCGTATCCAGCAAATATACATCTGCTCCTTTTCCCGCCATAATTTGTGTCTGAAGCTTCTGAATCTCTGCATCCCGTCCATTTTCCTCAGTAGGAAGTACCTTTACATTTATCTCAATGTCTTCTGTTTTCATCATAAAATCAGCTACACTGCTTACTTCTTTCTGAATTGATGGGTCCGTGATCACTGTCAGTACAGTTTCATTTTCTTTTCCATTTTGCTTCTCACATCCGCTCATTCCTGTAAAAAGTATTCCAACACATCCCAAAGCAATGATTCTTCTCGCCATATTTTTCATAATGATGCACCTCCTCTTGTTAATTTCATTGTTTTCGATAGTAAGCTCAAAAATTTTTATTGTCTAGTTCTGAAAGCTTATAGCAAAATGTATCATCCAGCAGATAAGTATATGCCGCCTAAAACATCTGCATAGACTAGAGTTTCTTCTGGTTGTCTTATATAAACCTCATAATCTGCATTTCGATACAGGGTTGCGCCTTCAACTAACAAATCCTTTTTTCTCTGCCATATCATTTTTATCAATCTATTATGTATTTATTTCTTAATTCTCATTTATTTTATATTTTTCTTTATTGTTTTCTGTCATTTCAAATTATACTCTATTAACCTGACAAACTCAATATCACTTGCGTAAACGTCACGATTCTTTGCGCAAATGTTACTTACAGCAAAAAAATCCCGGAGAGCTTCACACTCTCCGGGTCTTTTTCCGATCCATCATCTTACAGAATATAATCGCCGTTACTGTACTGATCGTCGTCGCTAATCTTCACCCTCCATCAAAGGCATATTGATCAATTCCTGTAATTTCTTCTGTAACACACTCTTATCAGGCAACTGTAGCTGGTATTCTGCGACCATCATCGGAGATAATGTTCTGCTCATTGCATACTCAACTACTTCATCATCCTTTGATGCACAAAGGATCATCCCCACACTTGGATTCTCATGTTTCTTTTTTTTCTGCCGATCAAGCGCCTCCAAATAGAAATCCATCTTGGAAATATATTCTGGCTTAAATCTGCCAATCTTTAGTTCAAAAGCCACTAAGCACTGTAAGCCGCGATGAAAGAATAAAAGATCAATTTTGTAATCCTCTCCTCCCACTTGCACCCTGACCTCATCATCTATAAAAGTAAAGTCTCTGCCAACCTCCAAAATGAAGTCCCTCATATTGCTGATAAGACCCTTTCTCAGATCAGCTTCCTTAAAATTTGATGGAAGATCCAGAAACTCTATTACATAAGAATCCAGGAACGGATTTTCCTTCAACTCTTTTATCGGTTCAGGCAACAGCTTTTCCTGAGACAGCATGTATCTCTCATAGTATCCGCTATCAATCTGACGTGAAAGTTCTCTTGCTGAATAATTCTCTTTTACACACAAGGCTAAATAAAAATGGCGTTCTTCCACTGTTTTCGCTTTTGAAATAATAGCCAAATGATTTGACCAGCTTATTTGTGTCAACAGTGTTGTCACAAATTCATCGTCCTTATAGGTTTCATAAAATTTCTTCATCCGATATAAGCCACGTCTGTTGAACCCCTTTATGCCAGGAAAAGCATTCTGTATTTCTTCCGCCACAGTATCGATATAGGCATCGCCAAACGAAGCCTTCTCGGATTCTGTGCTCAGATGTTCTCCAATCTTCCAATACATATTAATCAATTCTTCATTAACCTTTTTCAATGCATTTTGTCTTGACTGGCTGATAATCTGAATAAGGCTGCCTGCGACTGTAATCTCATTACTCATATTTTCCCGCCTTTCAAATTTGTGACAACACTGTTGACATAAATCACGATTCCTTTCTCTCCACATAATTCAGTTCAACGTCAAAGCCAAGATCCTCCATCATAGCAAGAAACGTCTTATTCATGATCTGCTCTTTACTGCGGATAATCTTATTCACATATGACGGTGATGTTCCGATATTCTCTGCAATCTTTGCCTGCGTAGTAGATTTCTCGATACATCTCATCTTTATATCCATTTCGATATTGTTCTTTAACATATTTTTCTCCATTGTTCTTCTCAATTATTTGACTTATAACTCAATTTATTATACCACAAATCCTCATTTCTAACCAGTCCACAAAAAAATCCCGGAGAGCTTCACGCTCTCCGGGTCTTTTTACGATCCATCATCTTACAGAATATAATCGCCGTCACTGTGCTGATCGTCGTCGCTACAATCCCTGCTCCCACGATTGCCGTGGGCTCCACGCTGCCGTACTGGCTACGGAAGGCAATAACATTGACCGGGATCAGCTGAAGGGACGAGATATTCAGAATGAGGAAGTTGCACATGGCGTTGCTGGCCGATGTACTTCCATGATTCAGTTTTCCAAGCTCCTCCATGGCTTTCAGGCCTGCGGGGGTCGCGGCCCATCCGAGGCCGAGAAAGTTGGCTGGTGTCAAGCTAGGACTAAAATATTTTTACAAATAAGAACAATCTTTTCAACCATTTTATTGTCAAAAGACATTTTTTATCTTTTCTTCATCAACCGTTTTTTGACGTCACATTTCATAATTTCATACATCACAAACCAGATCAATACATACAAACTATAGACGGTTCCCATGATGCCACTGAACTGCATAATTTCTGTTCCAGTAAACAATCTTGTCTTTAATGTCAGGGCGGTAAATAGAATGCCTCCGATTAGTGCTTGAATTGCAGGAAAAAGTATAAAGAAACGGAGTTGAAATACAACTTTCTTCATTCTGTCCTTTTCCTTCATACCCAGTTTTTCCAAAAAATCATTATCCCATTTCCAGTTGTTTTCCTCCTCCTTGACAAACAGAAAATACTGAAAAACTGCCATGATCATCAGAATCAGCAGGATAAATCCATTCGCTGTCCGGGTAAGAAGGATTTCAGACTCTGTATTCTGAATCATTTGCGACTTCTCATAAAATGGTTGGATAGAACGATCCCAAAGTTGATCAAATCGATTCTTTTCTTTCAAATACTCAAGCTGATCTGTAACCTGCTTTGTTTTTCCATCCGGAATATTCATGCAAAGCAGTACTGTCGGACCTTCTGTCAGATTTCCTGCATGAGATACTGTATAAAGCTTCCACTCTTCATCTGTAATAGATTCCCGTACATTCCAATTTTCTCGATTATAGGCAGAAATTTCATTCCATGCCTTTTCAAAATATTCATCAGACAGGACAATCAGGTTTTCCTGCTTCCCCTGCTGAAAAATCCCAATCAGGCTATCCCTCTCTTCACTAACAATATTTCTCTCCGGAAAGATATTCCGATAATCAGCTGTATTATAATATTGAAGCGGCTGTCCAAAACGCAGATGTTTTTCAATCCGTGTAGTATCCCAGTCAATCGTATTGGTCTTGACTGAAAGATCCTGCTGATAGACCACATGCATCTTCTCTCCTGAAAGCTCCAGATTTCTTCTCTCTTTTCCCATGACCTCTCTCATCTGATTATAAGATGTTTCAGAAATTGCAATATGCTGTCCCTGCGGCCATTGAACCGGTCGAATTCCTCCCGCCCACGAAGGAATTTTATCACTTCCATAAATAGAGGTCATTCTTACCATCGGGTACTCGATAATATCTGCCCCTGCTTCCCCTGCAATCTTTTCCAGATCAGGGATATCCGCCTCATACGCCATGCATACAATGTCATATGGATACATACCTTCTACATTTTGCTTCATCATAGAACTGATAAACGCTGGGGAAAATACTGCCAGAAGCAAAAATTGAGCAACAGAGAGATAGAACAGCAGCCATACATTTTTCCAGAACCGGTAATAAAATGTATTCCACCGGAAAATTCCCTGATAATATCCTGCCTTGTGCTCTCGCTTTTGCAGCCAAAGCGCCAGTCCTCCCATCAATAAGCAGAGGATTCCCAGTACCGGAAGACAGTAAACCACTTTCATTTCCGCCCATCCCCGAATGGAAAACCATGCCATTCCAAGCACATAGAGAAATATTCCAATCATGATACGTAAAAACAGATTTCTTTTCGGTCTTCTTTCCTTCGCCTTTTCTTCTGTCAGATTAGTCGAATTTCCAAGTGCAATGAAATTCTCCTGATTAAATCCCAGCGCCAAAAGCATCAGTACAAGGTAAACCAAAAAGCCAAAGAAAATCTGCGGAGCACTTACCACTCCCGGCAGATCTACGTTTCCATGAAAGTTCTTTGTAAATGCCCTTCTCATGAGAACCGCTCCCACAGCTCCGGCAGGAATTCCAATCATTGCCGCAATTAGAATGTTGATAAAAAATTCCACAAGGAAAATAAGATACGCTGTATTTTTCCGGATACCAAGAATAACCATCAACCGGTATTCTTTCTTCTGTTCCTTTATGTACCAGGAAATGACCATGACCATCATCAAAACGCTTAAAATTCCTAAGATCAACGCCAGACTCTGAAAAAGTCCATGAATTCCCTCTCCAAACATGACACTTGCCAACGCAGAATCGGACTCTTCCTTTCCTCCGTAAAGTTTATCTGTCATTTGGTACATGGAAAAAACAATGTAACAGATTGCTGCAAGCAGCATCGCTGCCATAACAAAAATAACCTGATTTTTTCCTCGATAACGAAAATTCTTTCGAATAACCTGATAAAATTCTTTTGGATATTTACCCGGAAAATAATTTGCCTTCTTTCGATGGGCTCTTTCTTTTCGTTCATCCTCCTTAAGCGTCTCATACCGTTCATTGATTTCTTCCTGCTGTTCCAGATATTTCACACTCACAAATTCCACTGCCGAAATTGCCATATAATATAATGGAAAATTGACATAAAGTGTAAGATCCATAGTATTAGTAAGTACTGCAAGAAGCCCTCCATACAAAACCATACTGATCGCAGGAAGATATTCTAACCACTCTTGTTTTTTCCCACGCAAAATAAAAGTTGTTCGAATGACCGATGCGAACACATAAAGAGAAACCAATATGAAAATTATATATTCCGGATGAAACTCTTCTTCATTAAACATCCTGATAATCATTCCCGACCAGTAAAGCGATTCCCCAGGGGCACGAAATTTCATGAAAAACAATGGCGGAATTGTAAGAATCCCACTGGCGATCTGTATATGCTTAATCAGTTTCTCTTTTTTCTGAAACGTCATTTCCCCCCACCTCTGTTCAATTTTTCTATTTCTCCTTGATGCAGTCTATATATCGTGTCCATACCTTCCAATTCTTCTTGATGATGTGTTACAACAATTACAGTCTGATTTGGGAATATTTTATCCTCCGTGAAATTCTTTCATTCAAATTATTTTGTCTCACAATTATCAACTCCTCATTTTAAATTCTGATTTTATTCTATCAAATTTTATTCTTAAAATCTTACCTTTAGGCTCTAAGGTATAATCTTTTACTTTTTTGGCAAAATCACACTAAATCGTGCAAAAAAATAATATTATGCAGAATTTTCTATGTATTTTATTGGTTATCTCTTTTCATTTATCTATAATTCCTGATCAGTTCTGTAGTTTATTCTTTCAAATTCTCTTAAAACTTGTTAGAATAAGTCAAAGGATGTGATATTATGGATGTACAATATAAATCTATTGGAAAAAGAATCAAGCTGAGAAGGAAAGAACTAAATATCAAGCAAAATGAACTTGCAGAAAAACTGAATATTTCCAATAATCATTTGTCTTCTGTCGAGAACGGAAGAGAAAAGCCAAGTCTGGAACTTCTCTTAAATATATGCGAATTATTAAATGTAACCCCTGATTATCTATTGTTAGGAAATATGCATACGAATGATATTTCTCAAGACATTCTTACCGGCTTAAGACTCTGTGCCGAGGAAGACGTCCTCTTAATTCGTAATATGATAGAACTTTTAATTAAGAGAAACCATAAAGACTGGAACAATCGAAATCTTTTATAAACTCAAAGAAAGCGTAGACAAAATAACATTTCATTATGTCTGCGCTTTTTAATTGCTATTTTAAAAAAACTAATGTAAAATAAATCCAGATACCACAGAAAGGTTGAGGATATTATGAATATTTTTATATGTGACGATGACGAAAATATCATTAACCAGCTTTCTACTTATATTCAGGAATATTTCAAAAAAAACAAATTAAAGTGTCCTGCCCTTATTCCCTGCTGCTCAGGTGAAACTCTTCTTTCAAGTCAGCAGCATCCTGACATTGTGTTTCTCGATATTGAAATGCCGGGGATGAGTGGAATTACCACCGCTGCCAAATTAAAAGAATTAAATCCGCGTGTTATTATTTTTATCGTTACTTCTTTTATGGAATATCTTGATAGTGCAATGGAAATTCATGTGTTTCGATACTTAAATAAGCCCATAGACAAGTTACGTCTTTTTCGCAACTTAAAAGATGCGCTTCGCATTTATAATGCTCAATCTCTCCAGATAGCAATTGAAACAAAATCGGAAGTTTATACTGTTTATACCAATGATATTATTTTTATTGAAGCTCGTGACCGCAAGATAACTGTTTATACAACTAATGGCTCTTATAGTTCTATTCATTCTATGAATTATTGGGTGAATAAATTAAATGGATTATCTTTTTTCCAAACACATAAAAGTTTTCTCATCAATCTTAAATATGTATGTCACTTTACTCACGACACAGTTTATTTATACGATAACCGCTTTCAAGCTTACTTAACCCGAAGAAAATATACATTATTTAAAAACACTTATTTATTATATCTAGATAGCACTAAATAAAGGATTTAAACTACTATGTTGATTTCTCTATTCTATTTTCTCATTTACTGTATAGAAGCCTGCATTTTGAAGCAATATTGTAACTCATTATTTGTGCCAAGGCGCTCGGCGGCAAAGCAATGGAGTGTTCTTTTCTTACTTTATATGATTTTATTCCTACTCTCCTTTGCAAAAAATGTTCTTCTTAATGTTTTTGCCTTTTGCTTAATGAACTGGATTTATATTTTATTTTCTTATAATCTACGATGGTACTATGCCCTTTTTCATGCAGTTATGGTAACTACCATTATGGGATTAAGTGAATTCATAGTCTCAAATGCCTTCCATCAGCTTGCACTGCACCTATATACTTCCAATAACAGCCTGCAAAATGTCATACTTTTAGGTGTTGTAAGCAAACAACTATATTTCTTTATATTATATGGCCTGTCCCATATATATAAATCAAAGTCTTCTAATATCCCACCTAATATTTCTATCGCATTTATTTTGATTTCTTTTTTATGCTTTGGAGTTACTTCTACACTATTGGTTATCGGATATTATGTTGAATTACCTTCTCATTTTGGATACTTAATGGCTTTTAGCAGCCTTTTGCTTTTGATAGTCAATATCTTCATCTACTTCCTCTTCTCCTACACCCAGCGGAAAAACGAGGAGTTTACACAAATGCATCTACAAATGCAAAAGGAATCCGATCTGGTCCATTTTTATCAGATGCTGGCCGAACAAACAGATGCCCAGAAACTTGTGATTCACGATATCAAGAAACACCTTTATGCGATTTCTTTATTGAATAATGAACATGAAAATCAAAAAATCAGCGACTACATAGAAAGACTTACTCATTCTTCTCAACTCAAGGTTTCTATGCGTGTTTGCGAGAATGACTTCCTGAACGCAATTTTCAACCGTTATCTGCAAAGATGTGAGCATCTCCATATTACATTGGATATCGATATCCGAAAGCAGGCCTTGTCGTTTATGGATGAATACGACATGATTTCCCTTTTCTGTAACCTGCTTGATAATGCAGTAGAAGCTGCCACCGGTTGCCCGGATTCTTTTATCGAAGTATATGCTGGTTTTTCAAAGTCTCATAATCTGCTTCTGCTTTCCGTGAAAAATTCGTGTATTCAGAAACCGGCCATAGATACAAAAGGCCGTTTAAAAACGCAAAAATCTCCAAATGGCATTCACGGTACTGGACTGAAAAGTGTTCTCCGTGTAGTGAAAAAATATGAAGGAAACTACGAATTTTCCTACGATGAGCAGAGTCATGTTTTCTCTACTGTTATTACACTAACGAATTCAAAGGAAGAAAATTAAAAATCCCGGAGAGCCTCACGCTCTCCGGGTCTTTTTCCGATCCATCACTTTACAAAACACAATTCCTGCTGCCGTGCTGATCGTCGTCGCCACAATTCCCGCCCCAACGATCGCCGTGGGCTCCACGCTTCCGTACTGGCTGCGGAAGGCGATCACGTTGACCGGGATCAGCTGAAGGGACGAGATATTCAGGATGAGGAAGTTACACATGGCGTTGCTGGCCGATGTACTTCCGTGATTCAGTTTTCCAAGCTCCTCCATGGCTTTTAGACCTGCGGGTGTCGCGGCCCATCCGAGGCCGAGAAAGTTGGCGATGATATTCGTCGTAATGTATTCTCCTGCCTTGTGTCCTCCCGGTACTTCCGGAAACAGGAACCGGACAAAGGGTTTCAGAATCTTTGCGCCTTTTTCGATCATGCCGGCCTTTGTGGCAATCTCCATCAGCCCCATCCAGAAGGCCATCACACCCATCATGGTAATGCAAAGTGTCACAGCTTCCCCGGCAGAGTCAAGCGCCGCGTCTGTAATGTCCGGTATTTTCCCTGTAAACGCAGCGAAGATGATTCCGATCAGAATCATCCCCGCCCATAAATAATTCAGCATCGATTCCCACACTTCTTTTTTCACAGTATATGTGGGAATCCGGCAGATTATTTTCCGCTCTGCTGAATATCTTTCATTTTAATATTGTTTTTCTTCAGTTTCAGGTAAACAACCTCCCTGAACAGGGCATAAAGGACAGAAACAATCGGAATAAAGATCAACATTCCGACAATTCCCATCAGGCTTCCGCCGATACTGACTGCTGCCAGTACCCAGATCGAAGGCAGGCCCACGGAATTTCCTACTACATGAGGATAGATCAGGTTTCCTTCAATCTGCTGCAATACAAGGAAGAGAACAATAAACCAGAATGCCTGAATCGGGTCGATCATAAAGATCAGAAATGCTCCGATTGCGCATCCGATAAATGCTCCGAAAATCGGAATCAGTGCCGTAAAGGCAATCAGGATACCGATCAGCCATGCGTACGGCATCTTGAAAATACTCATTGCAATGACAAACATGGTTCCAAGAATCACTGCTTCCACACACTGTCCAGTCAGGAAGTTGGAAAAAGTGCGGTATGTCAGCGAGCAGACCTCAATGACAGCTTCTGCCTTTCCTTTCTCCACGAATGCAAACAGCACTTTCTTAGCCTGAACAGAAAGCTTCTCCTTCTGTAGAAGGATATAGCATGCAAATACAAACGCGATAAAAAACGTAGTAAATCCACTTACAATACTCATTGCCGCCGTCACACCGGATTCCACGATGTTTCCCGCGCCGTTTGATACCCAGTCTACCGCAACCTCGATCACCTTCTGCCAGTTAAACTCCAGCTGATTGAAATAGGCCATCACTTCTTTATTGTTGTGGAACCAGTTATCCGCCCATTCCTGCACTTTCGGAATGAACGCCTGGATGCTGGCGCCAAGTTTTGCGATCGTTCCGGTCAGCTGCGGGAGGACTCCGAAGAGAACGCCTCCCACAATGCCAATCACAAAGATAATCGTAAGAATCAGGCTGACAGGTCTTGCAAGCTTCCGCACGGCTTTATATTTCTCTTTCCACTTTTCCTGAATCAGCCGATTCTCAATAAAATGCATCGGTACATTAAACACAAATGCAATCGCACCACCGAGAATGAAAGGAAACAGCACACTGATCACAAATTTTACTGCCTGAATCACCATCTCATATTTCCAGAAGCACAGAATAATAAGTGCTGTAAAAACGATCAGGTGTCTTATTTTTTTCATATTCTCGTTGTTTAATTCCATATAACGTCCCCTTTATTTTATTCCGAAACGGATTGCTTTGATACACTGAATAACCGGAATATTTAAAATTGCAAGTCCATAAACCGTCAAAAGCTGTGTTATGCTTAATGAAGTTACACTAAATATACCTTCCAGTGCCGGTATTGTCAATACGGCTGTAATCAGGACAAACCCGATCAGGAATGCTCCCTGAAGGTAGATATTATTGAAGAAACCTCTCTTAAACAGAACCGGTTTGTCGGCTTTACAGTTGTATCCGTGGAACAGCCTGGACAGACAGAGTGTTCCGAATGCCATAGTGCTTCCGAGAAGAGCGCCTTCGCTTGTATATCCAATCATAAACGCGATCATGGTCATGACACCGATGGAAAGACCTTCTGTCACAATCTTAAGAAGGAAGTCTTTTGTAAGAATCGACTCGTCTTTCTTTCTCGGTTTCTCATCCATAACATCTTTTCTGTGAGGCTCCAGTCCAAGAGCGATCGCCGGAAGACTGTCTGTCAACAGGTTGATGAACAACAGATGTACCGGTGCAAACGGAACCGGAAGTCCTGCGATAGACGCATACAGAACGGCAAGGATTGCTCCGAAGTTTCCTGACAACAGGAACTGAATGGAACTCTTGATGTTCCGGTATACATTTCTTCCGTTTTCTACTGCCTTGACAATTGTTGCAAAGTTATCATCTGTCAGTACCATGGAGGCTGCATCTTTTGCCACCTCGGTTCCTGTGATTCCCATTGCCACTCCGACATCTGCCTGTTTCAGAGCAGGTGCATCATTGACACCGTCACCGGTCATGGAAACAATGTTTCCTTTTTCCTGCCATGCTTTTACGATCCGGATCTTGTGTTCCGGTGAAACACGGGCATAAACAGAAATATGTTCTACAAAGTTTTTCAGTTCTTCATCGGACATATTTTCTATATCCGCACCCTCACATGCCTCGGACTCTTCTTTGAGAATTCCGATTCTCTTTGCAATAGCTGCTGCCGTTACTTTATGGTCACCTGTAATCATAACAGGTTTAATTCCTGCGCGGATACATTCTGCTACTGCATCTTTTGACTCTTCACGCGGCGGGTCCATCATCGAGATCAGTCCAAGGAATGTCAGATGATCTTCATCTTCGGCTGTAATTCCCTTCTTGCCCTCCAGTTTCTTATATGCAAATCCAAGAACACGAAGTCCCTGTCTGGAAAATTCCTGGTTCATTTCAGCGATGTCTTCCCGGTCTTTATCCGTCATCGGCTTTTCCTCGCCGTTTTTGCGGATCTGTTCCATTCTCTGTGAAAGGACATCTACCGCACCTTTGACAAGCATGATGGTTCCTTCTTCTGTTTCATGTACTGTGGACATGAGCTTTCTGTCACTGTCAAAAGGAACTTCAGAGATTCTTGCATATATTTCACGGGTTTTTTCCACGTCCATGCCGCAGTTTCCCGCGAATGTGACAAGCGCTGTCTCTGTAGGATCCCCAATCTCCTCACCATTGACATTCTTTGCGTCATTACAGAGAATACTTGCAAACATCATCTTTTTCGTGTCTGCATCTTCCCGGGATACTTCACTTTTTGCCATCCTTCGGCCTGCAACGTAATAATCCTCTACTGTCATCTTGTTCTGTGTCAGTGTTCCTGTCTTATCAGAACAGATAACCGATACGCTTCCCAGACCTTCTACAGCCTGCAGCTTTCTGATAATCGCATGTTCCCTTGCCATTTTCTGAGTACCGAAAGAAAGTACGATCGTCACGATAGAGCTTAATGCCTCCGGGATTGCTGCTACCGCAAGTGCTACCGCAAACATAAATGCGTCACCAAAAGATTCTCCTCTCCATACATTGATTCCCATCAAAATCGCACAGAGAATCAGAATGAGGATGGACAGCTTCTGTCCGAACTGATCCAGGTTTACCTGAAGAGGAGTTTTCTTTTCTGATGTCGTCTTTAACAAAGATGCAATCTTACCGACTTCCGTTTCCATACCGATTCCGGTCACAACATATTTTCCTCTTCCGTATGTGACAAAGCTTCCTGAGAATGCCATATTAACTCTGTCTCCAAGAGGTACTTCCTTTTCTATCGTATCCTCACTTTTCTCAACAGGAATACTTTCTCCTGTCAGTGCACTTTCATCAATCTTCAGACTTGCCTGCTCAATAATTCTTCCATCTGCCGGAACCTGATCACCTGCTTCCAGAATGACGATATCTCCTACTGTTACTTCTCTGGACGGAATCTGTGTCACAATCCCGTCACGCTCTACCTTTGCTTCCGGTCCGGAAAGCTTTTTCAGACTGTTCAGAGACTTTTCTGCTTTGACAGTCTGTACCGTTCCAAGGATTGCATTAATCGTGATAACGATCAGAATAACGATCGCACTCTCCGCGTCACCCAGAAATCCCGAAATAATTGCAGAGATAATCAGAATAATTACAAGGAAATCCTTGTACTGTTCCAGAAAGATCATTCCAACACTTTTCTTTTTCTCTTCCTGTAGCTCATTTGGGCCATATTTTTTCTGATTTTCCCGGGCTTTCTCACTGGAGAGTGATTCCAGTGAGCCGTTGATGTCCATCCTGGTTTCATCAGACCCCATCTGATAATACTGTTTCATTTTCTTCCTCCTTACTTTCTTATAGGGTGTACCATTTTTTCTTTCGCGATTCATGCAGAAAAATAAAGTATAAAAAAAGAGGCTTTTACTGCATTTCGCTCATGCAATAAAAGTCTCACTGTTTCATACTCGATCCGGGCAGATAATCTGCCGTACTGACGAACCTGTAACGCTCTTTCCAAGCGCCAGTTACTCCCTTTTATTAATTAATAATATACCTATTTTTGTTTGAAATGTCAACCACTATTCTTTTCAAATTTGAAAAAACGGCTACCGCACAAAATCTGTACGGCAGCCGCTCTGAAATCTTATTTTCAAAACAGATTAGTTTGTAATTGTCATTTCTGTTTCTTTGTCGAATACGTGGATCTTTTCAGCATCGAATGCGAATTTAACTGTATCTCCGTTTCTTGCTGTTGTTCTTGGATCAACACGAGCTGTCATGTTTGCTCCTTCGTAATCGAAGTGTAAGTAAACTTCTGCACCAAGCATTTCGTATACACGGATTGTAGCTTCGATTACTGTATTCGGAGAAGATGCGATGAACATTGGCTCATCATGTACGTCTTCCGGACGAATACCAAGTACAACTGTCTTTCCTGCGTATCCTCCATCGATGAGTTTCTTAGCTTTTGCAGGCGGAAGTTCGATCTTTGCAGGTCCTACATTTAACAGAACCTTGTCTCCGGAAACTTCACACTGTGCATCAAGGAAGTTCATCTGAGGAGATCCGATGAATCCAGCTACAAACAGGTTGCATGGTTCATCATACAGTTTTCTTGGAGTATCTACCTGCTGAACAACACCAGCGTTCATAACTACGATTCTTGTACCAAGTGTCATAGCCTCTGTCTGGTCATGTGTTACATAGATGATTGTAGTACCAAGTCTCTGATGAAGTTTGGAGATCTCGATACGCATCTGTCCTCTTAATTTTGCATCCAGGTTGGAAAGAGGTTCGTCCATAAGGAATACCTTAGGATTACGAACGATCGCACGTCCCATAGCAACACGCTGTCTCTGTCCACCGGAAAGAGCCTTCGGTTTACGATCAAGCAGTTTTTCAAGGTCAAGGATCTTAGCTGCTTCACGAACCATTTTGTCGATTTCCGGTTTCGGAACTTTTCTTAATTTCAGTCCGAATGCCATGTTATCGTAAACTGTCATATGCGGATACAGAGCGTAGTTCTGGAATACCATCGCGATATCTCTGTCTTTCGGCTCAACATCGTTTACAACTTTATCGCCGATTCTTAATTCTCCTGAAGAAATTTCTTCCAGACCTGCAACCATACGAAGTGTAGTAGATTTACCACATCCTGAAGGTCCTACGAAAATGATGAATTCTTTATCTTCGATTTCAAGGTTGAAATCTTTTACAGCTTCAAAGCCGTTTGGATAAACTTTATTGATATGTCTCAATGATAAACTTGCCATTGGTGCTTCCTCCTAAATCTTAAACCGTTTTTTTCGATGTATTTAGTATAAAAAAAAATCCCAAAAAACGCTAGTGCATGATTGCACAAACATTTTTTAGGATTCTGTACAAGGTGACCAACACTTTTTTGACATATTTTGTCAGTTTTTCCGGATAAGTTTCTGATAAATATCACGCTTACTGACTCCTCTGTCTTTTGCCGTCCGCTTCATCGCTTCCTTCTTTTCGAGTCCCTGATCCAGATAGATCTGAAAATGCTCCTCTACGGAAAGCGCAAGCCATCTGGCCTTTTTTGCTTCCTCCATCTCTTCGCGGCTTTTTCCTTCCAGAACAAGCACACATTCGCCTTTCGGAGGATTCTCCTCATAAAAACGGCATGCCCCGTCGAGCGTATCCATATAAGCAGTTTCATGTTTTTTCGTGAGTTCCCTGCATATTGTGATTTTCCTGTCCCCTCCGAGAGTTTCCGCAAGTTCTTTGATTGTCTTTACAAGCCTGTGAGGCGCTTCATAGAGGATGATCGTCCTTGTCTCCTCCTTCATCTCCGAAAGAATCTGCTGCCGCTCCTTCTTATCCTGCGGCAGGAACGCCTCAAATGCAAATCTTCTGGTCGGCATGCCGGATATCGTAAGAGCCGTGATACACGCGCACGCTCCCGGAAGAGACGTCACAGTAATTCCTTCCTCCCGGCACATTTTTACAAGCTCTTCTCCCGGATCCGAAATTCCCGGTGTCCCTGCATCTGTAATCAGGGCGATATTCATTCCTTCCTGCAGCTTTTCCACCAGTTTTCGACCCTTTTCGATCTTGTTATATTCATGATAACTCGTCATAGGGGTATGGATCTCAAAATGATTCAGGAGCTTAATACTGTTTCTCGTATCTTCCGCTGCAATCAGATCCACTTCTTTTAATGTCCGTATCACCCGGAACGTCATATCCTCCAGATTTCCGATTGGAGTAGCGCACAAATATAATATTCCTGACATGGTTTCTCCTTTATTCTTCTCCTGCTCTTCCCATCCCGTAGTTGAGAAGAAGATCCCTTGTATAGCTTCCATCTTTTTCGTAGACAATCAAAGGCGGCTCTATCTGAATTCTGGATTTTCCTTTATTGCTCCCCTCTATCAGAACCATATTCGGCTCCTTGTCCACATAAGGATGAACCAGGCGCATCCGCTTCGGTTCAATGCCGTAAGCCGCCATTTTGGTGAAAATCTCCACCAGCCGGAATGGCCGGTGCACCATATAAAATCTGCCGTGGAATTTCAGAAGTCTTGCGCTTTCGCGCAGAATGTCATCCAGAGTGCAGAGCACCTCATGCCGGGCAATCGTCTTCGCGCTGTTTATGTTTGTAATCCCGTGCTGCCCGATCATATACGGCGGATTGGTGGTAATGACGTCAAAAGAAGCAGCTTTGAAATAGTCTGCCGCTTCTTTGATATCGCCTGTCTTTATAGTGATTTTATCTTCCAGATGATTGTGCTTTACGCTTCTTCTTGCCATGTCAGCACTCTCCTCCTGGATCTCCAGCCCTGTAAAGTCTTCTCCGTCAGTCTTGACTGTCATCAGAATCGGAATAATGCCTGTTCCGGTTCCGATATCAAGAGCACGTTCACCTTTCTTAACTTTTGCAAAACTGGCTAAAAGGACCGCGTCCATTCCAAAACAGAATTTCCCCGGATGTTGGATGATCTCATATCCACGTGTCTGAAGATCGTCCAGTCTCTCGCCTTCTTTTAACTTACACATTGTCCAGTTTCGACGCTCCTTCATTTTTCTCAAGTGCCGCAAGTTCCTTCATTTCTTCTTTGGACAATTTCATGTCGCTCTTCTTTCTTCTTGGTCTGAATCTCAGATCCGAAGCCTTGTATTCCCGGATTTCCTTTTCATCATTCTCCAGTGTTACAATGACTTTGACAAGCTGGCGCAGAACGCTTAAGCTCTGTACTTCTCCTTTTAATCCTTCCGGAGTCGTTACCGTATCTCCTGTAGACGGAAGTCTGCTGTTCAGCTTTTCGTAAGTCTCCTGCTCGTTTGTAAGGCAGCACATCAGTCTTCCGCATACTCCGGAAATCTTTGTCGGATTAAGGGAAAGATTCTGCTCCTTTGCCATCTTGATCGATACCGGAGCAAATTCCGACAGATATGTATGGCAGCAAAGCTCTCTTCCGCAGATTCCGATTCCTCCACGGATCTTCGTCTCATCACGCACTCCGATCTGTCTCAGCTCAATCCTTGTCCTGAAAACCGCTGCCAGATCCTTTACAAGTTCTCTGAAGTCAATTCTTCCATCTGCTGTAAAGTAGAAAAGCACTTTATTATTATCAAACGTATACTCTGCATCAATCAGCTTCATCTCAAGCTTATGCTTTCTGATTTTTTCCAGACAGATCTGAAATGCTTCTTTTTCTTTTTCCCTGTTTCGCTCTTCTATTCTCCGGTCCTCATTCGTCGCAAGGCGGATGACAGACTTTAAAGGCTGTGTAATCTGATCGTCTTCCACCTCTTTCGGTCCGATCACTACATTTCCAAATTCGATTCCTCTAGCCGTTTCAACGATTACCTGCTGACCTTTTTTTATATGGAATTTTCCAGGAGCAAAGTAATAAACCTTCCCTGCCGGACGGAATCGAACTCCTATAATTCTTGTCATATCTTAGTTCTCCTTTATAGTCAGTAGCAGAAGCTCCATCACCAGATCGAAATTTACATTTGCTTTCAGTCTTACCTTGGCTGTCTCAAGTGCCTTGAGAATCGTCTCGATCCCTTCATAGGAGCTTGTATTTGCCCTCTCTTTGATGTACTTCATCTGATCTGAGAATATCACTCCGTTGATATCTTTCGTCGCCTTGTAAAGCAGCACGTCCCGATACCATACACTGATCAGATCCAGGATATCATCTACCTCTATCTTGTACGAGGAGAGGCTTTTCAGCGCCTTCAAAAGCTCCGGAAGCTCCATGTCCTTGATGTATTTCATCATCTGGAGCGTCTCTTCTTTGATCTCATTAAAATGCTCTGAGGTCGCGAGCATGATCGCTCTTCCCATATTTCCCTGGGCAAAAGCAGTGCAGACGTCCGCCTTATAATCCGGTATCTCCATCTGCTCCATCAGATATTTTTTAATCAGCGCATCCTTTACATTCTTGATCTTTAAAATGACACACCGTGATAAGATCGTAGGCAGAAGGCTGTCCGCATTTTCTGTAAGAAGGAAAATCACCGCATACTCCGGCGGCTCCTCTATGGTTTTCAACAACGCATTCTGTGCCTGAGGCGTCATCATGTCCGCATCCGGCACAATATAGATCTTATATTTTCCATTGTAAGGCCGGATCATAATATCATTATTAATCTGTACACGTACCTCATCCACGCTGATCGTATTCGGCTTTTCGTGAACCACCCTGATAATATCCGGATGATTTCCAGATAGAGCCTGACGGCAGGAATGACACTCATTACACGGCTCTGCTCCGCCCCGTTCACATTGAAGCGTCATCGCAAACAGCTGTGCAAACATCTTTTTTCCTGATCCGCGCTCTCCATTTAAAATATAGGCGTGGGAAATCTGGTTCTGCGTAATAGCTTTCTGAATATAAGATACTAAATCCTTACGCCCGACAACATCTTTAAATCCCGTCATTATTTTCACCTTCTTTTTCTATGTCAATCCCCGATTCTGGTAAATTTAATCCAATATAATTATATCACAAACATTTCTGAATATATAGCATTATTTCATTGAGGCAGTCTTCCAGTACTATATTTTGAAACCGCCTCTGTATGCCGCATCTGCTGAGGTTTTCCTCGGAGAAATCTTCTGTATCTGCCAGAAATCTCCTGCACATTTCCGCATATTTCGGCTTCTCCTGCATCCGCTCTCTTGAAAGTGCCCTGAAAAGACGTTCTCCGTCTTCCACTTCCACGTAGACGGGTACAATCTGCCCTTTCCCGAAATAACCGCACATCTTTTCAAAGGATTCCAGCGTTCCGATCATCAGATAATCCTGATCCTCCAGCCGGATTTTTCCGTCATCAGCCGTGAAATACTTCCAGATGCCGTGAACAGTATGGTATTCCCGCAGTTCAATCACCCTGTTTTCTTTCTGAAACGCATCCAGAACTTTATCATCTACAAAAAAGTACTCCTCCCCGTCCCGTTCGTTTTCACGCATCGGTCTTGTCGTATAAATCGTCACGGTATGAAGAAATGGCATTCTCTTTTTCAGTTCCTTAAAAATCGTGTCTTTTCCGGAGGAACTTTTCCCCATCAGATAGAAAATCTTACCCATTTATCCACACTCCTATTCTGTTTTCCTCTTCTGTTCCTTCAATAGTAAATCCCATATCCCGGTACTGGCAGAGCAGCTCTGCCGCCCGGGCAGAAATTCTTTCTCCCGGAACAACGATCGGACATCCCGGCGGATACAGGTATGCGAAGTCAAGCGAAATCCTGCCTGCGCACTCTTCAAAGCGTACTTTTTCTTTCTCTTCTTCGCTGACCTCATCCCGCCAGCACGGGATTCTGGCCTGCTCAGCTTTCGGAATTTCCGTCCGTATCTTTTTACTATCCTGACAGGTTTTAACCTGTTTGTCAATCTCAAGAAGCGCTTTCTCCAGACGATCAAATCCTTCTTTTGTATCCGCCACAGACGTCATTGCAAGAATATAATTTCCTGCTGTCATCTCCATCTGAAGATGGAAGGTATGGAAAAGCTTTTCGGAAAGCTCTCTGCTTGACCAGTCCGTCCCCTCTGTAGAGATAACAATTTTGGATCTGTCATACGATGTGGATTCACACAATTTCAAATGTGTCATTTTCCGGAGCTTTTCCCGCAGGCTGTCCAGATTTTCTGCATAATTACCGAAAACCTCGTCCTTCCTTGTCTCCAGCATATGGATGCATGCATCAATCCCGGCCATCAGAACGTACGATGGACTGCTTGACTGCAGTATGTGAAGATACCGCTCCACTCTTTTACGATCCACTATTGATCCCTTCATATGAAGCAACGCCGTCTGTGTCAGGGAAGGCAGCGTCTTGTGTACACTGTGTATTACAATATCTGCTCCTAGTCTATTCGCATTTTCCGGAAAATAGTCATGAAATCCAAAATGTGCGCCGTGTGCTTCATCCACAATCAGCGGAATCCCGTATTTGTGTACGATTCCGGCAATTTTTTTTATATCAGAAACTACACCATCGTAAGAGGGAGAAACAATCATTACCGCGCGGATCTCTCTCCTCTGTTCCAAAATCTGCTCCACATCTGCCGCATCAATACAGCCGCTTAGTACTGCTTCCTCATTCTCCTGCTTTTTCGGATAAATATAGACCGGCTTCATCCCGAAGATTTCCACCGCATGATAAACCGATTTGTGACAGTTTCTCGCGATCAGCACCTCATCTCCTCTTCTTGTACACCCCGCCAGCGCACTCAAAATGCCGACCGTACTTCCATTTACAAGAAAATGGGTCTCTTCTGCCCCGTAGACAGAGGCCGCCCGCGTCTGCGCATCCTTTAGAATTCCTTCACAGTGATGCAGATCATCAAATCCTTCTATCTCCGTAATATCGATCCCAAAAGGAAGATTTTCCTCCATAAAGTTTACATTTCTCTTATGCCCCGGCATATGAAATGCGTAATAATCCGACTTTCCATATGCATCCAGCTTTTCATACAACGTCATAATTCCCTCCTGTAAAAAATGCTGCCCTTCCTTAAAGGGCAGCTGATTTCATTCCATATTCATGGTCCTGTTTTTACTCTGCGAATACCTTCACATTATAAACTGCATTTTGAATTTCCTCTGCAGTTTCCCTGTTTCCCGTATTCAAAACCGCTGAAATCTGACATCCATACTCCATTCCAAAGTTTCCGGATGCAATCAGATATTTTATTTCATTTTCAAGATCATATCTAATCGTAGCATAATAAAGTCCTTCACTTTCATAGGAGCGAAACTCTTCAATCTGGTAAGACATATTTCCGATAATCTCTTCATACAAGGCTGCACACTCCTGCTCTGTTTTTGGAAACTGCTCCGAGGATACACCTTCTTCTTTATATTCAATTCTGACTTCTCCAACATCTCCAGACAGTACAACACTATCGTCACTTTGATCTGTACACTCAAAATCTCCAGGCAAATCTATCTGTACTTCCTGAGTCCCCAACTTATAAACATTTTCTGATATGATACTCTGATCCGTCTCTTCGCCGCCTGAACATCCACCTGCAACAATTATGGCAAAGAAACAGGCAATCATCAGCGCAGCCCTTATCTTACCGTAGATTCTCCTCATATTCTCTCTCCTTCTTTTCCTAATTTCAGTTTATCGTCAGAAGACCTCCATGTCAAACTTATTTCAGTTTTTTCACTAAAATCTTACATATTTTATAATAGAACCCACTTTCATATCCTGGCTTTCAGAAAATTCTGCAATACAAAAACCCCATATGAGTTATTACTCATATGAGGTCTGTTTCAGTGAAGCATCGGGGATTCGAACCCCGGACAACTTGATTAAAAGTCAAGTGCTCTACCGACTGAGCTAATGCTCCATAAATATAATTTCAATGCCCAAAGCCGGAATCGAACCAGCGACACGAGGATTTTCAGTCCTCTGCTCTACCAACTGAGCTATCTGGGCCTATCCTCAATAAAAAAGGACAAAAAAAATTGCGGGGGCAGGATTTGAACCTACGACCTTCGGGTTATGAGCCCGACGAGCTTCCAGACTGCTCCACCCCGCGTTATTATGAAGTTATTATATATTATAGCACATTTCCTATGAAATATGCAAGTGGATGGAGGTGGATTCGAACCACCGAAAGCGTTGCTAACAGATTTACAGTCTGCCCCCTTTGGCCACTCGGGAATCCATCCAGAATACCAATTAACCTGGTAGAGCCAACGATCGGACTCGAACCGATAACCTGCTGATTACAAATCAGCTGCTCTGCCAATTGAGCCACGTTGGCGTTTTTAATTTAAATGCCACGTTGGCAAAATGCCAGATTGGCAATGGGACCTATAGGGCTCGAACCTATGACCCTCTGCTTGTAAGGCAGATGCTCTCCCAGCTGAGCTAAGATCCCAAAACGACCCGGATGGGACTCGAACCCACGACCTCCGCCGTGACAGGGCGGCGCTCTAACCAACTGAGCCACCGGGCCATTTGATACTTCCATGTACCTTCAAAACCACATATAAGTCCACGTTTCTGTCATCCTGCTTTTTCCTATCCACCATTCCTTGGTTATGCCCTCGACCTATTAGTAACAGTCAGCTCCATGTGTTACCACACTTCCACCTCTGCCCTATCTACCTCGTCGTCTTCAAGGGGTCTTACTACTTGCGTATGGGATATCTCATCTTGAGGGGGGCTTCACGCTTAGATGCCTTCAGCGTTTATCCCTTCCCGGCTTGGCTACCCTGCCATGCACTTGGTAATGCAACAGGTACACCAGCGGCCGGTCCATCCC
>NZ_NFLO01000027.1:0-33244 GCF_002160935.1 Drancourtella sp. An12 | reverse complement strand
GCGATGCATGTCTCTATTATAAGGCTCTGGAATGTGATTTCCTGTCCCGGAACAGTGATTTCCGCTTATCCGGAATAGTGATTTCCTAACGCCGGACTGGTGATGGAAAATGCCCCGGAATACTCAACCTTTTTATAGGAAAAAGAGAAAAACAGTTTTCGATAATGGCAATTGTTGCGATGATTTTATATTCCGTGTCAACGGTATCCAGAGCAATTTGGAGCTTTTTGATTTTGTATGCAATTTGTGTCATGATAATATGCAAAGGAAAATATCAACTTCCCAAAAAAGTAAAAAAATGGATAAGAAGGATACCAATTTTTATAGTAATTCTATTTTTAATTATTGTGTTTATAACCCAGCAGAGAAGTGCGGATTCCGAAGCGAATATTATTCTTAACATGTATGCATACTTGGCAGGTGGAATTTCATTGATGGATATATACTTACAGAGTCCAATATCAAATATGTGTACATATGGTTTTTTCTCAATGTATGGATTTGTTCAACCGATATTTTTTGTATTAAACTATTTACATATTCTTGATTATCCGCAAGCTATTTTAGATACAATACAGATAAAAGATGCTTTAGAAGTCTATATTCCTATAAGCGATCATATAACTATGAATGCTTATAGTACACTATTTTATAATTTTTACCTTGATTTTAGGATTGTGGGGATCTTTATTGGTAGTATGATATTCGGGCTAATTTGTATGAAGATGTACCGTAACTTTAAGCAAAGGCAAGACTTTAAGAGTCTGGCAATATATCTAATTTTAGTTCAGTTTATTATTTTTTCAATGGCAAGAATATATACATCATTGACGACACGTGCATTAACATTTATTTGGATTTTGTTTATGTTTAGAAATTCTCTTGATGGTGGATTAAATATTAGTGGAGAAAAAAGAGGCGAGTAAAATGAATTCATTAAAACAAAACTTTTTTTATAGCACATTATATCAAATGCTTTCTATCATATTGCCTTTAATAACATCACCTTACATATCTAGAGTTTTAGGGCCTGAAAAAGTTGGTATATATTCGTATACTTATTCTATAGCTAATTATTTTGTATTGATTGCCATGCTTGGATTTAAGAACTACGGCATACGATCCATTGCAAAAGTAAGAGATAATAAAGAAAAACTCAGCAAAGAATTCTGGAGCATTTTGGAGTTGCAATTAATTACATCAAGTATTATGTTTGCAATTTATGTGTTTTATTTAGTAGTTCTTCGACCTAAATACTTACTGATTGCAGTACTCCAGGGAATTTATGTATTTTCAGCAATGAGCGATATCAGTTGGTTTTTCTTTGGGTTAGAAAAATTTAAAATTACGACAATTAGAAATACGGTAATTAGATTGCTTGGAGTCGTTGCGATTTTTACTTTTGTAAAAGATGGAAATGATTTACCGATTTATGTTTTTATTCTATCATTTAACATATTATTATCCCAATTAGTACTATGGCCATTTTTGAAAAGGGAAGTACATTTTGTTAAAACCTCCTTTGAAGATATTATTGTACATTTAAAACCTTGTGCAATATTATTTTTACCTGTTGTAGCAGTAAGTTTATATAATATTATGGATAAGATTATGCTGGGAAGTATGAGTACTATGGAGGAATCGGGATTTTATGAAAATACAGAAAAAATTGTGAATATACCATTTGGTATCATAACGGCATTGGGGAGTGTTATGCTTCCACGGATGACCAATTTTGTAGCGCACAACCAATATAAAGAAAGTAAAAAGTACATTGAATTATCAATGAATTTTGTTATGTTTTTGAGTGGTGCCATGGCATTTGGAATTGCGGGCATAGCAAAAGTTTTTTCACCAGTATTTTTTGGAAGCGAATTTACAAAATGTGGCATTTTAATTCAAGCAATTACTCCGATTATTATATTCAAGGCATGGGCAAATGTAATACGTACGCAGCTTCTAATTCCTAATGAAAGAGATAGAGAGTATATCTTATCATTATTTGCAGGTGCAATTATTAATGTAATCATTAATGCTATATTGATTAGACCATTAGGAGCATTAGGAGCGGTTTTAGGAACTGTCGCAGCAGAAGGAACGGTTTGTATTTATCAGACGGTAGTTGTACGTAAAGATCTAAATTTTAAGAAATATTTTAGGGATACTGTTTTTTACTTAATATCGGGTGGCGTTATGTTTTTGGCGGTGAATTATTTAGGAGAGCGAATGGGAAATAGTATTTTAACACTTGTTTTGCAAATTTCGTTAGGGGCTGTTATATATCTTTCGCTGTGCATTGTTTATATTTTAGTGGATAAAAATAATTGTATCCACCGCTTTTTATTAAAAAGAAAAATTGAGGGAGGAAAAACCAAATGAAAATTGCAGTAGCCGGTACTGGATATGTTGGATTATCCAATGCCATTTTATTATCACAGAATCATGAAGTGTATGCAGTGGATATTATTCAAGAAAAAGTGGACATGATCAATCAGAAAAAATCCCCGATTGTGGACAAAGAAATTGAAGAGTATCTAAAGAATAAAGAACTTAATCTAACAGCGACAACAGATGCAGCATCGGCTTATACCGATGCTGATTTTATTATTATTTCTACGCCAACAAACTATGACCCTAAAAAAAATTATTTCGATACATCTTCGGTTGAGAGTGTAATTAAGCAGGTATTGGAACTCAATAAGAATGCGATCATGGTTATCAAGTCAACAGTTCCAGTTGGTTATACGGAAGAAGTTAAAGAAAAATATCAGACTCAAAATATCTTATTTTCACCAGAGTTTTTAAGAGAGGGAAGAGCGTTATATGATAATTTGTATCCATCACGAATTATAGTGGGAACTGATTTAGGGAATGAACAGTTAAATGAAGCAGCTCATACATTTGCCGCAATGCTAAAAGAAGGGGCCATCAAACAAGATATTTCCACATTGTTTATTAATCCAACTGAAGCGGAAGCAGTCAAACTTTTCGCGAACACATATTTGGCAATGCGTGTTTCTTTTTTCAATGAATTGGATACGTATGCGGAAATCAGAGGATTAAATACAAAGCAGATTATTGAAGGCGTAGGTCTAGATCCTCGAATCGGTAGCCATTATAATAATCCTTCATTTGGATATGGTGGATATTGTCTGCCAAAAGATACGAAACAGCTTTTAGCAAATTACGATCAGGTTCCAAACAATCTAATTCAGGCAATAGTAGATGCGAACCGTACAAGGAAAGATTTTATTGCAGAAAGAATACTTGAAAAAGCAGGATTTGGTCAAGGTGAAAAAAGCTGTGTAGGAATTTACCGTCTTACAATGAAAGCAAATTCAGATAACTTTAGACAAAGCTCAATTCAAGGGGTTATGAAGAGAATAAAAGCAAAAGGAGTAGAAGTTGTAGTTTATGAGCCTACTCTCAAAGATGATGAATTTTTCGGAAGTAAAGTATATCATGACCTTTCAGAGTTTAAACAGAAAGCAGATGTTATTGTAGCAAATCGGTATAATCAGGAATTAGAAGATGTCTTGGATAGAGTTTATACAAGGGATCTTTTTTTGTGCGATTAAAATTGAAAATAGGTCAATGAAAAGACAATCCCAATAGAGAGGAAGCTCCATTTAGCTTGACCTGAAAAATAGATCCCGTACATTTCACATACCCTGCAATACGTGAAATGTACGGGATCTTTTTTATATCATTGTAAAAGAGCCATTTCCAGGATACTTTTCGAGAAAATTTGAAACATAATTGTCTCCAAGATACTATAAGGATTTTTCAACAATCGTATACGGTAAACCACTAGTACCGGGGCAAAAGGATATTACTATCAATACCATATCATTTTTCTTTATACTCATCCACAAGTTCTTCTGCCAGATACTCATCACTCATACAGTGCAGGTCAGATACCCCTTCGCTGATTAAGCGGTAAATCTTTGAGTGGTAAAAAAAGCATAGGGCATCATCCAAAGAAAGTTGTTCTTTTTCAGCAAAACACTCGATAATTCGAGTGTATTTTTTTTGCAGTAAAATAGGATTCGCCGTCAAATTTGTTCACTCCCTTCAAAGTACAAATAAGATTCCAGAGCTTTCTGTGTCCGGAAACAAAGCTGCAAGTTAGGTTTTTCGAAACGTAATCTCCGTATCGCTTCTTCTTTATCAATCAGATGATCGAAGAAAAGCTCAATGGTATTGAAGACTTTATCATTTGCAACACCGCCAATAACAATATCATAATCAGTGGCATCCTTTCCGCTTCTGCAAGTAAGGATGAAATCGAGCCATTTTTCGGAGTACGAATCAAATTTCAGAATTTTTAGTTCTTGATATGCCTTTTCATCGAATTCATATCGAGAAACGATTCCGTTTTTTCCACGTCGTTTGAATTTCTCACACCATTTTACGGCCTGTTCGTAAATAGGAGTCAGATAAAAACCGCATCCAAAATCAACATTCTTTCTGGAATGCTCTAAATCCGGAGATTTAATTTCCAGATAGGAACCGTGATATAAAATCATACTTTAATACCCCTTTCTCGCATTAAGCTGATAATATCATCAACAATGTAGTCTTTGCTCTGTGTATGCAGTATTTCATATTTTGGTATGATGTAGCCGGACAGGATATTGCTTTCTTCGGTTAGCATTTTATATATTTCTTCAGCGTTTTTTTCAAGCCTGATTGCAATGTTTTCAATACAAAAAACAGCAAATTCCAGCTGGTTTGTATTCGTAATCTTCACCTCTTCTAACATGGCGTACCCTCCATGATTCATATTAAAAATGGGAACTATCATCGTCTGATCTCGATGTCTATTTTCCCTTCAAAAACTTCTCGACAAATTCATCCACTGATTCCACCTTGGCGGCACCCTTATTCCAGATTTTCAGGGTATCCAGATCCTTTTCGGATAGGATCTGTTCCCTAATCTCAGAAGAAACCGGTCCCAGATCTTCCAGCACATCTAAAATGGACTCCGATCTTCCAGCCGCCCGTCCTTCGGCTAATCCAGTAGCATGTCCCTCCGCAAGGCCCTCCGCAAGGCCCTCCGCAAGGCCTTCGGCCATTCCAAGCTCACGTGCTTTCTTTCGTTCAGCCTGTACGTCATATGCTTCAAAATTTTCAAACAACATCGTAAAATCCCTCCGCTCAATCTGATCCGTGAACTCGCCGATTTCGTCCTGCGGAACATTCAGGCGATGCAGAAACGCCGCAATAATTT
The DNA here is from genome assembly GCF_002160935.1 of Drancourtella sp. An12. Taxonomy (NCBI): domain Bacteria; kingdom Bacillati; phylum Bacillota; class Clostridia; order Eubacteriales; family Oscillospiraceae; genus Drancourtella; species Drancourtella sp. An12. The sequence continues at coordinate 28,011 of NZ_NFLO01000027.1, read as the reverse complement.
TGGAAATCAGCTTTAAGAGTGATTCTGGAGAATTCCGGCTTATGTTGTCCAGATATTCTTCCGGAATTTCTTTCAGCTTATGAAATTCGGCAGAGCTGCGCAGTTTATCAATCAGCATGATCAAAGACAGTTCGTCCTGCTTGTCAATGAGCTCTTGATTTGAGAACTCGGAAAGAGGAACGACAATGTACTGAAAGCTTGGAATATGTATTCCAAGGAGATCGGAGAGAGCGGTCCGATCCTTAAAATCAAGAGAAGCCGTCCAGCGTTCTGTTCCATCATAAAATACAATGGGCAGTACAGGCGGATATCGGAACGCTTTGGTGGATGTGATGCCCTCATGGATCTTTTCCATTTCAGACGCATAATCCGTCAAAATGTAGACGATATAGCGCAGAATGCGAAAAGACATATCAAAATCTACTTTCGTTTGATGTTCAATCAGGGCAATCACATACAGTGTATCGATATCCGAATTGCCTTTCAGATGAATTTTTTTGACGGAATCAGAGTCACGCGCCTCCTGCAGGAGGGGAAGGAACTGTTCTGTGATATCTTCAATATCTTCCGGCTGTACATCTTTCAGCAATTCAATATCCGTGTAACCTCGTAGAAACTGGGCGCAGAGAACAGGATCTCTGAAAATCAGTTTTGCGCCACTGTCCTTGATCTTGGTGTTTTTTACTGCGTCACGTGAAGTCGTATTTTTAGTAGTCTCTGTTCTGTCTGTTTTTTGCATAAAAGCACTCCTTTCGAATGGAAGGAGACCTGAAAAACAGACAGGAATCTTAAGAATATTGTAGCAATGAGCCGTGGGAAATTCAACATTTTCCAGACAGTTCTTCAGAATCTCCTATGATAAATAAACAATGAAATCGGTTGGCCGAACGGCCGGATTATTTCATCTAGGCAGAAGAGAAAACTTCCACGAATAAATGTGAGGATAGTATAGGACATCTGAAAGAAAAATGCAAGAGAAGCCCGGCATTTTAAGAAATAATTCCTTGACAATTTTTTTCAAATACTTTTGACATACCCTGCAATGTGTTACACTTACAGAAGACAGATGTATGTTAGATACCGATATCAGGCAAGTGGAGAAACGAGGAGAATGTATATGAATTGGGAAAGGCTGTTCAGTGCCCGGATTTTAGAGAGAGGCTATGATTATTATTTGTGCAATGCAGTAAAAAATATGGAGGTAACAGAAGACAGTATTACCGCGGATGTGCTTGGTACAGAAAATTATCAGGTGGAGATCACTCTGGAAGAGGGGGAAATACTGGATATGTACTGTTCCTGTCCATATGCGGAAGATGGAAAGAACTGCAAACATATGGCGGCTGTTTTATACGAGTGGACGGAAGGTGACGATCAGGGAATATATCCGGACAGAGAAGAACTGACGACGAAAAAGTCCGGGGCAAAAGAGGAAATACGAAAATTGATTCAGGAGACAGAGCCGGAGATTGTGGAAGAATTTTTAGCGGATCTGTTGATGCAGGATGAACAGCTGATGCTGCGGTTTAAAAGGACTGCGGGGAAAAATCTGTCGGAAGAGGATATAGAACGGTATTTTCATCAGGTGGATGAGATTACCTGGCGGTATCAGGGAAGAGATGGATTCATTAATTACTATGAAGCCGACGGATTTATCTTGGAATTGCAACAGATTCTGATGAATGATGTCAGAACTATGATCAATCAGAAGAATTATAAGTGTGCATTTCGGCTGATGAATTATATATTTGAAACGATCGGTGAGGTGGATATGGATGATTCTGACGGCGGGACGGGAATGCTGGCAGATGAGATCTATAATGATTGGAGGGAACTTCTGGATTACGTCGATGAAAAAGAAAAACATGAAATGTTTGACTGGTTTTCCGCTCATTTAAATGGATCTGTTATTGACTATCTGGAAGAGTATATCTATCAAATTGTTTTGAATGAATTTCCGGAGAAAGAATACCAGCCTCTGAAGCTGAAATTCATAGAAAAGAAAATCAAAAATGCCGCTTCCAAAGAGAAGTCGTGGAGCAGAGATTATGAATTAGGACGGTGGGTGGTTCCTTATCTGGATTTGTTGAAAAAGCAAAAGGACGGAGAAGAAAAGAGAGAATCATTCTTCTGGCAGTACTGGGATAATTCTTCTGTGAGACGTTACTATATCGATCAGTGCATGAAGAAGAGAGACTATGAGAAGGCACTTGGGGCGCTGGATGATAGTATTTATTTCGATCAGAGCTATCGGGGACTGGTCATTGAGTATGAACAGATGAAAAAGAATATTTATCAAATTCAGGACAGAAAGCAGGAATATGAAGCGCAGCTCTGGAAGCTGGAGACAGAAGTTATTCCGGGAAGCCTGGAAACATTTAAAGAGTTAAAGAAGTTGTATTCCAAAGAGGAATGGATTTCAAGACGGGAAGAAATATTTCAAAAACTTCCTCCTCGATCTAATATAGAAAGACTGTATAAGGAAGAAAAACTCTACGACCGGCTTTTGAATTGCGTAGTGAACAGTCATGGGATGTTTGCGCTGCAGGAATATGGGGGAATTCTTCAGAAAGAGTATCCGGAGGAGATTCTGCAAAAGTATCGTACAGAAGTAGAGAAAATGGCAGTACGCACGAGTGACCGGAAAACATATCAATATCTTGTAAGTCTGCTTCGTACTATGAAAAAAATGAAAGGTGGATCTAAGCTGGTGGAGGAGATTGTCCGGGATTGGAGACAGCGTTACAGAAACAGACGGGCAATGCTGGATGAACTGAACCGGCTTTAGATATATGTGATTGGCAGGAGGAAAAGCGAAAATGAAAGTGAAATTGGATGAAGTGATAGAGGCTCTTGAGTTTTCCGGTATGGATAACGAATATGACTATAGTACAGCAACAGAAGAAATTTTACTGATCTATGATGGCATGGTGAATGGAGAGTATTGTTAATGCTCTCCTCGGCTGTCATGATCTCGCTCTGTCATGCAAGCAGAGCAGCATAATGCTAAACTATGAAGTCAAAAACAACTGAGCGCAGAGGACAGGATCTCTGAAAATCAGTTTTGCCCGCTGTCCTTGATCCTGGTGTTTTTAACTGCGTCACGTGAAGTCGTATTTTTAGTAGTCTCTGTTCTGTCTGTTTTTTATTAATAGCACTCCTTTCGAATGGAAGGAGACCTGAAAAACAGACAGGAATCTTAAGAATATTGTAGCAATGGGCCGGGAGAAATTCAACATTCTCCAGACAGTTCTTCACTTTATTGAAGTTTCTATGTTGTTTATAAGAAATGCTTTTGACATATCGTGTAAAGTGCTACACCTACAGAAAACAGAGGTGCAACAAAATGAGACAAGCTGAAAAGGGGATGGATTAATCTGGATTTTGGAAAAAGAATATAAGTAGAAGAATTAGGCCTATTGTGGGATGCACTGCCTCGATAGACCTGTTTTTTATTGGTATGAAACTGATTTTGAATGAGAATACTATGTTTAAGACAACAAAAAAGTTTGAATTTAATTCATAATAGGTCCTTGATAAACCAAAATGGCAAAAATATAAACTTGACAAATAACAGGAACGGGAGTATTATCAGTTTAAAAGAATAACAAAATGGCTTATGGAAAAGCTAAACTGATGAGAAAATGAACGGAGATGGAACATGAACCTATATTTCGAATTGTTGAAAAAACCAGTCTTTAATATGGAGGATGTAAATGAATTTTACAATAATATGGATAGTGCACGTTCTGCGATTAAACGATTGATGAAAGATGGTATGGTGGCCAAGATTCGTAATAATATGTACACCTGCATTAGCGGAGAGACCGGTGCGCCGGTTGCAAATCGTTTTCAGATAGCTAGCCATATCACACCGACATCCTATGTGTCCCACCATACAGCTATGGAGTATTATGGAATTACAGATCAGGTCTATTATGATGTATATGTATCTTCCGAGACTAGCTTCCGTGATTTTACATTTGATGGTTATACGTACTGTTTTGTAGCGTCAAAAAATTCAGAAGGAATCGAGAAGTCTCCTTATAGCGGAGGCGTTGCAGTAACTAATTTGGAGCGTACCATTGTTGACAGCATCAAAGATATGGATAAGATTTCTGGTATTGAAGAAGTGGTGCAGAATATAGAGAGTGTACACAGAATGCAGGAAAAAAGATTGCTCAAGTATATGGAGCTTTACCAAAATCAATTTTTGTATCAGAAGATGGGATATTTATTATGGCAGCACAAGGAACAAATGGGACTGTCTGATCTGTTCTTTGAAAAATGCAAGAAACAAATTGGAAAAAGTAAGCGTTATCTTACACGCGACCAGGAGGGAGGTTGTTATGATGATACATGGAAATTGGTTGTTCCGTATGATTTACAAAATATGAAGAATGGGGGGGGTGATGGATGCCGATATATAATAAAGTAGAAATTGGACGTGTTGCACAACAGCAGGGATTCGTGAGAGATACCTTTGAAAAAGTTTTACGCCTGAAGGAAATTTTGCGGTATCTGAATGAAGAAGAATATCTAAAAGAACATTTGCTTTTAAAAGGCGGAACAGCCATCAATTTGACAGTGTTCAATCTTCCACGTTTGTCTGTGGATATTGATTTGGATTACACACCAAACGATACGAAAGTGGACATGTTAGAGGCCAGGGAGAAGATTACTACTCTTATTAAGGACTATATGGAGGCAGAAGGGTATCAGCTTTCCCAAGGTTCCCGCCTTACGCACAGTTTGGATGCTTTCTATTACCAATATCAAAATGCCGGTGGCAACAGAGATATGATAAAGATAGAGTTGAATTACTCTTTACGTGCTCATATTTTGGAACCAGTACATAGAAAAATTCTTCCGGAAGTGTTTGATGATGACTTGATGATTCGCATGGTAGCTCCTATGGAGATTTTTGCAGCGAAAGGAAATGCTCTGATTAGTAGAGCCGCAGCAAGAGACTTGTACGATTGGGGAAATCTGATAGCTGAAAATTTGTTTGTTGATGAAAGAGACATATTCCGTAAGTGCTTTGCATTCTATGCAACAATTTCAGCAGAGACAGTGAATCGTGATTTTGATACATCAGCCATTGATTCCTTGAAGTTTGGTAAGATACGAAGAGATTTGTTTCCGGTACTGAGCAGGAAAGATAATTTTATGCTTGATGAAAGAAAGCAGAAGGCAAAAGATTATATTACAGATCTGATGCAGCTGACAGATCAAGAGCAGGAATACATGGACCGATTTATTGCCAAAGAGTATGTTCCGGAATTGTTATTTGATGATGAAGAAATCGTGGAAAGAATTAAGGAACATCCGATGGCACTTTGGAAATGCCAACAATAACATATTGGCATATCGAAAATAGACAGCAAAAGTCAACTGTACCAGTGTAAACATACAGCCTCCAACAATCAAGAGCAGTGCTCTTTCCGACTATTGGAGGCTGTACATTATCTCTTCATCTAATTTTTCCGTATGCTCAATTAGTTCAGAGTGACTGTGCGGTCTTTTGTTTCTGCTGTAACCGGAACTACTGCATTGACAGAAGTATTATCGATCTCAACTGAATATGTTTTGTGGATCATGCAGTTAACCGGATCTTCTGTAGCGATTACCAATGCAAGTTTGTGTCCAGGCTGTACGGTATATCTTGTTGCGAAGAGATATACATGGTAGTCGTGATATTCGCCTTTTTTCAGTTCAATGCTGTTGGCAGCGGTTTCCGGTTCATAACCTGCTTCCGGATTGCAAAGGTCTGCAAAAGCACGTGTGATGACTTTGTATTTTTTATGTACTGTAGAGAATTCCGCTTCATTAAATGCAGGAAGATCGCCGCCGTTGATGATTCCGCCTTCTTTTACAGTTTCTACCGGGATGATATTTCTTTCCGGATCTACGGTCTGGATGCTGTCGAATTCTTCGTCGCAGACGTCGCAGAGAAGAACTGTGATTTCCACATCATCCATTCTGCCGGAAACTTTGGAAGAGCCAAGTTTCATCGTCAGGCTGTCAACGTCATTTCTGTTCTCAGGATTGAAATCGTTTTCGATATCTCCGTCTTTTAATGCTGCTTTTAAGTTCAGGCAGATCGTTCCCTGAATAGTAACAGCTTCTTCAAATGGAGCAGTTACATAGCGCTGTGCCATATTTGTGGATTTCTGGCTCATCACTTCGTCAAAGTTTTCAGCGCTGATTCCTGCAGCTTCCCAGTCTGTGTCGATTACGGTTGTGCCGGATTCTTCGCTTTCCAGTTTCATGCTGTAATCGGTATCCCAGGAATCGGAAGTTTCCCATTTTTTCTGATCGTAGTTTGTCTGTACGAGAACTTCAGGCATTTCTTCCGCTTTGTTTTCTACACCGTACAGATAATGAGAAATCCATTCGTTTACAATATCATCATAGAATTTTCCGTCAATCAGGATTCCATAGTTTTTATTTGGCATGGTAGGTGTGATATGAGGCCCCTGATGAAGAATCGTTTTGAACGGCTGCCCGGATTTCTGGTAAGCTTTTACCATCATGTCAAACTGTTTTGTGGATACGTTTTCATCGTTTAATCCCTGAACAATCAGAGCGCTGCATTTGATCCTGTCTGCGTGCAGGCGGTAGTTCCCACTGCCCCAGAATTCTTCATCATAATCGCAGCCGCATTTCAGCTGCTGCAGGCTCAGTTCATGATGGAATGCCGCGATATCGTCCAGCTGCTTTTCGGACAATGTTTCATCATGGTAGCGGCTGGAGCAGTAGTAGGCAAGATAGCTGTTTAGCATCTCTTTTGGCCAGTAACGCTGTGCGCCCTGCATGTTCTGCTGGCTGTACCAGTCAGAAATTCCGGCAACAGGAACGATGGTTTTCAGTCCTTCTACGCCTGTCGTTGCAACTGCAAACGGCATGGTTCCGGCGTAGGATCTTCCTGTCATGGCAACGTTTCCGTTTGACCAGTCGGCTTTTGTAGTGATGGTGCCGGTACGGTCTGCATAGGCAACACGGTCGCCGTGCAGCCATTCTACAACGAATTTAAAGGCATCTCTTTCATAGTCGGATCCGACATAGTTAAAACCATCGGAACCGAGTGCTCCAAATCCGGCACTGAGAACCACCGCAAAACCACGTACGAGATAATAATTGAAGTTGTCCAGGTTTTCGTAAACCATACTGTCCGTGCTTCCCTTGTCCTTATAATACCAGTCGGAAGGATCAGATTTCAATGCAAGATCCATGGCGCTGATCTCGCCTGTAGGAACACGAGGAGCAACTTCCTTTTTCAGATCGTTGAAATCGAATTTGCGGTATTCTTTTTCTGCCACTTCTTTCATATGATCATAAGCGTCTTCCTGAACACCGGCACAGTACGGGCGTGCTTCAAATAAAGAAGCGGCTTTGTAATTGCCTTCTACTGCGCTGCGCGGAACCTGCACAAGTGTTTTAATAAGGTCCCGGTTTCCGTCTCCATCCATATCATAGTCAGATTCTACATAGACGCAGTATCTGACGATATCAGATGTTGCAGGATCATAATTTTCCCCGGTTTTTCCATCCGTAAACGGGAAAACAGGCTGTGCCAGTCCGTTTTCAAATACCGGCACTTTACTGTAAGAATTACTTTTCATGATTGTCCTCCTCTTTTGCAGCAACATACCAAACTATGTTGTTATTTTTTCTCTACTAAATAGTATAATTTTTCTGTGAAACTTAGTCAATATTATGTTATGTGATAAGTGTGAAAGAAAGGGCAACATCTCCTTCACAAACATTTAAGGAAATCTTATTTGTTTTGTCCTTGATTCCTTCCGATGATCGGTATATCATAAGTAAATATCACAGGTGCCGGACATCCTGCGGGAGTCGGTGCCGGAGAAAGAGGGGATAAAAGTGTGGGAACTGTTTCAGAGGTTGTTTGAAAAAGCGGTATGGTTTTTAAAGCTGTACGTGATCGAGTACCGCTATCTGGTTGCATTTCTGGCATGCTTTGTATTTTTATATATTTTATTTATGCACTGGCTGAATATCCGGTTTTTCCGGATCCTGCGGGAGCCGGTAGCCATCATCTGTCTGGTGGTGGAGATCGTTGCGATTGCGTATTTTACGATTTTCTTCCGGGAACAGGGAGAGTCGCATACATATGAGCTGGAGCTGTTCTGGTCGTATAAGAAGTGGATTCTCGAAGGAAGTGTGGCCTTCGGCCTGGAGATTTTAAATAATATCGTGCTGTTTTTCCCGTTTGGATTCATTTTGACGGATGCGCTGCGGAGATGTCCGTTCTGGGCGGTTCTGCTGTCCTCCCTGGCGGTGAGCGGCTGTATTGAGATGAGCCAGCTTGTTTTCAGGCTTGGACTCTTTGAGTTTGACGATATTTTCAACAACGTGCTGGGAGCCGTGGCAGGATGGTGTGTATTTCACATCCTGCGGAGCTTCAAGAGGAGAAGAAGGCCGGAAAGCTCTTCGGTTTACTCCGGATAACGACAGCTTTGCTGTCTGATGCCTAGTGATCCCAGCGGAATAGAATGTTCTGATAGCGGGAGAGTGCGCGGTAGAGGATCATGCCAAGGACGCCGCAGCTGACGATTTCTCCTGCCGCGATGGAGATCATTAAAACCGGGATCGGCAGATGGACGCCATATCCATAATATAGAATCAGCGGCACGATCACGGTATTGGACAGGACCGGCGCAATTGGAAGGAGCAGAGGATTACAGTTACGCATCCGGTAGACGAGGACTGCTCCGATCAGCGTGGCGAGGCTTCCGAAAATAATATCCGGCAGGATCGCGCCTGAGAGAATATTTCCGATCAGGCATCCGATAAAAAGGCCCGGCACCGCAGCCGGTGTGAAGGCCGGCAGGATAGTAAGTGCTTCCGAGATGCGGATCTGGACTTCGCCGAACCCGAAAGGGGCAAAGAGCCAGGTCAGTATGACATAAATCGCGGCGATCATGGCCGCGTGGGCAATCAGTCGTGTTTTCTTGTGTCTCATAAGATTCCTCCAGTATTGTGTTGCAGTATCAAATCTGTAGTATAGCATGACCGGTCTGAAAAGACAAGAAAAACCAGGTACACTATCGCAGGAGAGCAGTCCGCTCCCGGTCTGCGGCAGGTGCCTGGTTTTCTAAAAAGCTTCAAATGGACTTAGAACTGGAATGCGTCTTTGATGCCCGGCCAGTTCTGGTCTCTTTCATTAATATTCAGCGGTGTACCGTCGGAGAGAGTATATCCCGCGCAGGCTCCGCTTCCCGGATAAGTTCCGGTCACTTCCGGCCATTCAATGCCGATTTCCGGATCGTTCCATGCCAGTCCGCCGTCATCGCCCGGATGATAGAAGTCTGTGCATTTGTAGCAGAATTCGGCGCTGTCGGACAGGACGAGGTAGCCGTGTGCAAAGCCTTCCGGTACATAAAACTGTTTCTTGTTTTCTTCGGTCAGTTCGACTCCGTACCATTTTCCGTATGTTTGGGAGTCTTTTCTTAAATCCACAGCCACATCAAAGACGGAGCCTTTGATGACGCGGACAAGTTTTCCCTGAGGGAACTGTTTCTGGAAGTGCAGGCCGCGCAGAACTCCTTTTGTGGAGCTGGACTGGTTGTCCTGTACAAAATTCAGATGCAGGCCGGCTTCTTCCATATCATTCTGATTATAGGTTTCCATAAAATATCCGCGGTTATCGCCATGTACGGCCGGTGTGATGACACAGAGACCTTCGATTCCGCCGACATTTTTTTCTACTGTGATCTGTCCCATTTCAATCGATCTCCTTTCGCAACGTTTCTGTTATTAAAATTCCAGTTCGGTCAGATAGCGGTGAAGAGCATCTTTCCAGTCCGGCAGCGGTGTAAATCCGTTCTGAACCAGCTTGGATTTATCCAGGCGGCTGTTAAACGGTCTGCTTGCTTTGGATACGCCGTATTCCTCCGTGGTAACAGGAAGTACGGTGAGATGCTCTGCATCGTATTCCGGATGACCAAGTTCAGCTGCCTGGCGGAAGATTTCCACAGCAAAATCATACCAGCTGATATATCCGCCCTCGTTGGTTGCATGATAATAGCCATATTTGTCTGTTTCGATCATGTCTGCCAGAAGTTTCGCAAGATCGTAAGTGTAGGTCGGTGTTCCGATCTGATCGTTGACTACTGTAAGTTTGTCGTGTGTTTTGCCGACATTGAGCATTGTCTTGATAAAGTTCTTTCCGTTTTGTCCGAATACCCAGGCGATGCGGACAATGAAATATTTTTCCAGCTGTCCGGATACTGCAAGTTCTCCTTCGAGCTTGGTCTTTCCGTAGATATTAAGCGGAGCATAATCTTTACAGTCCGCCTCCCACGGGGTTGTCCCCTGTCCGTCAAAGACATAGTCCGTGGACAGATAAACCATCTTACAGCCTTCCGGTCTGGAGGCATCGAGTTTCTTTACCGCTTTGACAATATTTTCCGTTCCGACGGTATTGACCTGACGCACTTTTTCTTCCATATCTTCCGCAAGGTCCACGGCAGTCCATGCCGCGCAGTGCACGACCACATCCGGAGATTCCTGAAGAAGGACGCGTTCTACCGCCGCTTCATCGGTGATATCCAAAGAGACATACGGTGCTTTTGTGACAGCGGTACCGTCCTGAGCTCCGCTGTACTCCGGGGCAAGGTCAGAACCGGTGCAGGTGTAATTTCCTGCCTGGTTACTGGTACGTTCTGTCAGTTCGTTGATGACATCATGGCCGAGCTGGCCGGCCACACCGGTTACAAATACTTTCATGATGACTGACTCCTTCCTGATGTTTCTGACGGCAGCCTAACGGTTTCCGTACATTTCCTCATAGTAGTTCTGGTATTCACCGGAAACAATCGTTTCCCACCAGTCCTGGTTGTCCAGATACCACTGGATTGTCTTCTGGATTCCATCCTCGAATTTTGTTTCCGGAAGCCAGCCAAGTTCTTCGTGAATCTTTGTCGGATCGATCGCGTAGCGCATATCATGGCCCTTGCGGTCTGTCACATGTGTGATCAGGCTTTCCGGTTTGCCAAGTGCTTTACAGATGATTTTTACAATATCGATGTTTTTCATTTCATTGTGTCCGCCGACATTGTAAACTTCTCCGACACGTCCTTTGTGGATGATGAGATCAATGGCTTTGCAGTGATCCTCCACATAGAGCCAGTCGCGGACATTGATTCCTTCTCCGTAAACCGGAAGCGGCTTGTCATGCAGCGCGTTGATAATCATCAGCGGGATAAGCTTCTCCGGGAAATGGTACGGCCCGTAGTTGTTGGAGCAGCGGCTGATCGTCACCGGAAGTCCGTAAGTGCGGTAGTATGCAAGCACGAGAAGGTCTGCAGCTGCCTTGGAGGAGCTGTACGGGCTGCTTGTGTGAATCGGAGTTTCTTCCGTGAAGAACAGGTCCGGTCTGTCGAGCGGAAGGTCGCCGTAAACTTCGTCTGTGGATACCTGATGATATCTCTGGATACCGTATTTGCGGCAGGCGTCCATCAGGACGGAAGTACCGATGATATTTGTCTCAAGGAAAACCTGCGGATTTTCGATGGAACGGTCTACATGGCTTTCTGCAGCGAAGTTGACCACGATATCCGGATGCTCTTCCTCAAAGAGACGGTATACTGCTTCACGGTCTGTGATGCTTTCCTTCACAAAACGGAAATTCGGATTGTCCATGACCGGGGCAAGAGTAGAAAGATTGCCGGCATAGGTCAGGCAGTCCAGGCAGATGATCCGGTAGTGCGGGTATTTGTTTAACATGTGAAAAATAAAGTTGGAACCGATGAAACCGGCTCCTCCGGTTACGATAATATTCATTTTCTTTTCCTCCTGAAATCCATTCTAACGCAGTGCGTCAAGATATTTTCCATCCAGTACGTCTTTTAAATACTGGCCGTACTGATTTTTCTTTAATACTTCGTAGACTTTCAGCACATCCTCTTTGGAAATCCAGTTGTTCAGATATGCAATCTCCTCGAGGCAGGCAATTTTACGGTGCTGGTGTGTTTCCATGGTTTTCACAAAGTTGGTAGCATCTACGAGACTTTCGTGGGTTCCGGTATCCAGCCAGGTGAATCCCTGTCCCAGAAGCTCTACATTCAGAGCACTTTTTTCCAGATAGATCCGGTTCAGATCTGTGATTTCCAGCTCTCCTCTGGCACTCGGCTTTAAGTTCTTCGCGTATTCGACAACATGATTGTCGTAGAAGTAAAGTCCTGTCACGCAGTAGTTGCTCTTCGGATGTTCCGGCTTTTCTTCAATAGAAACAGCCTTGCCCTCGGAGTCGAATTCAACGATACCGAAGCGCTCCGGATTATCTACATAGTAACCGAAAACAGTAGCGCCGTTTCCGGATTCTGCATTTTCTACGGCAGCTTTCAGACGTTTCTTCAGTCCGTGTCCTGCGAAAATATTGTCTCCGAGCACCATGGCAACGGAATCGTCACCGATGAAATCCGCTCCGATGATAAATGCCTGGGCAAGTCCGTCCGGGCTTGGCTGTACTGCGTAGGACAGCTGGATTCCGAACTGGCTTCCGTCCTTTAAAAGCTCCTCAAACCGCGGTGTGTCCTGCGGTGTGGAGATGATCAGGATATCCCGGATTCCTGCATTCATCAGAACAGACAACGGATAGTAGATCATCGGCTTGTCGTAAATCGGAAGCAGCTGTTTGGATGTGACCATGGTCAGTGGGTAGAGGCGGGTTCCGGAGCCGCCTGCAAGAATGATTCCTTTCATATGAACCTCCTTTGATCGTTACATGATTTTATCTTTTTTCAGTCTTATTCTTTCCTGTTGTTCCTATCATAACAGGTGCCCCTGGGGCACCTGCAAGCCTTTTTTGAAAAAAACTGAAATTTATTTGACACACAGGAAACAGCCGGCATCTTTCGTGACATGAAAAGAAGGGTCTGTCTGCTTTTTGACAAAGGCTGAAAATTCCTTATAACGTTCCAGAATGTACTGGTTCTGGTTGCCGTGGCAGGACAGAATATAGGAGATCAGAGGCTCCGGGTCCGGCACGGTCAGAAAGTCCTCGTATTGTTTCCATGTGATCCGGGAAAAATAAGGGGAAAGAATGTCTCTTCCATTTTCTTTTCCGAACCGGTCGTACAGTTTGGTGGAAGAAAGGACGATCCGGTCGTCAAAGGAGGAAACAAGCTGAGAGATTTCCTTCATATGTTCCTGACCATAGGTACTGCACAAAAAGGTGCCGCCGGGTTTCAGCACCCTTGCGACTTCCGCGCATGCGGCGGAGATGTCATCGCAGTAAAAAAGAACATGGTTTGCGATGACCAGATCAAAACTTTCGTCCCCATAGGGAATTGTCTCACAGTCAAAGGTCCGGAAAGAAAAGCGGGAGGAGTCAGCTCCCAGTGTCCGCCTTGCGTCACGAAGCATCCCGTTTGAGATATCGGATAAGACGACAGCCAGATTATCCGGAAGGGTGTCCAGATTTTCTTTCCAGAATGTGCCGTCCCCGCATCCGACTTCCAGTACCCGGATACCGGCAGAAAACGGTGCCGTCTCACGGATCCAGGAGAACCAGCTCTGTCGGTTGTGCGCGTAACGTGTATGGAGGTGAATCCGGGCGGAAATATTGGAGGCATTCTGGTACTGATTTTTCATGCTGGTTTCCATACCGAGATCATGGATCAGACTCAGCATGTTGCTCCAGTTGACCGTTTTATGGTCTGAGATCAGCTGGGTTGTTTCCTGAATGGTGCGGGCTACGATCTGCAGCTGTTCGATGCGGTCCTCCACAAGCTTTTTCTGCAGATTCAAAGAATCCATCATAAAGTGTGTATCGGAAGCGTTGATCGTCATTTCCATAATATCAGACAGAGAAAATCCCAGAGCCTTTAAAAGCAGAATCTGCTGCAGGCGTGCCAGATCGTCGTCCGTATAGAATCTGGTTCTGGTAGCAGGATCGACATAGGATGGTTTCAATATATTATGTTCATCGTAATACCGGATGGTCTTTTTCGTAATGTGTGCAAGCTTCATCAGCTCACCGGTCGAGTAATAACCTTCTTTTTTCATGAGACGGGCTCCTTTCGTACCTTCATTATAAGGAAAAATGCAGGGCAGAGCAATCGTGAATTTCCAGAACGTCACTGCGGCAGAAAGAAGGAGGAGGAAGAAGGCTTTCTTCCGGAGGAAAGATGTGTTACACTATAAAAGACTAAATGGAAAAGGACGAAAAAAAGATGGATATTCAAAAACTTTCAGAAGAGACAGGATGTAATTTACAGGCGGCGCTTGGCCGGCTGAATGGAATGGAGGCACTGTACGGGCGGCTCCTGAAAAAATTCATAGACGATCCTACCTTTCAGGAACTCAAAGAAGCGGTAAAGGCAGAGGATCTGAAAGCAATCGAGACAAAAGCGCATACGCTGAAGGGAACCGCGGCGAATCTTGGATTCGATTCTTTAAGCGAAAAGAGTCATGAGATAGTCTGTGCTGTGCGGGAAGGTCGTCCGGAGGATACCAAAGCACTGTTTACGGAGTGCGAAGCCGGATATGAGCGGATTCTTGCGGCACTGCGCAGGATGGAATAGCGGAGCAGAACGAGAATGAGAAGGAGAGGACTGGAGAGGATATGGATATGCGGCCGGATGGATTTGACGAGGAAAGGGCGGCTTTGCTCATTGTAGATGATAATGAGATCAACCGCATGATTTTGTGTGAGACATTCAAAGGACGGGATGAAATACTGGAGGCAGAAAACGGAGAAGAAGCGCTTGTGCTGATCCGACGGAATCCCGGAAGTATCTCGGCGGTTCTTCTGGATATTGTCATGCCGAAGATGGATGGACTGGCCCTGCTTGAAATTCTGAGCCGCGAAGGACTGACGGAGACGATTCCGGTTTTTCTGATTACAGCAGACACTTCGGAACAGAACATGCAGCGGGGATATCAGCTGGGAGCGATGGACATTATTGAAAAGCCGATTGTTCCGTACTTTGTAAAAAAGCGCGTGGAAAGTGTTGTGGAACTGTTTCGCGCAAGAAAGCGGCTGAGCAATACGGTAGATCTCCAGCATCAGCAGCTTCTCGCTCAGGAGCTTGAGATTTACGAACTGAATAACGCGATCATCGAGACCCTTTCTACGGCTATCGAGTTCAGAAGCGGTGAATCCGGCGCCCACGTAAAGCGGATCAAGGAACTGACGGGGCTCTTTTTACGGGAGTTGTGCCGGATGAATCCGGAAAAATATCAGTTTGAAGAAGAAGAGATTGAAATGATTTCCGCTGCAGCGATCATGCATGATGTCGGGAAGATCGCGATTCCGGATCAGATTTTGAACAAACCGGGAAAACTGACAAAAGAAGAGTTTGAGGTAATGAAACAGCATACACTCAAAGGCTGTGAAATCTTACAGCAGATTCCAAAATATCATACGAATCCGCTTTACCGGTACGCTTATGACATCTGCCGGCATCATCATGAGAGATGGGACGGCAGGGGATACCCGGATGGACTGAAAGGAGAAGAGACAGCTGTCTGGTCTCAGGTAGTGGCGATTGCGGATGTCTTTGACGCTTTAACCAACAAACGGGTATACAAGCCGGCATTCTCAGTGGAAAAGGCGGTTTCCATGATAGAAAACGGCGAGTGTGGAGCGTTTAATCCGGATCTGACAGCGTGTCTGAAAGAGATCGTCCGGGATATGGGAGAACTCCCTTCAGGAGGAACGTCATGAAAAAGAAAAAGAAAATATACTGGTCGCTGATTTTGTGTATTATCATAGCGGCTGTGGTGTTTCCGTTCAGTGTTACGCAGATGAGGGATACGCTTTTGAAGAGCGGACAGTCGATGGGGGCAGAGGTCGCGTCCAAATACGGAGCGAGAGAGGAAATGTATACAGAGCAGTATGAATATCTGCTGAATCTGCTGGAGTACCAGCTAAGGCCCGGCAATACCATTGTGGATACAGAACAGTTTATGAAAAACTTCCTTAATATGGCAGATGAGACCATGAATCTGACAGGACTTGAAATCTACAGTTACATTGACGGAGAGATTGCAGCGGCAACACCATGGGAAGGCGACGTATCCTACCATGTGGAAGAGACGGACTGGTATCAGGGAGCGCTCCGGACAGACGGGATTTATTATACCGATGTGTACGAGGATGTCAGACACAAGACAGAGGTTGTGACACTTGCAAAACGGATTGAAGGAACAGAAAATGTTGTAGCGGCGGACTTGTATCCGGAGAACATGGCCGACAGTATTCTGGAAGATCTTCCGGATCAGAGCCATTATTTTCTTTCAGACGGGGAAGGAACACTGCTGAACTGGCATGTAACGAGAAAAGATCTTTCTAAGGAAGAAATTCAGAATCGATATCTTGGATTTTTCCATGATATCAAGGCCGGCAAGCATGCCTCCTATGATTCTTCGATTGAAGGGATGGATGGAAAGCAGCGGGGAGTTTACTATTTTGAGCTGGACAATGGCTGGTATTCCGTCATTACCATCCCCTTTGATCAGCTCCTGGAGCCGCTGAAGGAATCCTGGGGAATGTTTCTTCTTGTAATGATGTTTTTTATCATTCTTCTCATTGCGTTCCTTCTGCTGGAATACCGGGCGAATAAAAAAGCCAGACTTTACAATGATATTGTACGGGTGCTGGGGAATTCCTATTATGCGCTTTACATGATTGATCTGAACCAAAACCAGTACTTTATGTTGAAGGGGTCGGATTATGTCAGAGAGCGTCTGCCCCAGAAGGGCAGCTATGATGCGCTGCTGGATATTCTCAAAGAGATTGTGGAAGATGATACGTACCAGCAGTTCAGGGAGGCGTTTGCACGGGACAATATGTTTGAGCTCACCCGGCAAAGAGTCAGGGATTTCGGCGGAGACTTTAAAAGAATGTTCAATCAGGAGTACCGCTGGGTTCATGTGCAGATGCTGTATGATGAATCGCTGCAGCAGGATTCGGTTGTACTTTGCTTTAAGGATATCGATAATACGAAGAAGCAGGAGCTTTCCCGCATGGAATTCATGCAGGAATCTCTGGATTCGGTGGATCAGATGGCAAAGTCCAAAAACATTTTTTTCTCCAATATGTCCCATGACATGAGAACGCCGCTGAACGGTATCATCGGTCTGACCAATCTTGCCATGTCAAATCCGGAGGATCCGGAACGGACCAAAGATACATTCCACAAGATTCAGGGACTCAGTAACCAGCTGCTGACATTGATCAACGATATTCTTGAACTGTCGAAGATGGAGCAGGGGAAACTGGAAATCCGCAATCAGAATTTTAATATCCGGGAAAATATGGAAGAGCTGGTTTTTGTCTATCAGACACAGATTACGGACAAACAGAAGCAGTTCGATGTTCTGATTCATGTGGATGACGAATGGGTCAACAGTGACTGGAGCAGGATTCAGCAGATTCTGGACAATCTGCTTTCCAATGCGTTCAAGTTTACGGAGGAAAATGGAAAGATCCGGCTTCAGGTGACGGAGCAGAAAGACTCCAACAGTAAATTTGGAAAATATCAGATTATTGTGGAGGATGACGGCGCAGGCATGAGCCGGGATTTCCTGAAAAAGATTTTCATCCCTTTTGAGCGGGAAACCAAATTCGGGGCGGCAAAGGTTGCGGGAACCGGACTTGGCATGCCGATCGTGCATGACCTGGTCATCAAAATGCAGGGAACGATTGAGGTGACGAGCAGTCTGGGAAACGGAACGACATTTACAGTGATGCTCCCGCTGGAAATCTGTAACACAGATGCATCCGGCAACACGGAACAAAGCGGGGAGGACACAACAGACAGCGTGGAAGAACTGGACGGAAACGGAAGGAAGGTGCTGATTGCCGAGGACAATGAGATCAATATGGAAATCGGTGTTGAGATTCTCCGGATGTTCGGCTTCGAAGTGGAGCAGGCATGGAACGGAAAGGAAGCACTGGATCTGTTCCGGGAGAGCGAAGAAAACGAGTATGCTCTGATCGTTATGGATATGAAAATGCCTGTGATGGACGGATGTGAGGCTGCCAGACAGATCCGGCATCTGAATCGTACGGACGCGAAAACGATCCCGATCATCGCGGCGACAGCCAATGCTTTCACAGAAGATATTGCACTGACGCAGAAAGCGGGCATGAACGCGCACATTTCCAAGCCGATCGACTTTGATGTGCTGAAAAAGACCATTGCAAAATTACTGAAATAAGGCAAAAATATAGGGGCGGAAGAGATGATCTTCCGTCCCTTTTTTTAACAGGCTTACAGTTTACGTTTTAACATTTCCGGATTGGATGCGTGGGAAAGTGCTTCGGTCTCCGATATCTTTCCGGATTTGTAAAGTGCCAGAATGCTGTTATCCATGGAAAGCATATCTTTTCCGACGGAAGAGTAGATCAGACCGTCAATCTGATGGATCTTGTTCTCCCGGATCATATTACGGATGGCGGGAGTGGTAGTCATCAGCTCAAAAGCAGGAACCAGTGTCTCGTCCTTTGCCGGAATGAGCTGCTGCGATACAACTGCCTGAAGCACCGAGGAAAGCTGCACCGAGATCTGACGCTGCTGGTTTGGCGGGAAGACATCGATGATCCGGTCGATGGTGTTGGCCGCACCCAGAGTATGCAGGGTGGAAAGGACAAGATGTCCGGTTTCGGCTGCTGTCATGGCAACGGAAATCGTTTCAAAGTCCCGCATTTCTCCAAGCAGGATGACGTCCGGGCTCTGCCGCAGGGAGGCCCGAAGGGCGGTAAGATAGCTTTCCGTATCGGAGCTGATCTCACGCTGGCTTACGATGCTTTTCTTATGCCGGTGAAGAAATTCCAGCGGATCCTCCAGAGTGATGATATGCTTTTCCTGTGTCCGGTTGATTTCATCGATGATACAGGCAAGGGTGGTGGATTTTCCGCTTCCTGCCGGTCCGGTCACAAGCACCAGTCCTTTTTTCATATCGGACAGGCGGATGATGGACTCCGGAATTCCGAGAGTATCCGGGTTCGGAAGTTCAAAAGTGATGACCCGGATTACAGCGGACAGAGAACCTCGCTGACGGTATGTACTGACACGATACCGGGACAGGCCCTGCACTGCAAAGGAAAAATCATCATCCCCGCAGGCGAGAAAACGGGAAATATCCCTGTGTCCGGCGAGATCATAAATTTCTTTTACAAAGGCTTCGCACTGATCCGGCATCATCCGTTCTTCATCCGCCTGAATCAGCTTGCCGTTCTTTTTATAGGAAAGCGGGCGCCCGGCCACGATAAAGAGGTCGGATGCTCCTTCCTGTGTCGTTTTTGTTAAAAATTCAAGTGCATTCATACGCTATTCCTCCGAAAACAACTCATCCATTGTATCACTGTTCAGAACCGGTACTGACGTATCGTTGTTCCATTCGTGTGTATTTTCCACTTTCCATGCTTCAATCTGGTAATAGTCCCCGTTTTCCTGCGGTTCGGCAGACAGTGTCAAAGAGACGAAAAGCTGCTGGTTTTCATTGATGGGAACATGATAAGAGAGGGCATTCCCCTCAGAAAATGTGATCCCGCTATCCCCCTCCAGATCGGACCGGACTTCGGAAAGAAAATCCGGGGAGCCTGCGTGGGAAGCAAGCGAATTTCTGACTGTAAGCAGAATATCATTAGCCTCATTTTCCGCCTCATAGTATTCGGTCGTCCTGTCCGCGCTTTTGGTGCTGAGATTCAGATCCGCTCTGGCGCTGACGACAGAAAGTACCGAAAAGGTCAGAAGACACAGCAGGACGAAGATCAGTACAATCGAGGTCGTCCCTGTACTCAAAAAATTCTTTCTTCTAGGATTCATCTTCCGGTGCCTCCTTTCCGTCCGACTGTGGAACGAAGCGGAGCTCCAGTTCGTATAGCGGATCCGCTCCTGCGCGCTCCATGTAGATTTGCGCATGAATCATGCCGGATTCTTCGGACGTTTCTGCATGCAGCGTAAAGACCGCATCCTTCTCCGGGCAGGAAGTTCCCTCTCCATCGTAGAAGACAAGGAAATCATCGCCGCTTTTTGCTGCGTCAGGGAAGTGTTCGCGGATCGAAGCATAAGATCTGTCAGTATATTTCAGTACAGAAGCCATGCTGGAAACCTGGGCAGACGCAAAGCTCAAGTCCTTTGCTTCCGTGCTGAGGGAATGGGCTTTCATAAACGCCCGCACACAGACGGCGCTTCCGATCGAAAAAAACAAGATCGCGATAATCAGCTCGATCAAAAACAGGCTGGATTTGCTGCTGTTTCGTGTACTCATGGAACTCTCCCTTCTTTATTATGATTCGATGCTGGAAGCGGAGCCGCTTCTCAGATGCAAAAGGCAGGACACCGGTGCAGAGCCGGAATCCGCCGCGGTCACCCGGATAAATCCATCTTCTTCCTCCACGGAGAACGTATCCACTTCCAGAATCTGTTCTCCCTGCTCTTTGGAAAATCCGGTTCCTTCTTTCACGACCAGCTCGCAAAGCCAGCCGTCATAGGCGTAAATATAGGTCAAATAAGTTTCCCCGCCTGCATTGTCGCTCAGAACGAGGATGGTATTTCCGTCGTCATCATCTGTCAGATAGATGCCTCCGGCCGAATCATGCTGGCGGATTTTCTCGGCGGTGTAGGAAAGCGCGGTCCGCGTTGCATAATTTTCCTCCATATTTGCGGTGGTTTTGCGATAAACGTCAGAGCCGATGATCACAACGATCAGGGCCGAGGCGGCAAACAGACAGAATAAAGACAGCGTAAAAAACAGATCGACAATGTGGCCCTGGTTTTTTCGCTTATTCCTCATTGAAATCCACCTCCGTTTCATTCAGCGCAAAGACATCGATGGACGGCATCAGGTTGGAGGCGGTCACCTCATAGGAAACCACATATTTATCATCGTCATAAGTAAGTCCATAGTGATCTTCCAGATATTCCAGACTTTCCGGATAAAATCCCTCCAGCGCATAACACTGGACAGAACTTCGGATGACAGCCTGCTTCAGACTCTCCAGCTCCTGTTCGGACGTTGTCTTTGAAATGGAAGAAAGTCCTCCAAGAAACCAGAAGAGAATCACGCAGAAGATCCCGATGGAAATGAGATATTTGGCCCCCGTCATGCGCCGGGGCTGTGTCGTGAATCGATTCATAAATTCCTCCCAAGAACGATTAGCCGATATTGGACATGATTCCCATCAGAGGGAGCATGACCGACAACAGAATCAGACCGACAATAATGGAAAGAATGGCTACCAGAGTCGGCTCCAGCTTTGCCACCAGATCACTCATCCGGGAGTCAATTTCTTCGTCATACTGTACGGAAATCTGTTTCATTACATCATCCATGGCGCCGGTCTTGTATCCGATGGAAACCATGCGTGCATAGATGCCGGAAAACATATTGGTCTGTGACACTGCATCCGCAAAGGAAGTTCCCTCCAGAATCAGTGCCTGGATATTCCGGATCTTTTCCTGAATCACCGGGTGATCTACAAGCCGGGAAACCATTTCCAGACTCTGATCCGTATCAAGCCCGCTTGAAAGGGAAAGATACATGCCGCTTGCAAAGCGGGAGCATGCGATCTTTTCCATCAGTTTCCGGGTCGGAAGAAAGGATCTTGCAAAGACACGGATCTGACGGCGGCCCTTTGTGGTAAAGGCAAAATAGAGAAAGAGCCCGGCGATCACTGCCGCAACAAGGACAAATACGAGCGCATAACGGCTGACTGTGTTTCCAAGAGAAAGAATTGTACCGGAAATACCGCCAAGGCCGGTGCCGAGCTGCTGGAATACTTCATTGAATACAGGCAGTACCTTTACAATCAGGACAAAGATGACAACAATCATCATACCCAGCATGACAAGAGGATAGGAGACTGCGCTCTTGATGTTTTTGGCCATCTCGTCCTCCCTGCGGTAATGCTCCGAAAGAGAAGCCATAACGTCATCCAGACGTCCGGACTGCTCCCCGATCTCCACCATACTGCAAAGATACGGCGGAAACACTTCCGATGCGGTAAGCGCCTCGTAAAGACTTCCGGTTTCCTCCATTGTCCGGATCATCCCGGAAAGGAGCTCCTGTCCTTCTCCTTTCGGGCTATCTTCCTGCATGATCGAAAGCCCCTCAAGCGACGAGATCCCGGAACGCAGGATCAGGGCAAACTGACTGCAGAACGTTGTTAATTCGGTATTGGATAAAGCTTTCATAATACTCCTTTCTAAACTGCGGCTGCAACTAATGCAGGTACTGAAGGTTATAATTGGAACCGTCGCCGATATATTTCAGAATCTTTTCGTTGTTTTCATTGCTGGAGGCGAATGTCGGGTCCATCCTCGTCCACGCATCCCCCGTAAATTCGATTAGTTTATCGATCCACCCGATGTCTTCGATGTAGACGCTGATCCATGCATGATAGATTTTTCCGGAATATCCGATCTCAAGACGGGTCGGGATATTCTGGGAACGGAGCATGGCCGTGGTCAGCGCGGCATAGTCAAAACAGATCCCCTTTCCGGTGGAAAGCGTCTCGTCCACATCCGGAAGATAACCGGCAGGAACCGTCTCGGCCTTCTCCGTATCGTAAGACACATGCTCGATGACGAAATGGTATACATCCGCCACAGCGTCCAGATCGGAGGAAGCACTCTTTACCACCTCGGAGGCCTTCTGAACTGCCCGGGACTCCGAAGAGAAATTCACATACTGGTTCGGGTACAGATAAGGCAGCAGTTCGTCCGCCAGTGTGACCTCAATCGTTTCCTTATATAAAGATGCATATTGATTGTCGACGATATTCTCATATCCGGCAATCGTATAAGTGCCGCTCCCGGATGTGAGCGGAAGTGTCACATACTGTCCGGGAGTTGTGATGAAATATTTATATGTGATTCCGTCCGGACCGGTGATCTGGATATTTGCCCTGGAAGCGGACCCGTCATAGAGAGCCATCAGATAGCCCTGGTCCGTGTGAGAGATATCCAGAGTCAGAGGCGATCCGCCAAGAAGACCCGTCCCGGATGCTTCCGGTACATAAACGTGCGGCGTCGAGTCACGTGTCCCGGCCTTGCCCTCCCCGGATCCGCCGCCGGAAGAAGATTTTCCCCCGGAAGAGCATCCGGAAACAAGAAGGACGAGACAGAAAAGAAGCCCGCACAGAATCAGAAGTCTACGTTTCAGATTCATCAGAAAACTCCTATCTTAGTTTTGATATGATTTCAGCCGTTCGGCCAGATGCTTTTTGGAAGAGCGCAGGTAACGCTTCACCGAGCTGAGTGAACAGTTCAGAAAAACGGCAATCTCTTCCAGCTTCAGATCGTGTTCGTACCGCAGAAGAAATGCCTGACGCTCTGCGAAAGAAAGCTCATCCAGAGCCTCACGGTAATGCGCTAAAAAATCCTGGTCAGAGATGTCACGGAAGCAGTCCTCCTCAGAGGCGATACTAAGCACCCTCGGATCACTGGTAAAATCAGTCTGCTCGTTCTGACTGCTGCCTGCCTTCCGGGAAAAATCACAGCAGATATGATAGATAATCTGATTCATCCAGGAGTGGAACAGAGAATCCTCTTTCAAGGCATCTATATTTTTGTAAATGGAAGTGTAGATTTCCTGCACTGCATCCTGAGCCAGATAAGGGTCTTTCAGAAATGCGAAAGCATATTTGTAAACCCTCTGGTATGTATAGTTGTACAATTCTGCGAAAGCCTTCCCATCATGTTTCCGGATAAAACCGGAAAGATAAGAAAGATATTTCGTGTCAAATGATTCATGTGACATCGTTAAACCTCTTGTCGTTTATAAATTAAACCGGACTGTTTTTCTGTTATGTCTTTTAAGTATACCATTTGCGAAACAAGAAAACAAGGCAGGAGAAAGGAATCAATCCTTTTCCTGGCCTTGTTCTGAAAATAGAAATTTATCGACTTTCTTCAGTGCCGGATTCATCAGCCGGCTGCAGGAGGGAAACAAGACGGTTTCCGTTTTTGTCCGGTATCGTGATATACATATCCTCGGACGGATACGGAAAAACGACCAGCCCGTCTGCAGCGTCAAAGGATTCCGGCTTTATCGTGCCGGAAGAAGTCGTGGCATAGATACCGTCATAGTCAACGCCGGAATCACCAATATCCCGGACATGAATTTCAATAAGGCTGCCCGTGTGCATATGTGACACGATGACAGGCGCCTGATCGTCAATCGAATCAATTGACAGGCCCTGCTCTGACCGGATACCGGAAATGGAAACCACTTCCAGAAGAAGGTATCCGTTTTCACTGACCTCAATGGAATAGCCGTTGTTTCCAAGAGTGTCTACATTGATCGTTTTCTCGTTCAAAGAAGCGCTGACATCACGGACTGGAAAAAGTGCATCTACCTGAAATGTTACAGTAGCACTTGCCGCATTGGAAGACGGAGCTGCCTTCACACGGGAAATCGCAGGTTTCTGAAGAAACCCGGTTCCGCAAAAAGCAAACAGGCAGGCCGCCGCCAGTACGCAGGTGCCCCGCAAAACATAACGGCCGATAAAACGACGGTGATATGCACAGCCTGAATGACGGGTTAAAGATGGGTTTAATTCAAGCTCTGAAACGATATTCTGAAAAAGCTGGTCTGCGGCTTTTTTGTCGTGAAGAAAATCAGATGCTTCAGAATGCCTGTTAGTACGGTTGTTCTCTTCATGTTTCATGATTCCACAAGTCCTTTCTGCAATAAATGTTAGTAACCGGTTGTGACAATATAAATGTGAATCTAATTATTTATGGCGAAAACAGAGCCGGTTTCGCCTACAACGGAAGTTTAATGATAAATCAACGTGATTTGCCATGTCCTTTGACCAGAACAAAAAGAAGATCGTCGGATAACTTCCGCAATTAACCTTTCTATATATTTTAGACGGTGAAAAAGTGCAAAACGGTTCACAAAATCGAAAAAAAACTTGAAAAAATTAAAAAAAGCAGCGGAAAAATAAAAAAAAAGGAAATGTTTTCCATTTTTTTTAGACCGTAGTACGAAAAACACCGTCAGTACCTGAGAAAAATGAAACGCAAAAATGGCGGAAAAACAGGCTGTTTTCCATGTGCCGTCCATTCAGAAGAAAAAATTTGAAAAATATGAAAAAAAAATGAAGAAAATGTGACCCTTTTTTGAAGTTTGTTCCGTCTTTATATAGTGTAGGGGTAAATTTTTTCCCCTATATGTATGAACCATGATGCCGTGAGGCATGGAGGGAATACAAAAAATTTAAAAGGAAAGGAGGGGAAAAGAGATGAGACGAGCAAAAAGGATTACAGCATTGGCAGTAGCGGCTGCAATGGTGTTTTCTAATGTCGCATATGCGGCACCGGGAACAGACACAACTACTACACAGGCAGGTGCCGAAAGTGCCGAATCTCTTAATTCCCAAAGCGATGCATCGGGAGGCATAGAGGGGCAGGCATCTGATCAGACGGGAAATGGCACAGATTCTTCAGCGCAGGCTGAACAGCAGACTGAAACGAAGAAAACTGACACGCAGAATACCACGACAGATGCAGGCAGTCAGACTGAGGCTCAGACGACACAGGAGGAGACAGCAAAAGAAGAAACGACAAAAGACGAAACTTCTTCCCAAACTCCGAGCACGGATACACAGACCCAGGAGACTCCATCTACGGATGCGGAAGCTCAGAAAGTTGAAGAAAAGCAGGAAGCTTCCAAGACCGAAGAAGAGAAGGTCCTCTACGATATCACCTTCGAGACGCCGGAAAAACACGGTAAGGTTACCGATATGTACGGCAACGAAGTGGCCGACGGCAAAACTTTAAAGACGGACGAAAATGGAAAAGTCCAGTTTAAGGTAAAAGCCGACGACGGATATCAGGTATCCGCAGTGTACCAGATGCCTGACGAGAAGACACCGCTCAAGCTGGTGAAAGACAGCTACTACGAACTTCAGGTAGATGAGAATACTACTGTCAAAGTCGTATATCAGAAGATACCTGAAGCAAACGAAGATGGCGAGGACGCGGATAGTGAAGCGGAGGAGCAAGAAGCCACACAGACACCAGATTCTGTAAATAACCAAGAATCTTCTGGTTTAAAAACTCAGCAAGAAGAGAAAGATTCTTCTTATGATGTTGCGTTTGAAACGGAAGAAGATCACGGTAAAATTCTGGATGTGAATGACAACGAAATAGCATCTGGAACTACATTGAAAACAGATGAAAACGGAGTGGCAAAATTTATAGTTCAGGCTGATGATGGATATAAAGTAAAAAATGTATATCAAATGCCTGAGGAAAAATCCCTGACACTTCAAGAGGAATCTTATTATCAGATTCAAGTGACTGAGAACACAACTGTCAAGGTTGTGTATCAAAAAATTGAGAATGAAAATAAGACTGAGAAGAAAACGAGTACTCTTTCAAATGACGAGGCCTATGAGGTATATGTTGGCAAGACTATAGCGATAGAAGGTAGCAGTGGTGGTTTTCTCTCACAGCATGAGTGGAGCGTGGCGGATGAAGATCGAGAGTATGTAACGCTTTCTAATACTGGCGAACAGACTGTACAAATAAAAGGACTTAAGGCAAAAGAGTCAATACTAGTTACTCACAAATATCAAAGCTTCACGGGCAGAGAGCAAACAGAAGAATTTTATGTTTCGGTAAAAGACCTCAAGTTAGAAGCGATTCGGATTTCTGGCAACCAGAGTATGGTTATAGATTCAACACAGACCTTGTCTGCTGTGTTGTCTCCTGAAGAGTATGAGGAAGAGGTTAATTTAGAATGGAACTCTTCTGATCCGCAAGTTGCAACGGTTGATGCAGAGGGAACGGTTACTGCAAAAGGCCTTGGAACCACGACCATCACTGCAAATGCGAATGGAGTTACGTCCAATGAATTTCAGATCACAGTAACAAATCCGATTTTGGCAGAAAGCGTGATCATTACTAGTGAGTTTGATCGAATCTATGTAGGTGGAGAAAAAACAATGACTGCATATGTGAGTCCGTCTACAACGACAGATAAAACACTTACATGGTCAGTGAATGATCCGCGTTATGCAACAATTGATTCAGAAACTGGGACGATAACGGGAAAGAAAGAAGGAAAGGTTACAGTAACAGTAACAACTGCAAATGGGAAAACCGCCCAGAAGGAAATTCGAGTAGAGGAGGCTAGACATACCGAAAATGTTTATTTCTACGGAGTTCGTCAAGGAAGCAATCCGTTGAGTCTGGAAAGCGAGGATTACTTTTATATTGGTCAAGGTAAAATTAATACAGCTGGATTAAATGTCCCAACTGGCAGCTATGAACTTGATAATGTAAATGACTACATCGTTTCAAGCCCTGATGATACGACAATTAAGGAAGCGGTTGCGAAATACTATAATGTATCTGATCCTAATGATGTAAATATAACTTATACCTTTTACAAAATTACACATCCATATGGATGGACAGATAGTGAGGGAAAGTCACATGATAATGGTAAGTTATGTTATCATGTTGATATGGATATCTCAGTTGAAACATTGGATCAGGCATCTGCAACATTTCATTTAAAAGATGCAGGCGAAACTTCCTTTGAAACTCAGGAATCTAAAACTTCCCACACCAATACGGTGTGTTGAACCTTGAAAATTCAATATTTCAGCCAATAAAAAAGGCATAAACCTGTCCCGTTTGGTATAATGGAATTGACGAAAAACCATCTATACAAAGGAGATTTATGCCATGTCCAGTATACCACAAAACTATTGCGATGAGAACGAGTTAATTGATTGTGTTCAGAGATTTTTTTCCAGGCATCATGTCGGCAAGCTTCTCGCCAAATGCAATGGGATGAAAGAAAAAGGTGTTTCACCTGTTTCTCTGCTCCGCTACAAGCTCAGCAACATTTTTGTCGGAAGAAGCATGTATATGCAGCAACGAACTGGCTCTTTTAAGGAAGATTTTTCAAAGAACACTTTTTATCGGTTCCTAAATTCGGCAAAAACAAACTGGCTCCGTTTTACTTCTCTTCTGGCTGCTGATATCGTCAATAATGATCTCAAAG
>NZ_NFLO01000026.1:0-51772 GCF_002160935.1 Drancourtella sp. An12 | reverse complement strand
TTACCACGGAATAACCATTCTGTGGTAACGGATGCATGGAAATGAAAAGCAGGCGGGATGGCGAGATGGAGAAAAGAAGCAGAAATCTGGTATATAAACCGGAAAAAGTAAGACTTGGCCAGAAGGAATTGCTGGTCTGGGAAAGAGACACGGAGAAGGGACTGGTATGCCGGAAGATTCCCTATGACACCATGGTTCTCGTCTATCCGGAAGTCTATGATGAAAAAACCGGAGAGACCATCACGCCGGAAATCCAGGATATTACAAAAGATATGAAAGGCAGTCTGATCATCTGGGATCTGGAACGAAAGATGTTCCGAATCGACCTGTCCGGTCAGAAGGATAGTGCAGGGACCGTATTTATCCGGCTTGCCAGACACATCCCGTTTGCATTCCTGGGCTATACCCCGTGGATGCAGATTCAGAATGATAAAGACTTCAGGCAAATGCTGAAGATGATTCAGATCAATAAAAGCATATAGCTGCAGATTTTATAATCATAAAATCGATAAAGGAATAAGAGGGAAGAGGAAAGTGATCATCTATGTATAAGAAAAGCGCAGAAGGATGGTTAAAACATGGAGATTTTATTCTGTTAGATTTGATCTGTCTGCAGGCGGCGTTTATTCTCGCCTGTCTATGCCGGTACGGGATGGAAAATCCATACGGCTCTCAGTTGTATCGAAATCTGGCAATTTTTTTGGTGATGGCAGATATTGTTGTCGTGTTTTTCTTTGAGACATTTAAAAATGTCCTGAAAAGGGGATATTACCTGGAATTTTCTGCGACGCTGAATCATGTGATTATGGTGCTGCTGATTACAACGCTATATCTTTTTACTATTCAGGAAGGAAGCAGTTATTCAAGAATTGTCTTGTATCTGACAGGGGTGATTTATCTGTTTCTGACCTATGTGGTACGAAGTCTCTGGAAGTGTTTTTTACATCGTAAGATGAAAAACGGAGGGAAACGCTCGCTTCTGATCGTGACAACCGACCGGGCTGCGCTGGATGTAGTGCTGAACATCAAGCGTCACAACTACGAGATGTACAACCTGTTGGGGCTGGTAATCGCAGACCGTGACATCGTGGGAGAAGAAATTGGGGAACTTCCGGTAGTAGCTAATGTTGATAGTGCGCCTGGTTATGTTTGCCGGAAATGGATTGATGAGGTCCTCCTCATTCCGGGAAAGGACGAATCGTTTCCGCAAAGCCTGATAGATAAGCTGATAGAAACCGGAGTGACAGTACACTTTCATATTGCACAGCCTTCTACCCATCTAAGTGAGAAACCGCTGGTGGAGAAGATCGGAAACTATCTGGTGCTGACTACCAGTATCAATTATATGACGGACAAGCAGGCATTCCTGAAACGGTGCCTGGACATCGCAGGGGGACTGGTGGGCTGTATTCTGACGGGAATCCTCTTCGTCTTTCTTGCGCCGGCCATCTATATCCAGTCGCCGGGACCGATCTTTTTCTCACAGGTAAGGGTGGGAAAAAACGGAAAGCAATTTAAAATGTATAAGTTCCGAAGCATGTATCCGGATGCGGAGGAACGGAAACAGGAACTGATGAAAGAGAACAGGGTGAAGGACGGTATGATGTTCAAGCTGGACTTTGATACCCGTGTGATTGGAAATAAGATTCTGCCGAACGGCAGGAAGAAGACCGGGATCGGACATCTGATCCGGGTGACATCGATCGATGAATTTCCGCAGTTTTTCAACGTGCTGAAGGGCGATATGTCCCTGGTGGGAACGAGGCCGCCGACGCTGGATGAGTGGGAAAAATACGAACTGCACCATCGTGCAAGGCTTGCCATCAAGCCGGGAATCACCGGCATGTGGCAGGTAAGCGGCCGGAGCGAGATCACGGACTTTGAGGAAGTGGTCCGTCTGGATACGGAATATATCACTGACTGGAGTGTGGGGATGGACTTCCGGATTCTGCTGAAGACGGTACTTGCGGTGGTGAAAAAAGAAGGATCGATGTGATGGGAGAGAAGCGACAAAAAAGATTGCGCATTGCTTTTCTTGGCATGAAGTGCATGCCGGCCCTGGGACAGGGCGGCGTGGAAGTGGTAGTGGAAGAACTGAGCACCCGGATGGCAAAACTGGGGCATCAGGTGACCTGCTACAACCGGAGCGGAAAGCAGGGCGGAAAAAAAGGATTAACAACATACAAAGGGGTGCGGATCGTGAATGTCCCTACGATTGATAGGCGGGGACTGGCAGCGATGAGCGCATCCACGGTGGCAGCAATCCGGGCAGCCTTCGGGCCGTATGATGTGGTGCATTTTCATGCGGAAGGCCCGTGCGCCATGATCTGGCTGCCAAAATTAATGGGAAAACGATGCATTGCGACGATTCACGGACTGGATCATCAAAGAGCCAAATGGGGCAGGCTTGCCAGCGCCTATATCATGCTGGGAGAAAAATGCGCTGTCCGCTTTGCGGACGAAGTGATCGTGCTGAGCAAGGGAGTACAGGATTACTTCCAAAAGACTTACGGACGGAAGACAAGATGGATACCCAATGGTGTGAACCGTCCGAAACCTCACGAAGCGGACCTGATCCGAAAAAAGTATGGGTTGGAAAAGGATGGATACATCCTGTTTCTGGCAAGGCTGGTACCGGAAAAAGGGCTTCACTATCTGCTCCAGGCATACCGCCAGGTACAGACAGACAAAAAGCTGGTGATCGCGGGAGGTACATCCGATACCGACCAGTTCGTCAAAGAACTGAAGGCACTGGCAGCCGGAGATGAGCGAATTTTGTTTACCGGGTTTGTCCGCGGACAGATGCTGGAAGAATTGTACAGCAATGCTTACTTATATACCCTTCCTTCGGATCTGGAGGGCATGCCGCTGAGCCTGCTGGAAGCCATGAGTTACGGAAACTGCTGTCTGGTGTCAGATATCGCAGAATGTACCGAAGTCGTGGAAGACAAGGCGATGGTATTCCGCCGGGGCGATGTGGAAGATCTGAGAGAGAAGTTGCAGACCGCCTGCGACCGGGAAGAGTTGGTGCAGGAGTATAAAAAGGACGCTGCAGAGTTCATCTGCGGGAAATATGACTGGGATGAAGTCGCGGCGGAGACGGTGAGACTGTATGAGCGATAACTGTAAGGGGATAACAATGAAGATACTGATGATTAATAAGTTCCTCTATCCAAACGGAGGATCCGAGACGTATATTTTTAAACTTGGCGAATATCTGGAAAAGCAGGGACATGAGGTCCAGTTTTTCGGCATGGAGCATGAGGGCCGCTGTGTGGGGAACCGTGTGAATGCTTATACATCGGATATGGATTTCCATGGTGGCAGCAAGCTGTCGAAACTGACCTATCCAGTCAAGACCATCTACAGTGTGGAGGCGAGAAGAAAGCTTCGCCTTGTGCTGGAGGATTTTCAGCCGGATGTTTGCCACATCAACAACTTTAATTATCAGTTGACACCGTCTATTATCCTGGAGATTGTGAAGTGGAGAAAAGAGAAAAAGCGGCCATGCAGGATCATTTATACGGCACATGATTATCAGCTGATCTGTCCAAACCATATGCTGCACAATCCTGGCCGGCATGAAAACTGCGAAAAATGCCTGGGAGGGCATTTCCTGAATTGCGTGAAAGGAAGATG
Organism: Drancourtella sp. An12; assembly: GCF_002160935.1. Lineage (NCBI taxonomy): Bacteria > Bacillati > Bacillota > Clostridia > Eubacteriales > Oscillospiraceae > Drancourtella > Drancourtella sp. An12. Next base: position 48,133 of record NZ_NFLO01000026.1, on the reverse strand, counting down.
TATCCACGGGTCGGCTGCAAAATCGGCTGTCGGCATGATGGAAGCGATGTTCTGGAATGGAATTCAGGCGTACCGGTATATCGACCGGATCATCTGTTGCAGCCGGTTCCTGAAAGAAAAGATGGATACCAACCCGGTGTTTGCAGGAAAAACAGTGGCACTTCATAACTTTGTAGATCAGGTGGAATGGAAAGATACCAAGAAAAAAGACTATGTGCTGTATTTTGGAAGATATTCCGAAGAGAAAGGAATCCGGACACTCCTTCAGGTCTGTCGGGAGCTGCCGGAGATCCCGTTTGTCTTTGCAGGGACAGGACCGCTGGAAGAGCAGGTGAATCAGATCTCCAATATCCGGAATGCGGGATTTCAAAGTGGAGCAGAGCTGGAAACGCTGATTCGGGAAGCTAGATTTTCAATATGTCCATCAGAATGCTATGAAAACTGTCCGTTCTCGGTTATGGAGTCTCAAACGTATGGCACACCGGTTCTGGGAGCAGAGATTGGAGGAATACCGGAACTGCTGGAAGTTGGAAAGACAGGGGAACTGTTTGAGAGCGGGAACGCGGAAGAGTTAAAGAGAAAGATTCAGAAACTCTGGAAGAATCCGGAACTGCTGGAAACGTACAGACAGAATTGTAAAGAGATCCGTTTTGATGATGCAGAAACCTATGCAAAAAAACTGATGCAGATTTACAGAGGCAGGACATCAGTAGATGGATCCGCTGGAAAAAGTATGACGAAGAAAAGGAACAATGAGAAGAAACTGAATGGGACCGTCATCGTCACCTATCGATGTAATGCGCGCTGTTCCATGTGCAACCGGTATAAAGCCCCGTCAAAACCGGAAGAGGAGATTTCCATTGAAACCATCCGGAAGCTTCCAAAAATGTATTTTACCAATATTACCGGAGGAGAGCCGTTTATCCGTACGGATTTGAAGGAAATCGTCCGGGAGCTTTATAAGAAAAGCGACCGGATCGTGATCTCGACCAATGGATTTTTTACAGACCGGATCGTAGATCTGTGTAAAGAATTCCCGCAGATCGGCATCCGGATTTCTATTGAGGGACTGGAACAGACCAATAATGAGATTCGCGGTCTGCAGGACGGATATCAAAGAGGATATCAGACCTTAAAAACCCTCAGGAAGATGGGCATGAAAGACGTAGGTTTTGGAATGACGGTTCAGGATAAAAATGCAAAGGATCTGGTTCTGTTATATCGGATTTCGGACAAGATGGGAATGGAATTTGCCACAGCATCCCTGCATAACAGCTTTTACTTTGTAGAAGCCAAGAATATCATTCACAACCGTCCGATGGTTGCAAAGAACTTCGAAAAGCTGGTCAATGAACTGCTCAGAAGCAACAGCCCGAAAAAGTGGTTTCGTGCGTATTTCAACCATGGACTGATTAATTACATCTACGGACAGAAACGACTGCTTCCATGCGATATGAGTTTTGACACCTTCTTTATCGATCCGTATGGAGACGTGATGCCGTGTAACGGGACCAAGGATAAAGAAGTGATGGGTAACCTGAACACCCAGACCTGGGACGAGCTGTGGAACAGCCCGGAAGCCGAGAGAGTCCGGAAAAAGGTACGCTGCTGTGACCGGAACTGCTGGATGATCGGAAGCGTGAGTCCGGCCATGCACAAGTATATCTGGGTACCAGCCTGGTGGGTGCTTCGGCATAAGGTGAAAGCATTGTTTACGAAAAAGCCATACTCCATGTACGAGAATAAGATCTGCCGGGATTACAGGGATGGAAAGGTAACAAAAGAGCAGCTGGATCGTTGCAGCACATGTGACTTTCATGCGGTGGTTAATGATGGACTAAGTGAAGCTTCGAAAGAGCAGCTGAAAGGCAGAACGGGTGAAGAGATTGTGGATGCGGATATTGCAAGCCAGATGAAAAAATAGCAGGTGGGATCAAAATGAAAGTAGCAGTGATAACCAGACATGCGATAACAAATTATGGTTCCTTACTCCAGGCATTTGCCACGCAAAGAGTAATTGAAAATTTAGGATATTCCTGTGAAATTATTGATTATGTCCGTGATGACGAATCCTGCAGAAATCATGCAAAGACTCTGCTTACGGGGAAACCGGAGTGGAACAGGAATCCCATTAAAAAAATACTATATCTGGCTTTACGTCAGCCTGAGAGTATTGCGGCGGGAAAGAGATTTGAAAAAGAACAGAAAGAATATCTGAATCTTTCTAAGAGATACTCCAGTCAGAAACAGCTTGCTGAAGAGAAACCAATAGCTGATGTATATATGACGGGAAGTGATCAAGTTTGGGGGCCGGTGGGAGATGGAAGCTATGACAGTTCCTATTGCCTGTTGTTTACAGATAACTTTGATAAAAGAATCGCATATGCCGCAAGTTTTGGCCGAACGGAGATGTCCCCTGAAGTGGAGAAATATTTTAAAAAATGGCTTGGAAGATATGATTTTATTTCTGTCAGGGAAGACAGTGCCATGACATTGTTGAAGAATATGGGACTTAAAGCTGACCAGGTATTAGATCCGACCTTGTTGCTTGATGAAGGTTTCTGGATTAGATATATGTCTCCGATAAAAGTAAGAAACTATATTTTGGTTTATCAGATTCACAATAACAAAAGAGTGGGACAATATGCAAAAAAAGTTGCAGTATCAATGGGGCTGCCTCTTATCAGAATATCTTCCTCTTTCCATCAGATAACGAGGGAGGGAAAGTTTGTGTGGTGTCCGTCTGTAGGAGAATTTTTGAGCTATATAAAGAATGCAAGGTGCCTGGTGACAGATTCTTTTCATGGAACTGCTTTTGCAATTAATTTCCACACACCGTTTGTTGAAGTGCTGCCGAATAACAACACGGGTACGAGGAATATAAGCATTCTTAATTTGACCGGACTTTCCGGCAGAATTTTAGATAAAGATGATGATACTACTTTGGCGGAGAAGTCAATTGATTTCTCGAAAACAGAGCAAATATTGTCAGAAAAGCGTAAGGAATCGCTTGCAACGTTAAAGAAAATGATAGAAGCCTAATGCTTTCGAAAATGAGGAGGGGCAGAATGAAAACAGTATGTGAACTTCATCAATGTGCCGGCTGTATGGCATGTGTGGAAATCTGCCCGAAAGAAGCGATTATGATCAAGGACACTCTATCTTCTTATAATGCAGTGATCGATGAAAACAAGTGTGTGAATTGTAATGCCTGCCACAAGGTTTGTCAGCAGAATCATACACCTGAACAGAAAGAACCAGTGAAATGGTATCAAGGATGGGCGAGTGATATCAAGATCCGCGGAAATTGTTCTTCAGGCGGGGTTGCCACAGCTGTTTCTCTGGCATTTGTCAAGTCCGGAGCTCCTGTTTATAGCTGCTGTTTTGAGAATGGTGAATTCAGATTTAAAAAAGCAGTTACAGAGGATGAGGTAAAACAATTTACCGGTTCAAAATATGTAAAAAGTAATCCGATCGGTTGCTACAAAGAAATCCGGGATGATTTAAAAAAAGACAATAGAGTATTATTTATCGGATTACCATGTCAGGTGGCAGCATTAAAGAACTATGTGGGGGATAAACTGGGAATCAATCTTTATACGGCAGACTTGATTTGTCATGGAACGCCTTCGCCGAAGCTGTTAGATGTTTTTTTAAAACAATACAATAAGAACTTAAAGTCATCCGGATCCATGATCTTCCGTATAAAGGCGAAAATGCAGATTCAAGTAGATTGCAAGAGCATTGTTACAAAAGGAGTAAGCGACAGATATACAATTGCTTTTCTAAATGGTCTTACCTATACAGAGAATTGCTATGATTGCCGGTACGCTGATAAAAAGAGAGTATCGGATATAACGTTGGGTGACTCCTGGGGAAGTGAACTGTCGTTGGAAGATAAGAAGGATGGAATCTCACTCGTTTTATGTCAGACAGAAAAGGGATTGGAGATACTGGAAAATGCTGATGTTGAACTGCGGGATGTTAATTTGGAAATAGCTGTTTCTAATAATCAGCAATTGGATCATCCTTCACGTATGCCTGAATGCCGGAGCGCATTTTTTCACTCCATCAAGGCCGGGAAAAATTTTAACAGGGAAGTAAAACGATATTTCCCTAAACCATGTTTTAAGCAGGATGTTAAAGAACTTCTGATTCGAATGCGCATAAAAAAAGCATAGCTGTTACTGTTGTATCAGAAGTTACTTGATAGAAATATAAAATGAAAATATAAAGGCGGGAGATAAGCGATATGCAAGTGCCATGCGTAAGCGTAATAGTGCCAGTATACAATGTGGAAAAGTATTTTGACAGGTGCCTGAAAACAATTTTAAATCAGACATTAAAAAATATTGAAATTATATTAGTCGATGATGAATCGCCTGATTCATGCCCTCAAAAGTGCGATGAAGCGGCAATGCATGATAATCGTATTAAGGTCATTCATAAACAAAATGAAGGGCTGGGTTTGGCACGAAACAGCGGCCTTGAAATTGCAACAGGAGAATATGTTTATTTTGTTGATTCGGATGACTACTTACATAACAGTGCAATCGAAAATCTGTATAAATCTGCAATTCATAATAAATTGGATATTTGCTTTGCCGGGTATATTCTCGAGGATGAAAATGGAAGGCAGAAGATGAGTGAGCCTAAATATGCCGGAAAAATTTTTATACAACCGCAGATTGTAAATGTTGTTTTAGCAGGAATGTTAGGATCCGGCCCGACTGCGAAATCTGACAGGGAGTTGGCCATGTCTGCCTGGCAGGGGATCTATAGAAGAGCGTGGCTGAATGACAATAAGCTGCGATTTCCTTCGGAACGGCAGTTTATATCTGAAGACATTATTTTCCACTTGGACGCCCTGCCAAATGCGAAATCATTAGGATATATAAGTCACTGCGCATTTTATCATATTATTGATAATCCATCATCGCTGACAAATAAATATAATCCAGATCGTTTTAAAAAGTGCTGTGCATTGTACCTGGAGGAGAAAAGAAGAATATCGCAATTTACGAATTCTGAAACAATGATTTTAAATGCCCAAAGAATGTTTCTTGGAAATACAAGAGTTTGTCTGAAGCAAATTGCAGCAAAATCTAAAACAGAAGGAAAGTCGTTTGCTGTTAAGAGAATTAAGCAGATAGGTGATGATAAAACACTTAGAGAAGTGCTGGAAGTATATCCTTACTGGAAAAATCCGATAAAACAAGCACTCATATCATTCTTATTAAAGAAAAGGATGTATTCAGCTATATATTTGTTGTTGAAAATAGCTAATAGTTAAAGTCGGTCTTTTAGGAACGATTACCGGAGAAACCATCTTATGAATATTGATATCAGAACCAGGAAATTTTACGATTGCCATTGTCATATTCTGCCGGGACTTGATGATGGCGCAAGAAGCTTAAAGGAAACAAAGCAGCTTTTGCGCAGGGAATATATGGAAGGCATAAGAACAATCATTGCAACTCCGCATTTCCAACCATCGCGATGGAAACAAAATGCAGACAGAATGAATATAGCACTTCAACAGACCCGCTGCCTGGCAAAACAAATTGATCCGGACTTTCGAATCTATCTGTGGAATGAGGCGTATTGGGAGGATGGATTGATTTATTATTTAAAGAATGGAGATTGCCGTTCTATAGGAGATGGTTACATTTTAATAGAGAATCGACCAGACAGTGATGAGGATACCTTGTATCGAATGGCTGATATTTTGACTGCTAATAATTATATACCGGTTTTTGCACATATTGAACGTTACCTTGTAGTCAGGAAGCGAAAGAAAATTGTGGATAATCTAAAAAAAGCCGGAGCATGGATACAGGTAAATTCAGACAGTATCACCGGGAAAAATGGCTTTCGCACAGCGATGTTTTGTAGAATGCTGTTAAAAAACAAAAAGATTGATCTTCTTGGAACAGACAGTCATCGTGTCGATTTTCGCCCGCCAGAATTTAGAAACTGCACTGAATATATTAAAAAGAACACCAGTCGGGGGTATTTTAAACTGCTTATGAATGAAAATCCCCGGAAATTATTGAAAAAGGAAGAAGTTTATGATGGAGACCAGACAAAAACAGCAATGGTATAGAAGAATTTTTATAGTATTGGTTCTGATTTTTGTATTCCAAAATCCACTGCAGGAAATCTTTACACCAATGCGCTATTGGGATGAACTGTTTGCTGCCTGTATCATTCCCTTACTTATCATGAGTGGTACAAAGCAAAATTTTCGTTGTAAAGTTTCATTAAAATTAATATTAGTGATCATATTTCTCTGCTTGTTTTTAGCGTGTGGATTATACGGCAATTTATCGTTGAAATTTCAGCCGTTAACAACAGTATTATCAGATATGTATTTGAATTTAAAATTTTTTCTTGCTATTGGAGTCGGCTATTTATTTTTTTCAGATGTCGATATGGAGAGTATTTATCAGTACAGCTGGAGATGGATAAAAAGATTATCAATTTTTTTATTTGTGCTGTGCCTGCTGGATCTTGTATTTCACATTTTTCCGGCAGATACGCGCCTGGGACTAAGAGCTGTCCGTCTGTTTTATTCTGTATACACATATTTGGCAGCAGCCTGTATCTTTTTGTGTTCAATATTGCTACGTTTATATGAATATTACAGGGATGAGATTCTGCCTTATCTGATTATGCTGGGATTTGTAACAATATGTACACTTCGAATAAAAGCAATTGGAGCAATGATCTGTCTGTTTTTTATATATTTTATTATTTGCAGAAAAAGGCGGGAATTTCGATTTTTCACATGGGCCGTATTACTCGTGTCCATGCTCCTGGTTGCTGAGAGGCAGTTTAATTACTATTTTTTAAGTTTAGGAACAGAATCAGCCCGGGCGGCACTTACAAAGGTATCATTCCTTATTGCGAAAGATTATTTCCCGTTTGGAACCGGGTTTGGAACGTTTGCTTCTACATTTTCAGATGAACCATATTCAAGGGTATATTCTCTTTATCATATTCAGAATGTCTGGGGAATTTCAAAAAGCTACAGTTCTTTTGTCTCTGATACCTTTTGGCCGATGATTCTGGGACAGACCGGGTATCTGGGAACAATTTGCTATGCAGTAGTATTAGTGATTCTCTTATCAGTAGTGTTTAAACTGAGGAAATACAATGCATATTTATTTGCATCTGCACTTACCATGATTTTATATTTGCTGATCTCCAGCACAAGTGAATCTGCATTTGTCAATACGATGGCCGTGCCATTTGCATTTTTGATCGGGGTGCATCTGGCGGAGATAAAGAAATATTCGGTGAATATGGAGGAAACGATTTATGAGCCGTAAAGATACAATTAGCAAAAATTCAATTGGCTACTTTAACTTTGCAAAAGGAATTGCAATGGTATATGTATTGTTTTTTCATTCGGTCTTGATTTTTATTCCGCTTGATTATGATGGCTTCTGGACCAATCTAGGTGAGGGATTTATGGCGATGTTTTTTATAATCAGTGGCTACGGATTTCATGTAAGAACATCAAAGAAGTGTCTTCGGACACAATTCAAACTCCTTTTAAAACCGTACTGGTTTACAGCAGGTATGGTCATACTTGCGAAACTGCTGTTGGCATTTATAGAAAATCGCTCATTTAAAGAATTCGGAAGCCAGTATATTTTTTCTTATCTTTTTGGGATTAATGATGGCTGGGAAGGTACAATACTGGGGCTGCGAGTTGATAATCTGGGGATGTTCTGGTTTTTTTGGGCACTGTTCGGGGGATGGGTAATCTACAATAAGATTGCTAATATAAAATCGACAATCATACAGCGCTTACTTGTTTCGTGCTGCGTAATTTTAGGATGGATATTAACCTGCATATCGAAAGTGTGGTTTTACTGTATTCCCAATATGTTAATTGCCGTGGGATATTTGTTTTTAGGACATCAGATGTGGAAGTCAAAATTTCTTGAAAGAGAAATATCGGTTCGTAAGCTTTCCGGTGTGATCATATTAGCAATAATAACCTTATTTTTTGGCAATGTTCATATGTACTACAATCAATGGAAACTGGGAGTAATTGATATTCTGGGATTGGGGTGTGTTGGAATTATATATCTTATGTTTTTCGTATGGCTGAATCCACATTTGAAAAACAATTTATTTATTCGCAGTATTAATAACATTGGTTTTAATACATTGTGGATACTTTGTATTCATGCATTTGAGGAAAAAGTGTTTCCATGGTACCGTCTTGGACATATATTCTCAGAAAAAAAGATATTTGCTGTAATTATATGTTTTGCTTTACGGGGTGCAGTTATATACATTGGGCTTAAGATGCTTGAATTTTTTATCAAGCAAATGAAAAGAAAAAAAAGAAAAGGAATACACCCTAAAATTGTTATTGAGTGAAACCTTTTCTTATACGTCAGAAGTTATATTTTATAAGGAAGAATACTTGATGAGGTGTAAGGAGGAAATACTCATGAAAATACATAAAGCAATAGATACGAATACCATTGGCTTCTTCAATTTTGCGCGTGGCTGTGGAGTTTTATATGTACTAATATGTCATTCGGTATTTTATTTTTATACAGTCACATGGCGATCAGTATTTAATTTAGGTGCAGGTCTTATGGCTATGTTTCTGATTATTAGCGGCTATGGCTTTCATACTAAAAAAATGAAAAAATGCATAAAAATTCAGATAAAATTGCTGATAAGACCATATTTTATTACTGCTTGTTTGGTGTTGCTGGCAAAATTCGGATTGGCAGTTATTGAACAACGTTCTTTCTGGCAGTTTGGTGGACAGTACATTTTTTCTTATTTACTTGCACTCAACCAGGGATGGAAAGGCACAATCATGGGATTAGAGGTTGACCATATATCTATGTTTTGGTTCTTTTGGGCTTTATTTGGAGGATGGATCATTTATAATGCAATATCCCGTCTAACAAGAGGAAAAATACAATTCTGCCTTATCATAGGCTGTGTCTTTGCAGGGTGGATACTTACTTTGATATCAAAGGTATGGGCTTATTCCATTCCGAATATGCTGATTGCACCTGGTTTCCTTTATATTGGAAATCAAATGAGGAAACACAAGTGGTTGGAAAAAGCAAATATATCCTTTGGTGAAAGTTTTATATTAGCGATACCTTCTTTGATTACATTCGCATTTGGATTGTGTGATATGTACAGCTTTACATGGCGTTTAGGTCCTCTGGACATCTTAGGTGCGGCATGCCTGGGAATACTATTCTGTCGCTTTTTTGCCTGGATTTCTTCATTTGAAGTAGAAAATAAGCTGACAAAATGTTTCCAATATATTGGTTCTAATACGATTGGGATCCTTTGTATCCATGGCTTTGAAGAAAAAGTATTTCCATGGTATCGTTTTGAATATTTGTTTCCAGGAAATACATATTTTGCTGTGATTCTTTGCTTCTTGTTACGATGCATAGTTATATTTGCAGGACTTAGGCTGATTGGAATTGTCAATAAAACATTGAAAAAAATAAAAAAGAAAGAAAACCATTCAAAAATGATTATTAAATAAGGAAGGAAAATTATGAGCTTAAATACGATAAAAAATATGCATGATATCCTTTTACATATAGAACATTCTTCTGATGATGTACCATTCATCCAGTATTTGATCCGGAGAAATCTCGTCAATATGTCATCGGATGAATTCCTAAACGAAGTAAAAAAAGTGTCTGCCATGTTACTGAACGAAAATCTGCAAAAAAAGCATATAGGTATTATAGGAAGAAATAGCGCTGAATGGTTAATTGTATTCTGTGCTATTGCAAATATAGGTTCCACTGCTGTTCTAATGAATCCGGACCTGAATGAAAGAGAAATTGAAAGAGCAATGAAACAAACTGATGTATCTGCACTGTTTTTTGACATTGATTTAGAAGCGCGGATAAAGGAAGCTACAAAGGATATGAATGATCCGATATTCTGCATACAGGAAAAATTGAATCAGAAAGATTATATTACGATCCAATCATCGGATGCCGATTTAGAAGATATCATGTGTATTTTGTATACTTCTGGAACCACCGGGGAAGAAAAGGCCGTTATGTTATCTAATCGTGCAGTTATAGCCGGTATTCATCACTATCTGACAACAGTATTAAAAGAGACAGCCGTTCATTTAACTGTTATGCCATTGCACCATGCAGGGGCGTTGTTCACATCCCTTGCGATTCTTTTTAAAGATAACTGTACTTTAGGGATTATTGATGGACCAATGAAATTGAAAAGGGGACTGGAACAAATTAAGCCTAATTCACTTTTTGCAGTACCTTCACTTCTTCAGGCAATAGAACATGAATTCAATAAAAAGAAAGAAAATGTCTCCTCCTCTGCGATGGGAGAAAGTCTGAGATGGATTGTATGTGGAGGCGCACAGCTCCCGACAGATTTGATACCGACGTTTAGAAAAAAGCAGATAGCTGTTTTCAATATTTATGGAGCAACAGAAAGTACGGTTGGTGTTATTATTCATGAGGCGACAAAAGAGTCACCGAATAGTTTAGGCAAGCCCCAAAATGCTGAGGTCAAAATTGAAAATGGAGAACTGTTGCTTCGCGGAAGGACAATTATGACAGGATACTACAAAAATCCAGAGGCTACTGAAGAAGCCTTGAAGGACGGATGGTATCATACAGGAGATCTGGCTGCTGTTGATGAAAATGGATATTATTATTTGACTGGAAGGAAAAAGAATCTGATCATATTGTCAAATGGTGAAAATATTAGTCCCGAAGAGTTAGAAGGGAATTTGTCTTTATCACCGGATATTTCAGAGGTAATTGTTAAAGAGCATCAGGACAAACTCTGGGCAGTTATTTGGCCGAATTACCAGGATGAATGTACTGAGAAAGAAAAAAGTATCATCAGACAACGGATTCATAATTTTGTATCAGAATATAACGACCAAATGCCTACATATAAACAGGTTTATGATTTGTATTTCTGGCAGTCACCTCTTCCGAAGAGTGCAACAGGAAAAATAGTCAGAAATCAGATAAGAATATAGTTTTTCAAATTCAATTCTATTAAAAGAAAGGATGGTATTTATGACAGTACAGGAAGCAAAAGAAGATATTATTCAGTCTATTATTAAAATTACAGAAACAGAAGCAGAAGTAACTGAAAATACAGAAGTCGTCCATGGGCTTGGATTGGCTTCGATGGAAGTTTTTATGCTGCTGGGTGAACTGGAAGATATATACGGAATCGACTTATCACCAAAGATGGTTGAGCATGTCAAAACAGTCGGTGAACTTTGCAATATTATAATCGATCGGTTGAGAGGATAACTATATGAAGCGCAGGACCATGATGATAATTGGCTTGATTGTTGTTGCTATGTTAATCATAGTTATGGGTTTTTTTATCGTACGAAACAAGACGGAATCGGCCTCAGAATCTGTCACGATTCATCAAAATCTTCAAGAGGATATAACGCTTCTTAAAGATATCCAATACCAGGTAACAGATCAAAATAACTGTTATCTTGATGTTGCTTATAAAGATGATGGAAAGAAAAAACCGCTTTTAATTTTTGTTCATGGAGGGAGCTGGAGTAGCGGTTCAAAAGAAGATATGAATTCACTTTTGTATACCTTTTCAGCGTTGGGCTATACAACAGCGTCAGTTAATTATGACTTGCTGAATATGTTGAATGCGCTTCATGGTGAGTGTATCAGCATTACGGAAGAAGAAGCATGTGTCTCCGCAGCGGCAGACTTTCTTGCAGGTCATGCAGAGGATTACCAGATTGATACAAACAAAGTAGTGTTAATCGGACATTCTTCAGGAGGACAGCTGGCTGGCCATCTTTCCGAGCAGATTGCAGATCATCCGGAAAATTATCCTTTCCAGCTAAAAGGGGCTGTTTTATTAGCTCCCGCCAGTGATCTTCGATATTATGTATACAATAATATACAAATAGATGGATTAGAACTTCCGCTTGTTGAAGCATCTTTTATATTTGACGGAGTTTATGGAACCGATGTGTTCACTGAAATTAACAAGGTAGATGTTTTATATAATATAACCCAAAATCTTCCACCGGTTCTAATATTGCACGGAAGTGATGATACAAGTGTTCCAATATCATTGTCTGAAAATCTGTGTAATGCACTTGAAGAAAAAGGAGTTACTGCTGAGTTAACGGTTATTCCGGGTGCGACTCATAGCCTGTTGGAGGATGAGACAGTTTTTTCTGAAATCAACCGTTTTCTGAATCAGTATATTTTGAATAGTAAAGGGGAGTAAAACGTGAAGAATTCAATTGGAGAATTTGCTGTAACTAAAGATCGGGGAATCACTATTGACTTTAAAGCTCTCTTTATGGAACTTTTAGACAAGAGTCTGATTATTATATTATGCGGATTGTTCTGTGGATTGCTGACCTATTTGGCATGTTCCACCATCATTCCTCTGAATTATGAATCCACTACTAAAATCTATGTAATGCCACAGGAAACAGAAGGACAGTCAGCATATGTTAATCTGGAAGTCGGCTCTCTCTTAACAACAGACTATATTGAGTTAGTCCAGGGAAGGGATGTTATAGAACCTGTTATTTCTCATTATAATTTAGACATAACATATGAGAGCTTTTTGAACAAAATAACGGTCAATAACCCGACAGATACACGAATTATAGAAATTTCAGTTAAGGACACGGATCCATATCTTGCCCGCAATCTTGCTATTTATCTGAGAGATATTGCGACAACAGCCATCGAAACTCAAATGGGAATCGAAGGGGTTACTGTATGGGAAGAGGCAAATCTTCCACTTGAACCGAATATAACACCTGCGATTTATGCAGTGATTTTTGCCTGCCTGACCATCTTTATTTCTGCATTAATAGTCATAATTCGTTATCTAGTAATTGATAAAATTGTATCTGCAGATGATGTTGAGAACAGGCTAAACCTGGTTGTACTGGGCACGATATCCTATGAAGGGAAGAAACATCAAAAAAAAGGAGGTGGTGTACATGGAAGCAAAAAAAATTGAGGTAAAAAAATATATAAGTATTTCAGCGAGGCTGAAAGAAAACTATAAGTCTTTAAGAGCCAATATCGACTTTTGTAAAAATGTGCCGAAAGTAATTTTGATAACAAGCAGCATCCCGGGTGAAGGGAAATCAACAGTTTCACTGCGGCTTGCAAATGAAATAGCAAAAAGCAGGAAAAAAGTTTTGATGATGGATTGTGATATGCGAAAATCAAGATGGTCTGAACTGTTTGGTATTTCCAGACAGGATAAAAAAGGTGTATCAGATTTCCTCGCCGGGAAAGTTTCTATTTCCGATGCGTTATGGCAGACAGATGAACCGAATTTGTATATTATGCTTTCTGGTACGACACCGCCAAATCCGGCAGAACTTCTTGGCAGTGAAGCATTTACAAAATTGTTAAATGCCTGTAGACAAGAGTTTGATTATGTACTGATTGATGCTCCGCCGATGGCAAGCGTAATTGATCCGGCTGTTATCTGTTCCAAATGTGATGGGGTCTTATTTGTGATTGCATCTGATATGGTCAGCTGTCGTATAGTAAGACGTGCTCTACAACAGATTGAACGTGCGGGCGGCATGATTCTGGGCGCAGTATTAAACAAGATCAAATTTTCTAATAGAGCATTATATGGAACTTATGGAACAAGTAAGTATTACTATAGCAATTATAGTAAGTATTATGATTAAGGCACAGTAATATGAAGAAGATATTTCGAAAATTCAATGGAAAATTAGTTATTACCATTTTATTGCTTGTTTTTTGTGTGATTTTAGGAATTTTAGTACTTATTTATCTTTTAAACCGGGATACTACACCTCCGGAAATCTCATTAGAGACAGAATCTGTACAGTTGACCGAAACAGAGGTATCAGAAGTATTAGAAAAAGATTATTCGTGTCTGTTGAGCGGTGTTACAGCTTCTGATAAGGAAGATGGCGACCTTTCCGGCAACGTAATTGTATATTCAGTAAATATATATGAAAATAATTCGTATGCAATTGCAAATTACAGAGTACTTGACAGCAGTAATAATATGGCAGTGAAACAGAGGCTTGTTTATTTAAAAACCCCGGCACAGATTTATAATGACGTCCTGGCAGCAGTCGGCAGTGAAGCAGCAAATATCATTAATGAGGAATTGAACGGGGACAATACCGGCAATGAAGATGAATCAGGAAAGCCGGTTATAGAGATTGAAAATGCAGTAAACCTGCAGCTTGGAGAGTCATTTGATCTGCAACAGTATCTTGTTACTTTGGAAGATGACAAAGATTCGTATGAGACATTACTGCAGAACTGCCGTATGGAGGGGGAATACAATCTAAATTCGCCGGGAGTATATCCGCTTGCATTCTATGTCACAGATTCTGATGGAAATGAGTCAGCCCCGGCAGTTTTAATTTTAACTGTAAATATAAACGAAACGATAGAATAAGGAATGATGATCATGTATTGGTTTATTACCAAAAATAGGTATGCAGAAGTTTATAAGAAAAATGCAGGATCCAAAGCACCTAAGGATATTGCGGAAATATGCTTTCGATCAGGAATGAAGCCACTGTTTTTTCGACCTTTTCCGAATGAAGCATCTACATTATATAAGAAAATATGGTTATTAACAGTTGGAACTTTTCCATGGATAAAAACTTTTTTTTCTGTACATAAAGGCGATATTATTTTGTTTCAGCATCCTTTATACGGCAATCGGCTGATCGAACGGATTATTCCGTTCATGAGGAAATACAGAAGATGCAAATTTATCGCATTAATCCACGATTTGGAATCTTTACGGAAGGGGATAGGTGTTACATACTCGAAACAAAAAGAAAATACTGATCATATCGCGGACAATATCCTTCTCAAGCATTTTGATGTTGTGATCTGTCATAATTCTGCTATGAGAAAATATCTGATCAGTCAGGGATTTGAGCCACAAAAAGTGATCAGCCTGGGCGTTTTTGATTATCTTACAGATTGTGTTCCGGATCGTAATTTGTCATTATCGGAGCCCCCTTCTATTGCGATTGCCGGGAATTTAAGCCCTAAGAAGAGCAATTATATATATCAGATGGCCTGGCCTCGAAGCTTATTAACAGTTCATTTATATGGTGTAGAATTTGAGGAGAACCTGGCTTCAGAAAATATGGATTATCATGGCGCCTTTGAGCCGGAAGAACTGCCAGGCCAGTTAGCAGGGGATTTTGGGCTTGTGTGGGATGGCTGTTCAACTAAAACATGTGCGGGAAATACAGGAGAATATCTGAGATATAATAATCCACACAAAATTTCACTGTATCTTGCATCGAATATGCCGGTAATTGTATGGAATGAATCTGCACTGGCAGATTATGTCTGCAAAAACAATATTGGATTTACTGTTTCTTCTCTTGATGAAATCGCAGAACGAATCCGCACACTTTCCCAGGAAGACTATGAAGCAATGTGCGAAGCTGCCAGACTGGAGGGGGAAAAAATCCGAAGCGGATATTATACAGAACGGGCGCTTAAACATGCGATCCAAATAGTCGAAGCATAATCAGCAACTGTTACCGAAAGGAGAGCAATGAATGAATCAGAATTCATCGATAAAAAGGAATTTTGTGATGAATATTATTTTAAATGTATCCTCATTTATCTTTCCGTTGATTTCATTTCCTTATATTTCTCATATCCTGCTTCCGGCCGGTACAGGAAAAGTCTCCTTTGCTGTGTCGCTCATTTCTTATTTTAATATGTTTGCCCAGTTGGGAATACCAACCTACGGCATATCTGCCTGTGCAAAAGTACGGGATGATCGTGAGGAACTGACGCGTACAGCGCATGAATTACTGATGATTAATCTGGTCATGAGTGTTTTCGCTTATATTGCACTCATACTGGGGCTGATATTTGTTCCAAGACTTCGTGAAGAGAGAACTCTTTACATTATTATCAGTTTTTCCATTATACTGAGTGCAATTGGCATGGAGTGGCTGTATAAAGCAATGGAACAATATTCATATATTACAATCCGCTCCGTTGCCTTCAAAATGATAGCATTAATCGCAATGTTTTTGCTGGTTCATCAACAAAGCGATTATGTTATTTACGGAGGAATCACTATATTGGCAGCATCTGCATCCAATATCATGAATCTGCTGAATATTCATAAATACATTGATATGCGGCCTGTTGGCAATTATCATCCGATGCGCCATATGAAAGCAGTTATCATTTATTTTGCAATGGCTTGTGCCACAACAATTTACACGAACCTGGACACTGTTATGCTCGGCTTTATGACAACAGATAAGGACGTGGGATATTATAATGCAGCGGTAAAGATTAAAACGGTATTAGTAAGTATTGTCACCTCGTTAGGAACAGTTCTGCTTCCAAGAGCATCTTACTATGTAGAAAAAGGACAGCTTGAAGAATTTCGGAGGATTTCAAAAAGGAGTTTAAATTTTGTTTTTATACTATCTTTGCCGCTTATGATCTACTTTATTTTATTTGCACGGCAGGGCATCTATTTTTTATCAGGACCTGCTTATGAAGAAGCTGTGCTTCCGATGCAGATTATCATGCCGACGCTGCTCCTGATTGGTATTACCAATGTTCTTGGAATTCAGATATTAATACCAATGGGGAGAGAGAAAATGGTACTATATTCGGAGATTGCAGGTGCTGTAACTGATTGCGTTCTTAATTCTATTTTGATTCCTCAAATGGCTTCAGCTGGAGCGGCACTTGGCACCTTGGCGGCAGAATTTGTAGTTTTTGTAATTCAGTATTTCGCACTTCGAAACAGGATTCGTGATAGTTTCAGAGAGATCCAGTACGGGAAATTACTGCCGGCAGTTTTTTTGGGAAGCTTTGCTTCTGTATGGGTCTTAAAATTTAATCTTGGAAGCTTTCTGACTCTATTGGTATCTGCATGCCTCTTTTTTGGTATGTATTTCATTTGTTTACTGATTACACGCGAACCATTTGTACTGGAAATTTTCAAGAAGATCTTTAAAAGAATTATAGACTGAATCAAAAAGAAGGCAGTGTACAGAAGATAGATGTATTTATACATAGTAATAATCCGCAGAAAAGTATTCTATGATTGATTGCTTGAAGCAGCTGTTCGCCAGCCTTGAAGAACTGTCCTTCCCATGGTAAAATAAATTCATTGATGACATAGAGAAATAATATGAGAAAGGACTGGTGAGCGGATGAACGGTAAGAATAAGAAAAAGCTGCCGGTAGGAATCGAAAGTTTTGAAAAGATCCGTACACAGGATTTTTATTATGTAGATAAAACGGTAATGATTCGGGATTTGATTCAAAGATGGGGCGAAGTGAATCTGTTTACGCGTCCGAGGCGTTTCGGAAAGTCGTTGAATATGAGTATGTTGAGATCATTTTTTGAAATCGGAACGGACCCGCTGCTGTTTGATGGCTTGAAAATTTCAAAGGAGAAAGAACTGTGCGAAAAGTATATGGGAAAGTTTCCTGTGATTTCTATCAGTCTGAAGGATGTGGAAGGATCCGACTATGATGTTGCACGTACACTTTTATGTTCTGTGATTGGAAATGAAGCACTTCGGTTTTATGAACTTCTTAAATCCAGTCCAAAACTGAATGAAGTGGAACGTCGGCAGTATGAACAGCTAGTCTGTACAGACCATGAACAGAGGGGCAGTTTCGCAATGTCGGATTCAGTATTGATGGGAAGTTTAAAGACCCTTTCTTCACTTTTGGAGAAACACTATGAGAAAAAAGTGATCCTTCTGATTGATGAGTATGATGTTCCGCTGTCAAAAGCCAACGAGCAGGGATATTATAATGAAATGGTGTTTTTGATGAGAAATCTGCTTCAGCAGGTTTTGAAAACGAACTCCAGCCTCTATTTTGCAGTGCTGACAGGCTGTCTGCGCGTGGCAAAGGAGAGTATTTTCACTGGACTAAATAATTTCAAGATTTATTCTATTACAGACGTTCGGTTTGATGAATATTTTGGGTTTACGGACAGTGAAGTAAAGGAAATGCTGGCATATTATGGACAGGAAGCGAAAGTTCAGACTGTCCGGGAGTGGTATGATGGCTATCATTTTGGAACGTTGGATGTCTACTGCCCGTGGGACGTCATCAGTTATTGTGATGATTTGATAGATGATAAAGACGCTGCGCCAAAAAATTACTGGATCAATACGAGCGGAAATGACGTTGTACGTCACTTCATTGAAAAGATGGGAAATGGAGTGATGAAAGGTGAAATGGAAGCGCTGATTGATGGGAAGGAAGTAGGGAAAGAAATTCATGAGGATTTGACGTATCATGAGATTTATGATTCTGTGAATCACTTATGGAGTATGCTTTTTATGACCGGGTATCTGACCAGACAAGAGCCTGCAGATGGTGATCGATATAAGCTGGTAATTCCAAATCTGGAGATTAGAAGTATCTTCATCAGACAGATTATGGCGATGTTTAAGAAAGAAGTTGCAAAGGACGGGAAACTTCTGGAATCTTTCTGCAATGCATTGGAGCAGGGGAATGCTGCCGAAGTAGAGAAGCTCTTTAGTTCTTATTTGAAGAAATCCATCAGCATTCGGGATACGTTTGTACAAAAGACATTGAAAGAAAACTTTTATCACGGCATCCTTCTTGGAATACTGGGATATAAGGATGGCTGGATTTTGAAATCCAATAAGGAATCCGGAAATGGATACAGCGATATCTGGATTTACGATGAAGAAAAGGAACTTGGCATAATTATAGAAGTCAAATATGCAGAGAAAAGTCAGTTTGAAGTCGTCTGTCGGGAAGCCATTGCTCAAATCGATAAAAACAGATATGCGGAAGAATTACGGGAAGAGGGCTGCAACTCGATTCTGAAGTACGGCATTGCCTGTTATAAAAAGCGGTGTCAGGTTACTGTAGTAAAAGAAAAAGTAGAATAATAAGACAAGGGGCCGTCAGGAAATAGCCGGTTCTAAACAGGGGAAGGTGTGACTCTTATGAGTCACACCTTCCCCTGAAATTTCAAAATCATCATTTCCCGGCTTCATCCATCATGATCCCAGATACTCATCCAATACAGCATCGTCCTTCTCTACAACATACGTACTTCCGCCTTTATCTTCTACATGTTCCACCATGCTGACAAGCAGTACTGGTTTGGCTGCGTTCGCGTCGGTGGTGAAGACGCTGAACCAGCCGATTTCCTGACCGGTAGTTCCCTGTTCGGATTTGAGCTCCGCAGTTCCGGTTTTTCCTGCGAGTTCCGTATCGTTGCGGTGTGCCGCATAGCCGGAGCCGGCCCGGTTGTTGACTACGGATTTCAGATCTTCTGTGAGAATGGATGTATTCTCCTGAGAGATCGCGTTTTCAATCCAAACGGTAGCAGACGGATTGTCTTTGTAAATCAGGTAAGGCTGAATCATGCTTCCGTTATTGGAAAAGGCCGTATACATAACAGCCAGATGAAGCGGATTGGCCAGTACCTGTCCCTGTCCGTAACCGCTGTCGGCAAGCTGGATCTCCTCGGTGATGGAGCCGTCGTTGTCGTACTGGGACTGGGACATCTTGATCTCAAACGGAACGACCTGATTGAAACCGAATTTGTCCAGACCGGCGGTAAACTTGTCTGCTCCGAGATTCAGAGCCACCTTGGCAAAGAAAATATTATCTGAGTAAATCAGTGCATTTTCCAGAGTACCCGGTGAATAGTCCTGCAGAGTAGTTACATAATAGCTGCCCCAGCTGGAGTCTTTCTGCCAGCTTGTGCCATTGCTTCCATAATCCTGATTCGGATCGATTGTTCCTTCTGCCAGACCGATGGCTGCTGTAAACGGCTTCAACGTGGAGCCCGGAGCGAAGGTCTGACGGAAGCGGTTGTAAAGAGGCTGGCTTTCGTCATTGTTCAGCGTATCCCACTGATCGGTAGTAAGACCGAGAATGAACTGGTTTGTGTCGTAGGATGGTGTACTTACAAGGGCAAGCACCTCGCCGGTGTACGGGTTCATAGCGACGGAGCATCCTTCATCTTCCTGGAACTGTTCGTACAGAGACTGCTGCAGTGTAATATCAATGGTCAGCCGGATATCCTCACCATCTGTCTTTTCCTGATAGGCGAGAACAGACTTTTGTTCCCCGTTTTCATCTTCGATGACTATGGTATAACCGCTTTGTCCGCGGAGTTCGTCCTCGTACAGAGATTCCAGCCCGCTTTTTCCGATGACGCTGTCAGAAGAGTATCCTTCGTCCGGATGTTCTTCCAGATCTTCGGCAGTGACGCTGGACACGTATCCGATCAGATGTGCGGCGGCTTCTCCGTAAGGGTAGTTTCTGACTTCTACAGTAGAGAGCATCACACCGGAAATCTCGAGAAGCTGGCTTCGAAGATCCGCATCGGAAGCGGAGATGGTTGTCAGCGGCACGAAAGAGTCATCTGTCACCCAGCCCTGTGAGAGTTCGGATTCGATGGCGTCACTGGTCATCCCGAGAAGTTCTGCCAGTGTCTCAACGTCCGCAGAATGATCTTCATTCATCTCTCCAGGAACAAGACCGACGGAATAGGCGGTGCCGGTACCTGCAAGTACGACATTATTTCTGTCAAGGATCTGGCCTCGTGCGGCCTCATCGGTGTAGATTCTGACTTTATCCGTCGAAGTCAGCTCCGGAAAGATCACGCTGTCATCCCAAACAAGGACGGTTCCTTTTTCACTGTCAGTTGTAAAGCGAGCGGTATTATCATAAGAAATTTCGCCTGCAAGCGTTGTCAAAGTAACCGAATAGGAAACACTGTCCTTTTCTTCGGATTTGATCTCTACTTGGACATCGGAACAGCCGATTCCTTCGTAAATGTTCTGATTTCTTGAAATGAAATCATCTTTGGAGACATCCCCGGCATCTACAAGATTGTACATCTTTTCATAATCCTGTGAAGTGATATAGGAAAAATAATTCTTCAGAATATCGGAAGGATTCTCTCCTGTACCGCGCAGACGGAAGAAAAGAAATACTCCTGCTGCGATTATGACAATGACTGCCACAATCAGGATCACGGGAAGAACCATGGATTTCTTCCGGGAAGAAGAACGTCTTCTTTTTCGACTCATAAAATGCAATTCCCTCCTTAATAAATATAGAATGCAAAAGTAACATATACTTCATTCATTATATCGGATTTCTATTTGCATTTCAGCAAATTTAGGAAAAAATAAGAAAAAGTGACAGGACATACTTTTTTCAAAATTTCATCACATGATCACCACAATGAGACATTATAGTAATAGATGTAAAAAGGAAACAAGGATAAAAAAAGGAAGTGCATAATTATGAAAAAACAGTTTTTCAATTTCCATAAAAATACTGAAGAGAACAAAGACAATATGACAAATGATCAGTCACAGGGATACGAAGGATATCAGAATTACCGGAACGATTATCAGCAGAATTACCAGCAGGATTCTTTTTATCCATATGGACAGCAGACTCCGGAGCAGGACCCGCACAAGAAGTCCCCAAAGAAGAGAAAAGGCGTCAAGACGGTCGCGGCAGTTACAGGGCTGGCCGTTCTCTTTGGCGGCATAGCAGGGGGAGCATTTTATGGAGTCAATTATCTGGTGGGCGGAAGCGGCAGCTCTTCCAATCAGATTGCGCAGGCGGATACAGCAAGTCTGACCCAGGTCTCCTCAGGGACAACCGATACAGATCTGACGGATCTGGTCAAAGCGAGCATGCCGTTTGTTGTATCGATCCAGAATATGTCAGTGGAAGAAGTACAGAACTTCTTCGGCGGTACATCCCAGCAGGAATCCACGAGTGTAGGTTCCGGTATTATCATCGGAGAGAATGATACAGAGCTTCTGATTGTGACGAATGCTCATGTAGTAGAGAATGCAAATACCCTGACAGTAACATTTAATGATGAAACCAGTCTGGAAGCCAATATCAAGGGTTCCGATTCCGATAAAGACCTTGCGGTTGTAGCTGTTCCGCTTGACAGCATCAGCAGTGATACAAAGTCAGCAATCAAGACAGCGACTCTTGGAGATTCTGACGCACTGCAGGTTGGAGAGGAAGTCATTGCAATCGGTAACGCACTTGGATACGGACAGTCCGTAACGAACGGAATTGTAAGTGCAAAGGACAGAGAGATCAGCGGATATGACGGAACTCTGATTCAGACAAACGCAGCGATCAACCCTGGTAACAGCGGCGGCGCGCTTCTGAATACAAAAGGTGAGGTCATCGGCATCAACTGTGCGAAGATCAGTGATTCGTCTGTAGAGGGTATGGGATATGCCATTCCGGTTTCCGAAGTTTCTGATATTATTCAGAATCTGATGAACCAGCAGACAAAGACAAGAGTCAGTGAAGAGGAACAGGGAAGTCTCGGAGTTCAGGTAATGGATATCGATGAGACAACGGCAGAACGTTACGGAATGCCACAGGGCGTTTATATTACAGGTCTTACACAGGATAATACAGATTCCGACCTGAAGCGTGGATATATTATTACCGCGTTGAATGGAACAACCATCTCAGATACCAGCGATCTTCAGAATGAACTGGGCTACTACCGTGCAGGTGAAGATGTTACGCTGACTGTACAGTCCGCAGGATCAGACGGGGAATACACCTCCCAGGATATTACAGTGACACTGATTTCCAGCCAGTCAAATCAGTAGGTCCGGCATACTACTTGATTTTTCCGGATACAGACCATATAATATGGTTGTACATCATGACAGGAGTGAAACGATGAACAGATACCGGAAAGAACATGACAACAAGTGGTATGAGATTACACTGAAAGATGAAAGTGTCAAGCTCGTAAAAGGGCAGCAGTCCATACCGGCGGTTAAACGAAAATATAAAGGACAGATCCGGTCAATCAGGCGGATTTCCATGCAGGGCCTGCAGGGCTGGCAGAAGGAGAGACTTGGAAATTATATCGCGTTTCTGGATCTGGAATATAATACAGGGGATCAGAATAAATACCCGACGGAAATCATTTCCGTCGGGATATTGATCGTTGAGAGGAAAAGTATGAAGGAAAAAGAATCATACTATTCTCTTGTACGCCCTAAATTTAATACTGTGCTGAATCCATACTGCATGGAGCTGACAGGACTCAGGCAGGTGGAAGTCGACCACGCGCCTGGATTCGGCCGGGTTTTTCGTGAAGTGCTGGATCTGTATCGTAAATGGAACATCCGGCAGACCTTTGTCTTTGGAAGCGCGGATAAGCCGGTCTTTCTGGATAATCTGCTTCTGAATGAAGAGGAAGAGGAGCTGTACCGGATCGGTGAAGGAATGAGGGATATTTCGCTTCAGTTATTTTTTACTTTATTTGGAAAGGACGGGAGTCTTTCCCTGGAAAAGATGGGAAGAATCCTGAATGTCTCGGTGGATGGAGCACTTCATAATGCGCTGAACGATGCGAGGCTTCTTTATTTATGCTATCGCGCAGTGATAAAGGGTGAGATTCCGCAGGACAGGCTTTCCATGGCCAGGGAGGAGCTTTTGATACGTGAGGTCTATCAGAAAAGCCGAAAATTTGAAGAGCCGATGACCGGATATCCGGAGGAGAAAAAACAGGCAGCCTATGCATTGATCGAGGAGCTGATGAGTACGGTAAAGACGGACTCGCTTCGGGAGAAAGGAAAGGTTCTGGCGCTTTGCGATGACATTCTTCTGATGACGGGGGAGAAAGCACGCTATCAGAGAGAGTATTTTCACTGGATTTAAGAATGACAAAAAAGGAGAACGTATATGCTTCAGATCAAACACATACGAAAGGAGTACCGGACGGGGAAACTGGTGCAGAAAGCACTTGATGATGTTAGTCTGAATTTAAGAGACAATGAATTTGTCGCGATCCTCGGACCGAGCGGCTCCGGAAAAACGACACTTCTGAATATTGTCGGAGGGCTGGACCGTTATGACAGCGGAGACCTGATTATCAACGGAATATCGACAAAGAAGTATAAGGACAGAGACTGGGATTCCTACAGAAACCATACGATCGGATTCGTTTTTCAAAGCTACAATCTGATTCCACATCAGACGATTCTGGCAAATGTAGAGCTTGCACTTACGATTTCCGGAGTCGGGAAAGCTGAAAGGCGCGAGAGGGCTCAGAAGGCGCTGGAAGAGGTCGGACTTGGAGAACAGGTACATAAAAAACCGAACCAGCTTTCCGGAGGACAGATGCAAAGGGTTGCGATTGCGCGTGCCCTTGTCAATGACCCGGATATCCTGCTGGCGGATGAGCCGACGGGGGCGCTGGACAGCGCGACGAGTGTCCAGGTAATGGATCTTTTAAGGGAAGTGGCCAAGGACCGGCTGGTTGTCATGGTCACCCATAACCCGGAGCTGGCAGAGGAGTACGCGACCCGGATCGTTAATCTGAAAGATGGCAGGATCCGGTCGGATTCCAATCCATATGAGGTGGATGAAACTGCAATGAAGCAGCCGGAGCATCAGAACATGGGAAAATCATCCATGTCACTTCTGACTGCATTATCCCTTAGTTTTAATAATCTGAGGACAAAAAAGGCGCGGACGCTTCTGACCTCCTTTGCGGGATCAATCGGAATTATCGGAATTGCATTGATTCTTGCGCTTTCTACAGGTGTCAATCAGTATATTCAGTCAGTGGAAGAGGATACACTTTCGGAGTATCCGCTCGAAATCCAGAGCACGGGGATTGATATGACCGCCATGCTCGGAGACGGAGGCGGGGAAGAGAAAGAGGCCGGCGATGTGGATGTGATCCAGATGGTCAGCAATATGTTTTCTACCATGGATTCCAATGATCTGGAATCCTTAAAAAAGTATCTGGAGAGCGGTGAGAGTGATATCAAAGACTATACCAATGCGGTGGAATACTCTTATTCTGTATCTCCACAGATTTACCGTGAAGATGGAGATTCCATCCGGCAGGTGAATCCGGACCGCTCATTTGATGCACTTGGATTCGGATCAGCCTCCGGGTCCAACAGTATGATGTCCTCCATGATGAGTACGGACATGTTTTATGAAATGCCGGAAAATGAAAATCTCTATAAAGAGCAGTACGATGTAAAGGCCGGTCGATGGCCGGAGAATTATAATGAGTGTGTGGTCGTCCTGACGGCAAACGGGAACGTCAGTGACTTTATGCTTTATACACTCGGACTTCGGGATGCTGTGGAACTGGATGAGATGATCCGGCAGTTTATCAATGAAGAAGATATCGAAACACCGGAAAATATGGGAAGCTATTCCTATGAAGATTTTCTCGGTATTACCTTTAAACTGGTCAACAGTGCGGACTATTATACGTACGACAGTCAGTATGGTGTCTGGACAGACAAATCCGGCAATGAAACCTATATGAAAGATCTCGTGAAAAACGGGGAAGATCTCAAGGTAGTAGGTGTTGTCCAGCCTGCAGAAGATGCCAATGCAGTGGCACTTTCTTCCGGAATCGGCTACCCGTCTTCTTTGACCCGGCATGTGGCAGAAGAGGCGGAAGACAGTGAGATCGTAAAACAGCAGATTGCGAATCCAGACGTCAATGTCTTTACCGGGGAGGCGTTCGGTGAGACAGAAAGCCAGAACGGGCTGGATATGAACTCGTTATTTACCGTCAATACGAATGCACTGGAAAATGCTTTTCAGTTCAACAGCGATGCGCTCTCAGGCAGCCTTTCCGGGACAGTGGATTTTTCCGACCTGTTCCAGATGGATGGAAACACTCTGGACCTTTCCGGAATGGTGGATCTTTCCGGAATCCAGATCGAGCTTCCGGATGCAGGCAGTCTGAATCTGAATGATCTGATGGGGAATCTGAACCTGACTGTTTCGGCGGAAGGGATGACAAAACTGGCGGGAAATCTGATTTCCGGCTATCAGGACTACGCAAAAGAGCATCCGGAGGCAGATTATTCGGGGCTGAGCGAAGACTTTGCAGGATATTTGAAAAGTACGGACGCACAGAAGATTCTCAAAGAAAATATTCTGGAGATCATTGAATCAAACGGCGGCGTCACCGCATCGGTTGAACAGATTCAGAACCTCTTCCATGAAGTTTTAAGCGGTTTTATGGAGTATGCGTCGGAGCATGGATATACGGATTCGGAGAGGTTTGATGAATATCTTCTGGAATACCTTCAGACACCGGCTGCGGCAGAGATCATCAACAGTTGGGGCAGCAGGATCTTTGATTCTGTACAGGATATTTCCATCACTACAGAGCAGCTTCAGAAGATTGCCCGGGAGATGGTAGCCGGATATCTGGATTACGCAGAAAAGAATCAGCTGCCGGATCTGACAAAGATGGATGACTATTTTGTCAGCTACCTGAATACAGATGCGGGGAAAGAAGCGCTTTCCTCCGGAATTTCGGAGATAGTTGATATGGAGAGCCTGCAGTCGCAGGTTGGTACGGCCCTTGAGAGCTATATGAAAGAGGTTATGGGCGCCTATACAGGAGCTATTTCAGACGCGCTGGAAACCCAGATCAGTTCTGCCATGAGCCAGGTGGTAAGCCGGATAAGCGCCGGAATGGAGACGGTGATGCAAAGAGCAATGAGCCGGGTGGGAACGAGCCTTCAGGAGGCCATGGGAGATGCCATGACCATCGATGCAGACGCCTTTGCCAATGCGTTTGAAATGAACATGAGTGAGGAGGAGCTCTCCGAGCTGATGATGTCCATGCAGTCTACGGGAGAGACTTCCTATGACAGTAATTTAAGAAATCTGGGATATGTGGATTTTGATGTCCCGACAGGTATTGCCATTTATCCAAAGGATTTTGAGGGCAAAGAAGAAGTCGTAAAGATTCTGGACGGCTATAATAGTCAGATGGAGGCACAGGGAAAAGACGAGCAGGTGATCACCTACACAGATATGGTTGGTACTCTTATGTCTTCGGTTACGGATATTATCGATATTATCAGCTATGTACTGATCGCCTTTGTGGCCATTTCTCTGGTGGTTTCTTCCATCATGATCGGTGTCATTACCTACATCAGCGTGCTGGAGCGGAAAAAGGAAATCGGAATTCTCAGGGCCATTGGTGCCTCAAAGGGGAATATTTCCCAGGTGTTCAATGCGGAGACCTTTATCATCGGGCTTTGCGCCGGGCTCATTGGAATCGGGCTTACCCTTCTGCTTCTCATACCGGGAAATGCATTGATCCATCATCTTGCAGATACGAATGAGGTAAGCGCCGTGCTCCCTGTAGTGCCGGCACTGATTTTGATTGTTTTAAGCGTTGTTCTTACGCTGCTTGGCGGACTGATCCCTTCACGAAAGGCGGCAAAGAGCGATCCGGTGACAGCGCTTCGTACCGAATAAAATTTTGCAGAACCTCTTGACCGGTTGTAACAACCGCCTGCTATAATCATATGGTTATCTGAACTATATGGTAAAAAGGCAGGAGCCGCTTAAGAAAAATGAGTAGACAAAGAAACAGGAAATTCCGGGTAAAGGAGGAGATCATATGTATAACCTGCAGCTTGAAACTTTTATTGTAGTAGCGGATCTGGGCAGCTTCAACAAGGCGGCAGAGGCGCTTTATATCACGCCGCCGGCTGTCACAAAGCAGATCAATCTCCTTGAAAAAGATCTGGGGCTGACCTTGTTTGTCCGTACTCACCGGGGGCTGGCTCTGACAGAGGCGGGGAAGTCTCTGTACCGTGATGCGAAATATATTATTCAGTACTGCAAAGACTCGGTCGAACGGGCTAAAAAGGCCATGCAGGAGAAGGATAATGTGATTCGGATCGGGACTTCACCGATGACTCCGGCAGCTCCTTTTGTACAGGCGTGGTCCACAATCCAGAAAAACTACCCGGATATCAAGCTGCAGATAGTTCCTTATATGAACAGCGTGGAGAATGCAAGGGAGATTCTGAAAAGCCTCGGAAAGAATATTGATATTGTAGCGGGGATTTTCGATGAAACGATGCTGAAGCTTCGTCAATGCTCCGGGCTGGAACTGTCCAGGCAGCAGATCTGCTGTGCGGTATCAGTCAATCACAGGCTTGCCCGGAAAGATCTTCTGACTTTTCAGGATCTTTATGGAGAAAATTTCCTGATGATGCATCGTGGATGGAGCAATTATGTAGATGAGCTTAGAGATGATATCTGGAAAAATCATCCGCAGATCCATGTGGTGGATTTTGACATTTACAGTCTCGATATATTCAACCAGTGTGAGAACAGTAACGATATTTTGATGGCGGTGGAAAACTGGAAAGATGTCCATCCGCTTCTGAAAGTGATCCCGGTGGAATGGAAATATACGATTCCGTATGGAATTCTGTATTCTCCGGAGCCGACAGATCTTGTAAAAAAATTTTTAAAAGCAATGCAAAAGGCGGTTCAGGCATGAGAAACTTTAAGACAGAAAGAAACTACCGTACAGGAATGGCAGCATTTGCGCTTCTGTGCAGTCTGACTCTGACTGCATGTCAGGAGACGCAGAATACGGACGGCAGCAGTCAGAAGGAATCCACGAGAGATTTTTTTGCCATGGATACCTATATGACATTTACCGCATATGGAGACGGTTCCGAAGAAGCGTTGGAAAAGGCGGAGAAAGAGATTCAGACACTGGAATCCGAGTGGTCTGTTACAGATGAAAACAGCGAGATCTATGCGGTCAACCACAGCAATAGAAATGTGGTGACGCTCAGCGAGGATACCGCCGGTATTGTCAGCTTTGCCCTGGAAATGGCAAAAGAGACCGATGGAGCACTGGAGCCTACCATTTATCCGGTGTTGACGGCCTGGGGATTTACGACCGATGAAAACCGGATTCCGGGAAGTGAGGAAATCCAGTCGCTTCTTGAGCGGGTTGGCTACGAAAAAGTGGAGCTGAACGGGCAGGAAATCCGTCTGCCGGAAGGAATGGAGCTGGATCTGGGCGCTGTAGGAAAGGGTTATGCGGGAGATCTGACAGCAGAGATTGTGAAAGAGAGCGGAGTAACGTCGGCTCTTTTAAATATCGGCGGTAATATTCAGACCGTGGGCTCCAGACCGGATGGAAATGACTGGCGGCTTGCCATACGGAGTCCTTACGGAGACGGGGAAGTCGGCGTGCTTGAGGTATCGGACTGCGCCGTGGTGACCTCTGGAAATTATGAGCGGTATTTTACCGGAGAGGACGGCAAACGATACGGGCATATCATTGATCCAAAGACCGGATACCCGGTGGATAACGGGCTGGCTTCTGTGACCATTGTGACGGAGGAAGGGAAAATGGGAGATGCCCTTTCCACCTCCATGTTCGTAAAAGGGCTGGAAGGCGCACAGGAATACTGGAAATCCCACGAGGGATTTGACATGATTCTGATGACGGAAGATGGAGAAATCTATCTGACAGAAGGCATCGAGGACAGTTTTACCTTGACCGACAGCTTCAGCAATATGGAGAAGCATATTATCAGAAGATAGAGGAGGGAGCGGAAAAGACGCGTCTTTCTCCGGATTCCGATTTATAAGGATGGGAAGCCGTTTCTGCGTAATTATTGCATGTTCTGGAAGAAAGACCGGAGCAACTATTACATGGAAGAGTTTGCTGAGATTCTGCACTGGCTTTTAGAAAAAAGCATAGGGAGAATGTCCGGTGGGAACTGCGGTTGCAATTGACGCCAAAGTATGCTAAATTGGGAACTGTAATATTTCCTGTTAGAATTGAATAACTTTATCAAGTGAAGAATTCCTTTGTCAAAGAGGATGCATTTTAAAAGGGAACGGAGTGGAAATCTCCGGCGATCCGGTCACTGTAAGCAAGGAGTCTGTCCCAATTTATGTCATTGCGGCAATGCCGTGAGAAGGCCGGGACAGGCAAGGAGAGGCAAGCCAGGAAACCTGCTTGATAGAGAAGATGAAGCTTCCGTGTAAAGCAGACATCTGAAAATATGGGCGGCAATCTTTGCCTGTCCATATGTTTTTGTCATGCCTGCTTATAAAAAGCAGGTTTTTTTGTTCTGCAAAACGAATCTTCCGGTAAGTAGGAATATGGATCTGACGGCCAGACCAAAGATCCTGTAACAGGAAAGGAAAATATACCGAAAGAAAGAAGGAGAGAACATGAAACAGAACATGGTGAAAAAGGTACTGGCGTGTCTTCTGACAGCCACAATGACGGTGGGACTTTCCGCCTGTGGAGGCAGTGACGGAAACAACAGCGGGGATGAGGGCAGAATCAGCTCTGATCAGGTGAAAGAGGACAATCAGGCTGCAGATGACGGTTCGTCTGACAGCAAGGATACCACAGAGAGTACGAAAAAAACCGAATATCCGCTGACGATCACAACTTATGGCCGGGATGGCGCCGAGTATACGATGACTTATGAGAAGGCGCCGGAAAAGGTGGCAGCGGTTTACCAGGGATCGGTGGAGACGCTGCTTGCTCTTGGACTGGAGGACCGGATTGTAGCGACGGCAGGGCTTGATAATGAGGTGCCGGATGATCAGAAAGCCGCATTTTCCAAAACAGACTATCTGGACGAGTTTACACCGTCCAAAGAGACAATGACGATGCTGGAACCGGATATGATTTTTTCCTGGGTATCCCTGTTTGATGAGGATAACCTTGGAAGCCCGGATGAATGGATTCAAAAAGGAACAAATGTCTATATCAATACGAATACCGCGGTGAAAGAAGATTCTCTGGAAAATGAATATAACGATATCCTGAACATTGGAAAGATTTTTGATGTGCAGGACCGTGCAGAAGAGATCGTAAATCAAATGAAAGAGACCGTAGAACACGTAAAAACGCTGGTCAAAGAACAGGAAGAAAAGCCGTCTGTCATGGTGGTAGAGAGCATGAATGATACCTTTACCAATTATGGCGCGGCAAGCATTGCGGGGGACATGGTGACCCAGCTTGGTGCCAGCCTTGCAAATCCGGACGCATCCACGGTTGGAAAGGAAGACATTTTAGCGGCAGATCCGGATGTGATTTTTGTCGTCTACATGCCATATACCGGGGATGATCCGGAAACGGTGAAGCAGGAAAATCTGGATAAGATTCTGGAAGATGAAGCATTTCAGAGCCTGAGCGCCGTCAAAAATGACCGGGTTGTTCCGATTATGTTAAGTGAGATGTATGCAAGTGCCACAAGGACGCAGGACGGGATTGAGACCATTGCCAAGGGCCTGTATCCGGATCTGGATCTGAACGAATAGAGGGAGCATGATGAAAAGAGGAGCGATGAAAACAAAGACATACGGAATTCTGATTTTGGGGCTGTCTGCGGCTCTTATACTGTCACTTTTTACGGCGGTACTGTTTGGAAATGCGGATCTGTCCTTTCAGGATGTGTACCGTGTGATTGGATATGAGGTCTTTCATACAGAGAGCCTGTCTGCCTACGGCCAGGGAGCTGTCCACGATGTAGTCTGGCAGATCCGTCTGCCGAGAGTGCTGATGGCGGCAGCAGTGGGGACGGGGCTTTCCGTGTGCGGCGTTGTCATGCAGGCAGTCGTCAAAAATCCCCTGGCGGACCCGTATGTCCTTGGAGTCTCCTCCGGGGCATACCTTGGGGCCGCGGCATCCATTCTGCTTGGGATCGGTTCCGTATTCGGGGATCAGGGTATGGGGATTATGGCCTTTTTCGGGGCTCTGGCAGCGTCCTTTGGTGTGCTTTTTATTTCCGGCATCGGAGGACGCACGAGCGCGGGGAAACTGATTCTGGCCGGAATGGCGGTCAGTACCGTCTGCTCCGCGTTCGCGAACTTTCTGATCTATATTTCCCAGAACCGGGAAGCAACGACACAGATTTCCTACTGGAGCATGGGAAGTCTTGCCACGGCTGACTGGGACAATGTGCCGGTTGTTCTTCCGGTCATGATAGTCGCAACACTGATTTTCTGGACTCAATCCCGGAAGCTGAATCTGATGCTTTTGGGCGATGAGACAGCGGTGACACTTGGGACCGACCTCCACCGGGTGCGGATCGTGTATCTGATTCTTTCCTCCCTGATGGTGGGAACCGCAGTCTGTGCGGCAGGAATGATCGGGTTTGTCGGGCTGATCATTCCCCATGCAGTGCGGATGTGTCTGGGGACAGACCATAAAAGGCTCATCCCGGTCAGCGCATTGACCGGAGCGGTCTTTCTGATCTGGGCGGACGTGGCCTGCAGGGTCATTCTGGACTATGCGGAACTGCCGATTGGAATTTTAGTCTCCCTGATCGGCGCCCCTTGCTTTATTTATCTGATGATAAGGAAATCCTATGGATTTGGAGGTGGGGAAGCGTGAAAATCAATACGGAAGATCTCCATCTTTCCTACGGGGCGCAGGAGATTTTAAAGGGAATCAGCATCCAAAGTAAGGAGAAGGAATTTATCGGACTGATCGGGCCGAACGGAAGTGGAAAATCAACGCTTCTCAAGTGCATTTACCGGACTTTGAAACCGGATCAGGGTGCTGTCTATCTGGACGGAAAAGAGCTGAGTACGATCCGCGTCAAAGACTCCGCCAGAAAACTGGCAGTGGTAGCTCAGCATAACCAGTATAATTTTGATTTTACCGTACAGGAAATCGTCATGATGGGGCGGTCTCCCCACAAAAAGGCACTGGAGCGGGACAATGCCGGAGACTATACCATTGTAAAAGAAGCATTGCAGGCTGTCGGCATGTCGGAATTTGCGGATAGAAGTTTCTCCACGCTTTCCGGAGGGGAACAACAGCGGGTTATTCTCGCAAGAGCCCTTGCCCAGCAGACACCCTGCCTGATTCTGGATGAACCTACCAACCATCTGGACATTACCCACCAGCTTCAATTGATGCGGATTGTAAAGGAGCGGAATGTGACGGTGATCTCGGCCGTCCATGACCTGAATATTGCGGCCATGTTCTGCGACCGTATTTACGCGCTCAAAGACGGCAGGATCGCAGGAGAAGGGACACCGGAGAGTTTGCTGACACCGGAGTTTATCCGGGAAATTTACGATGTGGAGGCAGAAGTCGTCAAAGATAAAAAAGGACAGATCCATATTTTATTTGTAGAGTAGCAGAAAAGGGATTGTACACCGTTTACTGGTGTGCGATCCCTTTTTCAGTGGATGAACTCATATAGGTGTTGAAAAATTTTTGACTTGCTGTATAATAGAGGAAGAAAGTACGCAAGATAATACGCAAGTATATGGAGGTACTGTCATGGGAGTGTATAAACCGCCTTTTACAATAACAAATGAAATATTATCATATGTATCTTCGATTTCAGAAAAGATTGGACGAATTTCGGCAACCAGTAATTTAGAATCCAAACCACATTTGAGAAGAAACAATCGTATCAAGTCCATTCATTCTTCATTGAAGATTGAAGCGAATTCTCTTTCTTTGGGGCAGGTTAGAGATGTAATCAACGGAAAGACAGTGCTTGGTGAACAAAAGGAAATTCAGGAAGTAAAAAATGCCTATGCCGCATATGAAAAAATTTCCGAGATCAATCCATACAACATAAGAGATTTGAAAAAATTTCATGGCATAATGACCAAATATGTTGTAGAAGAATCAGGTGACTTCCGTCGAGGTGAAGAAGGTGTTTTTAATGGCGATCAGTGCATTTTTATGGCACCACCTTCACGATTTGTTCCCCAGTTAATGGATGAACTTTTTGATTGGATGAAAGAAGCACAAAATAGTGTTCATCCTCTTATTTTAAGCAGCGTATTTCATTATGAATTTGTCTTTATCCATCCGTTCTCTGATGGCAATGGTAGAATGGCAAGATTATGGCATACTGCGATCCTTTCCAAGTGGAAGCCGATATTTGAATTTATTCCAATTGAGAGTCAGATCGAAAAATTTCAAGAAGAATACTATGACGCGATTGCTAAATGCCATCTGGATGGTGCATCAACAATTTTCATTGAATTTATGTTGTCACAAATTGATAAAATTCTGGATGACATTTCCATTCAGATCAGTGAAGATAATGGGCAGCTTTTGGAATACATTAAGAAACTGCTTGATGTTATGGAATATGATATTCCTTATACAAGCAATTCACTTATGGAAAAACTGGGGTTGAAATCTAAGGAAGGTTTTCGAAGAAATTATTTACGGCCGGCAGTAGACATGAATCTTATCCGTATGACAATTCCAGATAAACCTAACAGCAGGAACCAAAGATATGTAAAGATATGATATATTTAGATACCACGCCCGGTTCAATATGAACCGGGCGCTTTTGAAACAATCATAATCTGGTCATATGTAAGAAAACAGACATTAGAAGTAAAATGCTTGCCTGTATACCGACAGAGGAACTTTTGAAGCTGGATATCCTTCAGCCGGAAAAGATCAAAGACACGTATCAACTCAATTTCTCCTGGTATCATTGTGACACCGCTTGCAATTGACGAGTTCAACGGACCACGTGGAGATTTCTATAAAAATATGTTCGCCAAATGTCCGGCAGGTCGTCCGGGTACCGCCGATGAAGTGGCCAATGTGGCGGAACTGTTGATGAGTGAAAAGAGCGCTTTCATCACCGGAGCAGATATACTTATTGATGGAGGAGCAACAGCATCGTATTTTTACGGGCCGCTGAAGCCGGAAGCATAGCTTCTGGTTATATATACCTATTCAGATTAAGTATTTGATCTTGTAAAACCGGGGTTTTATACTGTAAGAAGAGGTGGAGAGCCTGAAATTCACATAGAAACAGGAGGCAGAAACGATGACAGAAACAATGAATTTTCACAAGACAGATTCAGAATTTATGGAACGGTGGGAAGCATTTGCATATAACGAAGTTGTAAACGAACCGGGACAGACACTGGATGAGAC
Source organism: Drancourtella sp. An12 (assembly GCF_002160935.1). Taxonomy (NCBI): domain Bacteria; kingdom Bacillati; phylum Bacillota; class Clostridia; order Eubacteriales; family Oscillospiraceae; genus Drancourtella; species Drancourtella sp. An12. The sequence continues at coordinate 13,303 of NZ_NFLO01000026.1, read as the reverse complement.
CACCAGATATCTTGCAGTCCTTGCTGCGCTGATCGGAAGCCAGTCCGTTGACGCATACCGGTATTATCTGCCAAAGGCAGTCGAAAGCGCCCTGACTCCGGCGATGGTAAAAGAAGTCGTTTATCAGGCAGTAGACTATCTTGGATTTGGAAGAGTTTTTCCATTTTTTGCAGCAACTAATGAAGTGTTTGAAGCAAACGGAATCCCGAATCCGGATGAGAACCGCGGAACGACTACGATGGAAGACCGTCTGAAAAAAGGAGCCGCTGCCCAGGCTGAAATCTTCGGACCGCAGATGCTGGAAGCATGGAAAGCCGGACATATCAACCGCTGGCTTGCATCCAACTGTTTTGGAGATATTTATACAAGAAAAGGACTGGATCTCAAGCAGAGAGAGCTGATTACCTTCTGCTTTCTGGCGGCACAGGGAGGCTGTGAGTCGCAGCTGACATCCCATGCCATCGGAAATATGAATCTGGGAAATGACAAAGAATTTCTTGTACGGGTTGTCTCTCAGATTCTTCCGTACATCGGATATCCGAGAAGCCTGAATGCAAACCGCTGTATCGAAAACGCAGCGACGCAGATGGCGTAATCGTCAGGAACCCAATAGATTAAGATATGGCAAACGGACCGAAGAGAGCAGATCTCCTCGGTCCGTTTTGTTATAGAACTTAAGGGAACATCGATGATTATATGCGATATTGAGAAGATTTATCAACAAGACCGGTTAGGTTTGACTAGCCTGAAAATGTGTTGCTATGCTTATAGAGTATCCTTATGATAATTCAGTAAAAAAGGAAGTGATGGCGCATGAAGCAGCATAGATTCTGGGCATGGGCTGCCGTGTTCTGTTTCATAATGGTATTCTATACCGGATACAAGCATAAGTAATTCAAACATCAAAAAAATTTATAGCAGGAGGTAAAACATATGTTTAGTGATTCATTGATGAAGAAAATCGGATTATTCGCAGGAGGAGTCCTTTTCGGGACGGCAGGGGTAAAGATTTTATCCAGTAAAGATGCAAAGAAAGTATATACAACGTGTACGGCGGCTGCATTGCGCGCAAAGGACTGCGTGATGAAAACGGTAACGAATGTTCAGGAAAACGCAGAGGATATTCTTGCAGAAGCACAGCAGATCAATGAGGAAAGAGCCGCAGTGGAAGAAGCGGCAGTCCAGGAGGCGGAAGAAGACGGTGCGGCCTCTTCTGACAATGGAAAGATGTAACCGCTCATGAAATATATTATCAAGCATGAGATCAAGGGCCGCCTCCGGATTCACATCGTTCAGAAGAAAATGACATGTGAGGAGGCGGATACTCTTTTCTGGTATCTGGACAGGCAGAAAAATATAACAGATGTCAAAGTGTATGAACGCACCTCAGACGCTGTCATCTGCTATACAGGAGACCGTGGTGAACTGATCCGGATGTTGAAGGAATTCCGGTACGAAAAGGTAAACGTACCGGAAAACATGATCCGGAATTCCGGGAGATCCTTGAATGCGTCATATAAAGAAAAGCTGATTGCAAAAATGCTGCTGCACTACGGATGCCGGCTTCTGGTTCCGGGACCGCTCCGGGCGGTGGTTGTGACGGCCAGGTCTTTAAAATATCTTGCAGCCGGGCTGCACTGCATCCGAAAAAGAAAGATAGAAGTCCCACTTCTGGATGCAGCGGCAATCGGCGTCTCTGTCCTGCGCCGGGACTTTAATACTGCAGGATCTGTGATGTTTCTTCTCGGAGTCGGAGAGCTTTTGGAAGAGTGGACCCATAAGAAATCAGTTGGCGATCTGGCGCGGAGCATGTCTTTGAATATTAAGAAAGTCTGGCTGAAACGCGACGGACAGGAAATTCTTGTAAAGGCCGACAAGATCCGGAAAGGTGACATAGTGACCGTACATATGGGAAATGTCATTCCTTTTGACGGGGAAGTATCCGGCGGGGAAGGGATGGTAAACCAGGTTTCTCTTACGGGAGAGGCCATGCCGGTACGCAGAGTACAGGGACAGTCCGTCTATGCGGGTACAGTAGTTGAGGAAGGGGAACTTGATGTTCTGGTAAAAGCGGTATCAGGTTCCACCAGATTTGAAAAGATCGTGGCAATGATCGAAGATTCTGAAAAGCTGAAATCTTCTATGGAGAGCAGAGCAGAACATCTTGCCGACAGGCTCGTACCGTATACCCTGCTTGGAACCGCGGGGGTATGGCTTTTGACCCGGAATGTAACCAAAGCCTTATCCGTGCTCATGGTGGATTTTTCCTGTGCACTGAAACTGGCCATGCCTCTCACCGTACTTTCAGCAATCCGGGAGGCAGGCGGATACGGGATCACCGTGAAAGGCGGAAAATTCCTTGAGGCGGCCGCGGAAGCTGACACGGTGGTCTTTGATAAAACAGGCACGCTCACAAAGGCGAAACCAACGGTGAAAGAAGTGGTTCCGTTTGGTGATGTGCCGGAAGAAGAATGCCTGCGGATTGCAGCGTGCCTGGAGGAGCATTTCCCTCATTCCATGGCAAAAGCCGTAGTGGATGCTGCAAAGAAACGGAATCTTGCCCACGAGGAAATGCACTCCAAAGTAGAATATATTGTTGCCCATGGGATCTCTTCCCATATTAACGGGAAAAAAGTGGTAATCGGCAGCAGCCATTTTGTATTTGACGATGAAGCATGTCAAGTCCGTCCGGAATACCGGGACAGATTCGAATCACTGCCGGACGAATATTCTCATCTGTATCTTGCCATTGAACAGGAACTGACGGCAGTGATATGTATTGAAGATCCGCTGAGAAAAGAGGCTGGGGATATGATCCGGGCATTGAGAACGGCAGGAATAAAGAAAACCGTTATGATGACCGGCGACAGTGAGAAGACCGCAGCATCAGTCGCCCGGAGGGTCGGCGTAGACGAATATTATGCGGAAGTGCTCCCGGAAGAAAAAGCGGGGTTTGTGGAGAAAGAGAAGACGCTGGGGCATAAGGTGATCATGATCGGGGACGGAATCAATGATTCTCCGGCCCTGTCTGCGGCGGATGTAGGTGTTGCTATCAGCGATGGTGCAGAACTTGCAAGGGAAATTGCCGATATTACCATTGCGGCGGAAGACCTTCGGGAACTGGTTACACTGAAACATCTTGCAAACAGAATGATGAACCGGGTCGTAAAAAACTATCATCAGATCATCGGTATCAATGCAGGACTGATCCTTCTTGGCGTTGCAGGCATGATTCAGCCAACGTCATCAGCTCTTTTTCATAACACATCGACTTTGCTGATCAGTCTCAGGAGCATGAGAAATCTGCTGACTGATGAAAAGAAATAAAAATCATTCAAAAAGGGAGATTCACGTTGTGTGCGGAATCTCCCTCTTTCTGTTAACAGTATTCTTTTATACCATGTCAAATATAAAACAACATGAATAATTGTTGATTTTTCAATTCAGTTAGTCTATACTAATTTAAGGAAAGAAAAATATGACAGAATAATGATAATCAGCAGTGTATGGAGGAGTAGATATGGCTAACATATTAGTGCAGGTTCCTACGTTTTACGGGCAGAAAGCAGGATAGTATCTTGAACAGAAAAGATGAGATTATTGAGAGACTGAAAGAAAACGGATGCCGTATTACAAGACAGAGGAAGATACTGATTGACATTATTCTGGAAAATAACTGTGCAAGCTGCAAGGAAATCTTTTATAAGGCTTCGCGGGAAGACAACAGGATCGGAGTAGCGACTGTCTACCGTATGATCAATGCGTTGGAAGAGATCGGGGCGATCAACAGAAAAAATATGTACAAAGTGGAATGTGCAGAAGATCTTACAGATGAAGAGGGATGCGAGATTATTCTGGAGGACAGTACTGTGTTCCGGATGCCAAAAGAAAAGCTGGATCAGATTGTCCGGGATGGAGTCAGAAAATGTGGTTATCTTGGCAAGGGAAAGAAAATATCAAAGATTATTTATCATAGTCAGGAGATGCCGAAAAGAGAGAGCGGCATAAATGAAAATGAATAGAAAAAAGCAGGACTGTAAAGAGGGAAAACATTTCAGTTTGTCAAAACTTTTGATCCCGGTATCCCTTGTGCTGATCAGTCTTTCTCTCGGGAACATTCTCCCGGATTATCTTGATAAACATAATTCATCCTGGACCTATGAAAACCTGAGAGAAAGCTATACAAAGATCCGGAAAGGGGACGGCGGGGAAAAGGAAAAAGACTGGTGGCTCACGGATGTGATGATCCGGTTTGACGAATTAAGAGAAGAAAATCCGGATATCGTGGCATGGATCCGGTCAGATGATCCGGAAAATACAGGAATCGATTATCCGGTTTTCTACTCGGGAGATAATGAGAAATATTTGAGACGGGATCTGTATGGCAAATCCCACATCGCTGGGAGCATCTTTCTGGAGGGACTGAACCGGCCGGATTTCGTGGATTATTATACAGTCATATACGGGCATAACATGAATGACGGGAGCATGTTCGGCGGCCTGAAAAAATACCGGAAAAAAGAATTCTGGGAAGAAAATCCGTATTTTACCCTGTACACAGAAGGGGCAGTATACCGGTATCAGATCTTTGCCTGCCACGAAGCGGAAAACGGCGGGGATGTCTATAAGATCGGATATGAACCGGGGGAGAAATATCAGAAGCTGATTGACAGTATGGTCTGTAATTCTCTGATCGACACAGGAATTCATCCGGACAGCAGTCATAAAGTAATGACGCTTTCCACATGCACTGACAGCGGATATAGCAGACGGTTCGCGGTTCATGCGGTGTGCGTGGATTCCCGGAAAACAGAAGAAACAGAAAATAGAATAAATGAGAATTAGTATCATTAGCACGGATTGACAGAAATAGAAATGGTATGATATGATTACGATAGTTAGTTGAAACTAATTCCGGTGTATGAATCTCACATATTTCATTCTTTGTTTATGTGAGATTCTTTTTAAAACAAGAGTTAGTAATAACTAACTGAATTAACTATGGAGAAAGATGATATGAAGAGTAAGAAAAAAATCGGGATCCTGATCCTTCTGGTGATAATTGCGGCCGCAGGCATCTGGTTCTATACCAGGCCAAAAGAAGTGACCAATTATGATGTGGCGTTTGAGGAAGATCAGGAAAAGCCGGAGAGTGAATCTACAACTCCTTCCGTGGGAGAGGGGATCCGGATTCCGGGATACAAATCAATAGAAATTCCTTCCGGAACAAAAGATGTGTCCGTTGAGCTGAATAACCCGGAAGAGAATCAGGTCTATTTCCGGATTTCCTTTTATCTGCCTGAGACAGAGGAGACTATCTACACGTCAAAAATAATCAAACCGGGACAGAGTCTCTATGAGATCACGCTGGAAAAGGAGATGGAGACGGGGGAATATCCCTTGACGGTGAAGTATGAAACATTTACTGCAGACGAAGAGATGACTCCAAGGAACGGGGCGGAAGTCAACTGCACACTTGTAGTCACATAAGAACTGTGTGAAAAAAGATGCTGATGATGTTACAGTGCAAAGCACTTTAGCATAAACAAAAACATAAACAGAGAGGAGAATCAATTATGGGATTCAGAAAAATTTTATCCGGTGCCGTTGCAACGGCGATGATATCTACGATGCTGTGCGGAACCGCATTCGCAGCGGAGCCGGCGGACGGCAGCTATACAGGAGAAATCCATTTCCTGAATGCAAACGGAACAGGAAGCAACAGCATGTGTGATCCGATTTTTGTACACGAGGCAGATGTAGAACTGACGGCGGATTCTGCCGAGCTTACATTCTATGTGGCTTACCCGATCCCGGCATTCCCGGATCAGGGTACAGATGGAACTGTAAAAGATGTGAAATTTACGGTAGACGGAACAGAATATACGGCAGAATCGGACATTACTACAAAACCGGAAAAAGAATTTGATACAGATGCAGCGCTGTTTGGCGTCAATGCCGGAGACGTTCTGCCGACCCAGGTGCTTACTGTGGAGCTTCCGCGGGATGTGCTGGATGATCTGGAGGCCGGTACAGTAGCGGCCAGCGCCTATGTGAATGTGGTTATGAATTCAACACAGAATTTCTTTGTAAAGGTAACTGATCTGCAGGCGGCAGGCGGAAGCCAGGAACCGGGAGGGGACACACAGAATCAGCAGAATATGCAGATTACCGCAGATGTACAGGAAGTGGTTTCCGAACCAGAATATACGGTAACTGTTCCGGAATCTGCAAGCATGGGAACTCTGAGTACAGAGAAAGATAATGTAACAGTGTATTCAGTAGAAGTTGATGCTGCAAATCTGAATGGTGAACTGACGATTTCTGCTCCGGCAGCCGGCAGCCTGACAAACGGTGATAATACACTTGCATTTGCGAACAGCTTTGGCAGCCAGAGCGTAACAGAAGATGTGGCGGACAAAACGTTGAGCGGAAAGCTTACAGTTAGCGGCGCAGATGTGGCGAAAGCGGCAGCCGGAAACTACACAGGAACAACAACCTTTATGATTTCATACGCGGCGAACTAGTATATGTCAGCCGAACGATGCAGAGATCCCCGCACGATATCTTGTGGGGATCTCTGTTTTTCAAAAACGGATAGTTTCGGACGGAGGAAAGAATGAGAAGAAAAAGAAACAGGAAGAGATGGACCGCCCTTGCCCTGGCAGGACTGCTTGCTATGACAGCCTTGACTCCGGCAGGAGCGGCAAAAGCGGCGCCAGGGGAGAAGAGCGGATCGTATATCAAAAGCGGAACTTATCATATCGACCAGTTTGGCGAATACGATATTGATGCGGAAGTAACTGTTACAGACGGAAAAATCACGGATGTGACGATTACCGGAGATAATTTCGGCGGAACATATGCGGAGGTAAACAAGGGCAAACTAAAGACCGCCATTGATGGCATTTCCGGGATGTTTTCCGGACTGGCGGATAACGACGCAGAGGGTATCCGGGATCTGGATGCCGTGGCAGGCGCGACCTATTCCTCCAATGGAATTAAGGAGGCAGTCGCAGATGCACTGGGTCTGAACCTTGCTGAGGAGTCTGCGGAGGATGTTCCGGAGAAACTACCGGATCCGGGCATCTATGACGTGACCGTTGCGGTACGAAGCGATGTGGTAGATCACAGCCTTGTTCAGACTGAAACGGCAAAAGCTCTTCTGAAGGTCAGTGAAGACGGACAAATGAGTCTTTCTTACACGATGGTTTCCGGAACGGAACAGGAACCGATGTATATCCTCGGGTTTAACGGCTATTATAAAGGCAACGATCCGGCCGGGGAACTTTCCATGGAGAACGTAACTTATGCAACGGAACAGCGGGGAGATTATGAAGTGGTGACGGACGTCACATTTCCGCTTACCGGGCTGAGCCGGTATTATTATAACAACACTAAGATTTATGTACCGGCTATGAGCGCCTTAAACGGCGAAATCAACGGCATACACTTTGAAAACGGAAAGTTCAGCGTAAAAACTATCGTTACCATGTACTGGAATACACTGACAAGACACGGCAGCGGAGAAACCGGACAGCAGTCTATGGAAATTACTGCCAATGTTTCCAATCAGGCATCGAAGCCGGACGGCATGATCATGATCCCGGAGTCCCTTTCCATGGGAAAACTGGAGACAACTGTCGATAATGTACAGCCCTATGAGATCCGTGTATCTGATGTTGAACCGGGCGAGACGGTCACGGTAAGCGCGCCGGCGGGCGGCAATCTTTACAGTGGATCAAAAACACTTCCTTTCGGAAATGACTTTGGCTCACAGACAGCTTCAGAGACCGGAGTGGCAAAAGCGGGCGGTACAGAGACGGGGATTGTACTGAACGGAAATATTACCATCAAAGGAAAAGATGTTGCGGCGGCATCTCCGGGAAATTATACGGGAACGGCAACTTTTACCATTACCTATGGTGATAATATAGACGAGGAAGAGAAACCGGAGGACTCGAAGGATCCGGAGGATCCGGGAGACACAGAACTGGATATTCACAACTTGGAAGACGGCACTTACGCAGTGACGGGCAGGATGGTAAAGGTGGACCAGTCCACACTTTCCATGGCAGATAATGCCATCAACCATACGATCAGGCTGACTGTAAAAGATGGCGTCTATTCAGTCACATTGGATATGAAAGGGATGAATATCAGCGGGAAACTCGGGTATCTTGGCGGGCTTCAGTATTTTCTTACCGGATATACGAAAGATCAGTACGGATATCCTCAGGGAGAACTGGAAGATGCAGTGGTAGACTCTTATCAGACAGATGAAAACGGTGACCGGATCCGTGATGAATACGGTACGGACTATCCGGATCTTGTTACGTTCAAACTGATTCCGGAAGCTCTGGATGATGGATTTGTCCCTCTCAAAGTTTATGTGCCGGTGATGGAATCGATATCTGAAGGTCTGGGTGACCAGTCAGTCTATCTGGCTCTTGACTGGGCGACTTTGAAAGCTGCGGAGGAAGATGATCCGTCGTTTTCAGATGACGATGAACCGGGAAGCAATAACGATAATACGGGAGACAAGGATGACGGTTCCGGCCAGGGAGGATTGACAGGTGGAAGTGGTCTTGGGAACAGTACACTTCCGGGTGGAAGCAGCCTTGGGGGCAGTTCCCTTGGCGGCAATTCGCTGAAAAGCGGTTCCCTTGGCGGAAGTTCTCTTGGAGGAAGCAGTCTGAAGTCTGCATCCGGTGTAAAGACAGATGATACTTCTTCAAACTCGGGTCTGTGGATCGCAGTACTGGCTGCAGGATGCATCTGTCTGGGTGCGGGTGTACTGACAACTGTTCGTTCCGGCAGGCGGAAAAGAAAACAAGACAGGGAACAGAGGCGGGAAAAATAGATGAAGATAAGAAAAAAAGTTAAAAATAAAGGAATCGGGTTTCTGGCCGCTGTACTCTTTGTTTTTGCAGGAGTGTGGACAACAGCATTCCCGGTACAGGCGGCATCCGGGAACGTTTATACCTGTACGGTTCATCCATGCTACGCCCATCCGGTTACCGGTGAAATAGAAGATTCCGGCGGCGAGGCATCTTACGCCACCGGTCAGGGCATGGTAGACGGAGTGGTGTACACAACGGGAATTCTGGAACTGACGGACAGCGGAGAATACTATCTGACAGTCCGGTTCAGCCTGATGGATCAGACTTCCGGACACAGTTTCTGGGTGCAGAATGTAGGCGACAGCGGCTGGGCAACACCGGCAGTTGGAGTAACCGGAAACGGAACGGACGACAATGGTACAACGGCAGACATCTGCATACAGGTGCCGGGCGAGAACTGTGTAGTCCGCTGCTCGATGTACGTGGCACCTATGGGAAGAGACGTGGTCTTTTACCTGTATCCGAGTGATTACGCTGCCGGGAACAATACAAATATGAATGCGACCATGGTGACAGAAGCATCCGGAAACGGAGAAACAGCGACAACGGACAGCTCCGGCAGTGCAGGCACGGAAAGTGGATCAGGAGAAACCGGAAATGCGGATACCGGAAGCACCGGGGGCGGTTCCAATCTGTCAGGTTCCTCGCTTTCGGGCGGCTCCGGTTTGACATCCTCCGAAAATGCGGACACAGAATCCGGAGAAAAAAGTACGGAGACACCGGCACTGTCCAGTTCCATAGATGAAGCGGCTCAGCCGGCCGCATCTACGGATACGGAACTTGATGAGGCACAGGGATTAAGTCTTTCCACGGCAGCGGATGCATCCGAAGAGGCGGAAAAGACGGCGGGTTCCGGTGTAGGAGGCCCTTTTGCCGTCGGAGCGGCAGTCACAGTTTCCGGTCTGATTCTGATGGGTACAGCGGCAGTAATTATCTTTTTCTTCCGAAAGAACTGGAAACGCTGGGGTGGAGGTTATGATGACGATGAAGTATAGCCAGATCAAAGGAAAAAGCAGAATTTCCGTACTTGCAGCCGCTGCGGTTCTTTCCTGTAGCCTGTTTACAGGATGTGTGGATCAAAGCGCTGGAAACACGGATAAAACTACGGAGGACAACAGTGCTTCCACGCAGAGCGGGAGTGTCAGTACCATGCTTGAAATCACAGATCCGGAAGAAAAGGCCGCTGTAGAAGCAGCAAAAGCCAAAGTAAAGGGAATGGGGGAAGAACCGAAGATTATTGCCACATCTCCTTCTACGGCAGAGATCTGTGACCGGCTGGAGCTCGACCTGACCGGCGTATGTTCAAGTTCTGTTTCGGAACTTCCGAAGCGGTATGACGAAGTGAAAGAAGTTGGAACCGCTATGGCTCCTGATATGGAGATTGTGGCTTCCTTAGACCCGGACTGGATTTTGAGTCCTGCCACCCTTCAGTCGGATCTGCAGCCGAAATACGAAGCCATCAATACGGACTGGGCATTTTTAAATCTCAGAAGTGTTCAGGGGATGTACCGCTCTATTCAGGAACTGGGGGAAATTTTTGGAAGAGAAGAGCAGGCACAGACCATGGTGGACGAGTTTACGGCGTTTTATGAGGATTACAAAAATAAGAACGAAGGAAAGGATGCTCCGAAAGTTCTGATCCTGATGGGTCTTCCGGGAAGCTATATCATTGCCACGGAAAATTCCTATGTGGGAAGTCTGGTGGAACTGGCAGGGGGTGAGAACGTCTACGCCGGGACGGACCAGGAATTCCTTACGGTGAATACCGAGGATATGAAGACGAAAGAGCCGGATGTGATTATGCGTGCGGCACATGCGCTCCCGGATCAGATCGTGGAGATGTTCAACGAAGAATTTGCCACTGATGATATCTGGCAGCATTTTGACGCTGTGAAGAACGGACGGGTATACGATCTGACCTATGAATATTTTGGTATGAGCGCGAACTTCAATTATCCGGAAGCACTGGAGGAACTCCAGCCGATGCTTTATCCGGAGAATGAAGAGGATGAGAAACAGGAAAAGTAAGGAGGATGAGCTATGAGTGAAGACAGAGAAGAATCCGGCAGGCAGGACCAAAGCCGGAAAAAACGAAAAACAGCCCGGGCGGCAGCCTCCTTTATCGTCACAGGAGTCCTGCTCGTGCTGCTGATCGTTGTGTCCGTCAATATCGGAAGCCTGAAGGTTTCTCCTTCAGAGTTGTTCAGGGGACTGTTCATCAAAAGGATCGATGATGTGGCGGCTATTTATGACCTGCGTTTCCCGAGGATCGTGATCTCCCTGTTTGCAGGGGCAGCAGTAGCGGTCTCGGGCGTCCTTTTCCAGGCAGTGCTGAAAAATCCGCTGGCAGACCCTGGAATTATCGGGATTTCCGGAGGAGCCGGTTTTGTCGCGGTACTGATCACGGCCTTCTTGCCGGCCCTTTATTTCTTTACCCCGCTTTTCGCGTTCGCAGGCGGGGTACTGGCCTTTTTTCTGGTATACAGTCTGTCGTGGAAAGGAGGATTAAGCCCGCTTCGCATCATCCTGACCGGTGTTGCGGTAAGCGCCATGTTCACCGGTCTTTCAGATGCCCTGAATGCAATGAGCGGAGGAACTTCCTCCGGTGTGGCATCCATTGTGGAAGGGAATATCACTCAGAAAACATGGGAAGATGTACAAACCCTTCTCCCCTATGTAATTACAGGGCTTGTCCTTTCACTTTTGTTTACAAAGATGTGCAACCTGATGTCTCTGGAAGACAAGACAGCCAGAAGTCTTGGTGTCAACGTAAATCTGATTCGGATTCTGGTTTCTCTGGTTGCGGTGCTTCTGGCCAGTATCTCTACAGCGGTCGTGGGAGCTGTCAGCTTCCTGGGGCTTATCGTACCTCATATCGGGCGGCTGCTTGTCGGGAGCGACCACCGGGCACTGGTACCATTTTCCATGCTGGCAGGTGCATTTACCTTTCTGCTTGCGGATACCATCGGCCGGACCGTGGCAGCACCTTACGAAGTGTCGGCGTCCATTATAATGAGCGTGATCGGCGGTCCGTTCTTTATCATTTTGTTAAGGAGGTCAAAGAAATATGCAGCCTGATACAAAACAGAGGAAACCGTCCATGGAAGTGCGTGATCTGTTTTTTTCCTACGGGAAAAACAAAGTCTTAAAGGGCACGTCTTTTACCATAGAAGAAGGGAAGATCACAACCATCATGGGAGCGAACGGGTGCGGAAAATCAACCCTGTTCAATCTGATGACCAAGAATCTTTATCCGCGTAAAGGGAATATTTTCCTTTACGGGAAGAATATCCAGAATCTGGGTCTGAAAGATTTCGCAAAGAGGGTGTCCATTGTCCATCAGTATAATTCCTCCGCGGATGACATTACTGTGGAGAGGCTTGTATCCTTTGGAAGAACTCCTCACAGAAAGATGATGCAGGGACGAAGCGACGAGGATGAAAAAATGATCCGATGGGCCATGGAGGTTACCAATATCTTAAAATACCGGGACAGGGAAGTAAGCCGTCTCTCCGGCGGACAGCGTCAGAGGGTGTGGATCGCCATGGCGCTTGCGCAGAATACGAAGATCCTTTTTCTGGATGAACCGACCACCTATCTGGATATCCGTTATCAGATCGAGATCCTGAAACTGGTGAAGAAACTCAATCAGGAGTATGGGATCACTATTATCATGGTGCTCCATGATATGAATCAGGCGATCCACTTTTCAGACCGCATCATCGGCCTGAAAGAGGGGGAGGTTGCAGTTCAGGGAGCTCCGGATGAAGTGATTACAGAAGAATGCATCCGGGATTTGTACGGGATCTCTCTGGGAGTGACAACCATTGAAGGGAAAAAATTTGTCCTGACCGTGTGACAGCTCACATCCGGTCCGGTTTAACGGGAGTGAAATAATAATGAAGAATAAGAATCCGTTCAGGATTTTCTGGATCATACTGGGTTTTCTCTGCCTGGGACTTGGCACGGCAGGAATCGTCCTGCCGGTTCTTCCGACCGTGCCTTTTTTCATGGCTACAGTATTCTGCTTTGCGAAAAGCTCAAAGCGTCTTCACGACTGGTTTGTCGGAACGAAACTTTATAAAAAACATCTGGACAGTTTTGTAAAACAGCGTGCCATGACTATGAGGACAAAGATTCGGATTGTTGGGACCGTGACCGTGGTCATGGCGGCGGGATTTCTGATGATGAGCAATGTTCCGGCCGGTCGGATCTGTCTGGCGGTTGTGTGGGTATGCCACCTGTTGTATTTCTTCCTGAGAGTGAAGACCATGGTTAATTGAAAAATTAATTGCAACATAGGTTGTTGCAGTTAGAATTACAAGGCATATGGGCCATGAAGTTGCAGTTGTAACTTCATGGTTTCTTTTTGCCTTTTTTCCAGTATACTATCCTTGTCC